>NZ_JAAUVO010000014.1:0-112783 GCF_012030385.1 Microbacterium sp. B19(2022)
TCGCCCCCCTGATCCACGCCCACCCGACCCAGAGCGAGGCACTCGGCGAAGCCTTCCTTGCACTGGCCGGCAAGCCCCTGCACGCCCTCTGAGCACCAACCGGTGCCCGAGTCACTAAGCTAGACAAGCGTCATACAACTTCTTGAAGGAGACTCAGTCATGAGCACATCCGTCGTCCTCCCCGCTCTCGGCGAGAGCGTCACAGAGGGTACGGTCACCCGCTGGCTCAAGCAGGTGGGAGACACCGTGCAGGCGGATGAGGGCCTGCTCGAGATCTCGACCGACAAGGTCGATACCGAGATCCCCTCCCCTGTTTCCGGCGTGATCGAGGAGATCCTCGTGGCCGAAGACGAGACCGTCGAGGTCGGTGCGCTTCTCGCGCGAATCGGTGATGGCAGCGAATCGGCCCCTGCGGGAGACGCTCCTGCTGCCGCCGAGGCTGCACCCGCTGAGGCCGCGCCCGCCGAGGCCGCGCCCGCGGAATCCGCACCTGCTGCGGCCACACCTGCCGCGGAGGCCCCCGCACCCGCCGCGGAGGCGCCGGCTGCAGAATCCGCTCCCGCCGGAGACGCGACCGACATCGTGCTGCCCGAGCTCGGCGAGAGCGTCACCGAAGGCACCGTGACCCGTTGGCTCAAGCAGGTCGGCGACACCATCGCCGTCGACGAGGCACTCCTGGAGATCTCGACCGACAAGGTCGACACCGAGATCCCGTCGCCGGTCGCCGGTGTATTGCAGGAGATCGTCGCCGGCGAAGATGAGACCGTGGCTGTCGGCGCTGTCCTCGCTCGTGTCGGTTCCGGCGCTGCGCCGGCCGCTGAGGCACCCGCTGCCGAGGCACCGGCTGCCGAGGCACCGGCACCCGCCGCCGCACCGGCCGCCGCTCCGGCACCTGCCGCCGCTCCGGCACCCGCCGCCGCTCCGGCACCCGCCGCCGCTCCGGCACCTGCCGCTGCTCCTGCTGCGCAGAAGCTCGCGCTGCCCACCGAGAACGACAACCTGTACGTGACGCCCCTGGTGCGTCGCCTTGCCGCACAGCAGGGCGTGGACCTCGCATCCGTCACCGGAACCGGTGTGGGTGGCCGCATCCGAAAGGAAGACGTCCTCAAGGCCGCGGAGACCGCCACGGCACCCGCTGCAGCAGCCGCATCGGCGCCGGCTCCGGCACCGCTCGAGGTGTCTCCGCTGCGCGGCACCACGCAGCCGATGTCGCGCCTGCGCAAGGTTCTGGCCAAGCGCGCGGTCGAGTCCATGCAGCAGACCGCGCAGCTGACCACGGTGGTCGAGGTCGATGTCACGGCGCTGGCCGACTACCGCGACAGTGTGAAGGCCTCGTTCCTCGAGAAGACCGGCGACAAGCTGTCGTTCCTGCCGTTCTTCGCGCTCGCGACCGCCGAGGCACTGCAGGCGTTCCCGATCGTGAACGCGACGGTCGACGGCGAGAACATCGTGTACCCGGCCAGCGAGAACGTGTCGATCGCGGTAGACACCGAGCGCGGTCTGCTCACGCCGGTGCTCCGCGACGCGGCCTCGAAGAACATCGCACAGATCGCGCACGAGATCGCCGATCTGGCCGCCCGCACGCGCGACAACAAGCTGAAGCCTGACGAGCTTGCCGGAGGCACGTTCACGCTGACCAACACCGGTTCGCGAGGCGCGCTGTTCGACACTCCTGTCGTCTTCCTTCCGCAGTCCGCGATCCTCGGCACCGGCACGGTCGTCAAGCGTCCCGGTCTCGTGAAGGTCGGCGGTGCGGATGCGATCGCGATCCGTTCGTACGTGTACCTCGCGCTCTCGTATGACCACCGGATCATCGACGGTGCGGATGCCGCACGGTTCCTGGGTGCGGTGAAGGCCCGCCTCGAGTCGGCGCAGTTCGCCGCTCAGCTCGGCGCCTGAACCGAGAGAGCATCTCATGGCTGGTCCGCGACGTCATAGACGTCGCGGACCAGCCATTTCTCTTGAACACGGATGAGCACGACCATCACGTGCGCCGGTTCTCGCGGCTCGCCCCCTCCCGTCTCCTCCTTCGCATGATCGACCTGGAGCCGCACCACGGCGACGTCCCCGTATTCGTCGACCAGCTCGACGGCGGTCCCCTCCGCCGCCCCGAGCTCATTCACCACACCGTCAGACCCTGGAGCCACGGCCTCGGGACACACGGAGTCGGACCGCGTGCGGCATGCCGTGATCGTGGTGAGCAAAGCAGCCGCTGCAGCCACGGGATCGTCTCCCCCCGACGAGCTGCTCCTGTTCGGATCTTCGGCCGCCCTGGTCTCATCCGCGGCCGCCTTCTCTTCGGACCCCTCGGTTTCCTCGCCCTCGCCGGCATCCTCCGACGCGGGCGACGCCGATGGCCTACCCCCTGAAGCAGCAGAAGTCGGTTCCTCCGCACTCCGCTCTCGAGCATCAGCAGCCTCGCCCGGATCGCCACCCTCCGGCCAGAGCAACCCCGCGGCGAGCACGACGGCGGCCAGGGCTGCCGCCAGGATGAACGGACGTCGCCGCGAGTGCGACCGCGTTCCGGCATCCCCTGCCGCACCCGTGCTTTGCCCTCGTCGCCGCCGGCCCCCCGCCGTAATGCGCGCGAGCGCGATCCTGGAGGACTCCTTCGAGGCGCCGGCGAGCGTCACGACCGTCGTCACTATCCCCCGGCTCGGGCGCCGACGATCCGCCCGCAGTCGCTGACGGTTCCGCGGAAGGATCGACTCAGGAGACGTGACCGCGCGCGCGATCTCCCTCGCCCGTTCCGGAGCATGCGACCCGCGATCGAGAGGTTGAGGAGCTGCGACGTTCAGGAGTTCCTGCTCCCACACGTCGAGGAGTCGGGGCGGGATACGCGGCTGCGCGGAGGCCTTCTCCAGCCCCTTCTCAATCGCGGTGAGCGTCCGCGTGAGTACCTTGTCGGTACTGTCTTCGCTCAATCTCCGGACGATCTGCTCCGCTCCCGCTCGCGCATCGGTCCCTGCTCCTCCCCGCACTTCGAAGACGAACACGGGCCGACCACCGTCGGTCACCCACCATGCACCGGTGCGCGGCCCCTCCGCACCATCGCCGATCTCGTCGAGACCGCGCAGCAGGCTGATCACGAGGGTGCAGCACTCCCCCGGTTTCAGCACTGCCCCCGTGGCCGATCGGCGGATCAGGAACCCCAGCACCTGATCCGTGCACCACGGGAGCAGCACATCATGGCCTCCGCCGCGTCGGATGACGTCGATCGGCGCGGCCACATGCTCCGCTCCCGCACACCGCCATCCGATCCACCCCTCGAGCGCCGAGGCGTCCACTCGCACAGCCACTCCGTCCCCCGAAGTGACCAGCGCACCCTCGAACGGCCCCTCATCGGCGTCGAGAACCCGCACCACCCGATGTGCGGCCGGAACGAGGGCCGTCCCCCGGACGTCACGGGTACCGATGTCTGTCATTCCTCCATCACAGCCGAGCGCACACCCGAATCTGCGCGATCGGGACCATGGTGAACAGGTTCCGGCCGATGGCGAGAATGTGCAGGAAGAGTGCCGTCACATCCGACTCCGCTTCGCGCGAACGGCGACATCACGAGGGCTGCGGACTCGGTAGGCTGGTCTCCATGGCAAAGAGTGCTCCTGAACCCGAAAAGCGTCCTGGGTTCTTCTCCCAGATCAAGTCCCTCTTCCGGTTCACCCGCGAGGCATACGCGTGGCTTCCCTGGGCACAGCTCGCGATCCTCGTCGGCGGCGTCCTCATCGGCCTCCTCGCCGGATACCTGATCCCGCCGTTCCAGATCTGGACGCTCATCCTCTGGGGCATCACCGGCCTCATGCTGGGTGTCCTCGGCGCCCTCTTCCTCATGACGCGCCTGTCGACGTCGGCCATGTACACGAAGATCGACGGCATGCCCGGCGCCACCGGCCACGTGCTCAGCACCAGCCTCGGACGCAGCTGGCAGGCCTCGGAGACCCCCGTCGGCATCAACCCGAAGACGCAGGAGGCGGTGTACCGCACCATCGGTCGCGGGGGGATCGTCGTCGTGGGCGAAGGCGCGCGTGGTCGCCTGACCCGCCTCGTCAACGAGGAGCGCAGCAAGGCCCAGCGTGTCGCGCACGGTGTGCCGGTCACGGTCCTCTACGTCGGACACGGCGAGGACGAGGTCGCGATCGCGGACCTGGCGAAGACGATCAAGAAGCTTCCGAAGGCCATCGACAAGACCACCATGGCAGCGGTCATCCGCCGCGTGGACTCGGTCTCGCAGTCGCTGTCCTCGCTGCCGATCCCCAAGGGGATCGACCCGACGAAGGTGCGCTCACAGCGACCTCGTTGAGTTCAGCACACTGATACGAAGAGCGCGGCCGTCCTCCTCCGGGGGCGGCCGCGCTCTCGTTCATTCGGAGAGCGGCTGCCGGGGCAGGCGACGGACCTTCGCACGCCGACGACGACGCTCGGGAACCATCGACCGCATCTCGTCGAGCTTGCCGAAGCAGAACAGTCGGTCGTCGGCCTCGAGGACAACGTGCTTGCGCGGGTTCGGGATCACGCTCACGCCGCGGTGGAGCGTGAGGACCGTGATGTCTCGTTCCCAGAGGCCCGCCTCGCCCAGCGTCTTGCCGACCAGGTCGACGGCGCCATGCACCATCAGTTCCGCGACGCCGTATCCCGTCGAGACTGTGAGCCGCTGGCGCACATCGATCTCGGGGAACGCGACCTGACCGGCGATGTAGTCGATGATGGCGCCGGCGACGTCGAGCTTCGTCGCCGTCTCGATGCCCTGCAGCCCCGGCGAGGAGTTGACCTCCATGACCAGCGGTCCGTCGTCGCCCTCGAGCATGTCGACGCCAGCGACCCGCAGCCCCATGATCTGCGCGGAACGGACGGCGGCACGCTCGTACACGGGGTCGAGCTCGACGGCCTCGACCGATCCGCCGCGATGCACGTTCGAGCGGAATTCGTCTCCGGCGGCCGAACGCCGCATCGCGGCCACGACCCGGTCGCCGACGACGAGCGCCCGGATGTCGCGCCCACGACTCTCCGAGATGAACTTCTGGATCAGCACGTTCTGCTTGGTGGAGTGCAGCGTCTCGATGATCGCCTCGGCCACCTTGACCTGGGGAGCGAGGATGACGCCGATGCCCTGGGTCCCCTCCAGGAGCTTGATCACGACCGGTGCCCCACCGACGCGCTCGATCGCCGGGCGCACGTCGGCGCGGTTGCGCACGAACGCCGTCGGCGGCATCGCGATGTTGTGCCGTGACAGGATCTGGTTCGCGCGAAGCTTGTCGCGTGCACTGGAGATCCCGTTCGCGGTGTTCGGCGTGTAGACGTCCATCTGCTCGAACTGCCGGACCACGGCCGTGCCGAAGTAGGTGATCGAGTTGCCGATGCGGGGCAGGATCGCGTCGTAGTCGCTGAGCTGACGACCTCGATAGTGGAGGTCGGGTTCATCGGCGGTGAGATCGATCGCGAAGCGCAGCGTGTTGAGCACCTTGACGTTGTGTCCGCGCTGAAGCGCAGCTGCGCGTAGTCGCTGGGTGGAGTACGCCTGCGGCGCACGGGAGAGCACTGCGATCTTCACGGGGGATTTTTCCTGCCAGGATGTATCAGGTGAGTAGGACTACCCCCCATTCAAACACCCTTACGGGGTGGCGAGAATGGGTGAGCCTGCCCGATCTCGGAGTCGACTGGTTGAAAGCCAAGATCGACACGGGTGCGCGCACCTCCTCACTGCACGCGTTCGACATCGTCGAGTTCGAACAGGACGACCAGCCCTGGGTCCGTTTCAAGGTCAAACCCTGGCAAGACAGTCAAGAGGACGCCGTGGTCGTCGAATGCCCGGTCCACGACCGGCGCGCCGTGCGCAGCTCGTCGGGGCACGCGCAGCAGCGCCTCGTGGTGGAGCTGCTGATCCGCCTCGTCGACCGCGAAGTGCTCGCCGAGGTGACGCTGAGCAATCGCGACGAGATGGGCTTCCGGATGCTCATCGGAAGAGAAGCACTGCGGCAGGGATTCTCGGTCGACCCGGCTCGATCGTTCCTCGGAGGGCGAGCGCCCCGCGAGGCACGTCGCCGCAACCGCGGCAAGATCTGAACGCGGCGCTCAGGCGCGGATGAGCACGGTGCCGACGGCCTTGTCGTGGAGGCCGCGCTGATCGGCGTCCCAGATCACCGCCGGTACGACGACGACGAGCAGCAGGGTGCGGACGATCGGCCGCCACAGGCCGACCCAGGCGCCGTCGCGGCGCACGAGCCGCATTCCGAGGATCCGGTGGCCCGGGCTGCCTCCCGCGGTCGGGATGAAGAGGATCTGCAGCACGGCGAACACGAGCATCGGCGCGAACTGCGTGAGCCCGGCTTCGGTGGGAAGCGCGAACTGGTCGTAGCCGAGGAATGCGGTGGCGATGATGGTCGCGGCGAGGTAATCGATGAGCAGGGCCCCGATGCGGCGGCCCGGCCTGGCGATGCTGCCGGGACCCGACTCCGGGAGTCCGAGTCGCTCACCGGGGTACGTGTTCACAGCATCCGTCACTCCCCCAGCCTACCGAGCGCCAAATGCCGCTTTCGTCGCCCGGGCTCCTGTAACACGCCCGAAACAAAGCGGATACCGTAGAGAAATCCCCCGTCCGTACTCTGCAGAGTGGCCGTGAAGCCATCGATCCGCATTACAGGAGTCGTACATGTTCAAAGATTCGTCCGAGGTACTGACCTACATCAAGGAGAACGACGTCAAGTTCCTTGACATCCGTTTCACCGATCTCCCTGGTGTGCAGCAGCACTTCAACATTCCTGCATCGACGGTCGACGAGGCTTTCTTCACCGACGGTCAGCTGTTCGACGGCTCCTCGATCCGCGGTTTCGCGAGCATCCACGAGTCGGACATGCAGCTCATCCCCGACGTCACCACCGCGTACGTCGACCCCTTCCGCGAGGCGAGCACCCTCGTCATGCTGTTCGACATCTACAACCCCCGCACCGGCGAGATCTACTCGAAGGACCCGCGTCAGGTCGCCAAGAAGGCGGAGAAGTACCTCACCTCGACCGGCATCGCCGACACGGCGTTCTTCGCCCCCGAGGCCGAGTTCTACATCTTCGACGACGTCCGCTACAACGTCACTTCGAACTCCAGCTTCTACAGCGTCGACTCCGAAGAGGGCGCCTGGAACACCGGCCGCGAAGAAGAGGGCGGCAACCTCGGTAACAAGACCCCGTACAAGGGCGGCTACTTCCCGGTGAGCCCGGTCGACAAGACCGCTGACCTCCGCGACGACATCACCCTCAAGCTGATCGACGCCGGCTTCATCCTCGAGCGCTCGCACCACGAGGTCGGCACCGGTGGACAGCAGGAGATCAACTACCGCTTCGACACGATGGTCCACGCGGCGGACGACATCCTCAAGTTCAAGTACATCGTCAAGAACACCGCCGAGGAGTGGGGCAAGGTCGCGACCTTCATGCCCAAGCCCCTGTACGGCGACAACGGCTCGGGCATGCACACCCACCAGTCGCTGTGGGCCGACGGCAAGCCGCTCTTCTACGACGAGGCCGGCTACGGCCAGCTCAGCGACATCGCACGCTGGTACATCGGCGGCATCCTGGCACACGCGCCGGCCCTGCTCGCCTTCACCAACCCGACGCTGAACAGCTACCACCGTCTGGTGAAGGGCTTCGAGGCTCCGGTCAACCTGGTCTACTCGGCCGGAAACCGCTCCGCCGCGATCCGCATCCCGATCACGGGCTCCAACCCGAAGGCCAAGCGCATCGAGTTCCGCGCGCCCGACGCCTCCGGCAACCCGTACCTCGCCTTCGCCGCGCAGCTGATGGCGGGCCTCGACGGCATCAAGAACCGCATCGAGCCGCACGAGCCGGTCGACAAGGACCTCTACGAGCTTCCGCCCGAGGAGGCCAAGGACATCCCCCAGGTGCCGAACTCGCTGCTCGACTCGCTCGACGCCCTGGCGGCCGACCACCAGTTCCTCCTCGAGGGCGGCGTGTTCACCAAGGAGCTCATCGAGACCTGGATCTCGTACAAGTACGAGAACGAGATCCTGCCGATGGCCCAGCGCCCGCACCCGTTCGAGTACGAGCTGTACTTCGGCGTCTGACGACCGCAGGAATTTCGAAGAGCCCGCCTCAGCTTCTGCTGGGGCGGGCTCTTCCGCGTACGGGTCACTTCACGCGACGCGGTACCGGGAGTGGATCACGACGTCGCCGAGGAACGGAAGCCCACCTAGCGCGATGAGCGCCTTGTGCTGCTGACCGCTTGCTCCGAGACCGCCCGGTCCCCAGAGAAGTGTGAAGAGCTGCTTGCCGGTGCGGGCTTCGACAGAGACCGGGATGTCGGGGTAAGCCACGAGCAGCTGGTTGTTCTCCAGCGTCTTGACCCCCGGGTACCTCGTGCCGTTCACAGATAGGGGCACGGCCGTCACCACCGGGAGCGTCCAGAGCGGCAGGCGCGACGAGACCTGCGCGTCGTACGGCGCCTCGGTGGTGTTGCCGATGAAGATCGACGTTGTGCCTCCCGGTGACCCATCGCCGCCGGGCGTTACCGCAGCCCAGAGGTGCTGATACGGAGACGTGATCTCCATGCTCCCGGTGTCGGTGATCGTTCCTCGTTCGGGGTCGGTCGCGACGGTGAGGGGCTGTGTTTCCGGGGTCAGCGGGAAGGGGCCGGGCCAGGTGAGGGCCAGTGTGACGGTCTCGCCGACCGGAACCGAGATCGAAGGGACGGTCCACATGTCTTCGTCGGCGCTGCGACTGTGCACAGCACCGCCGAGCAGGAATGGGGCTGCAACGTTCATGCCCGGCATCCGGAAAGTGAGTGGCCCGGTGAAGCCGGCCGGGCCGGAGTTCGAGATGCGCACGGAGCGGGTGCCGTAGGGAGCGTCCGCATCAGAGAACGGACTGACCTCGACGGTGAGTACCGGCTGCTGCGTCGAAGCGGCAGCGAGCGGCGTCGCGACCGCTATGGCTACGACCGGCGCACTCCACGCCGCAGCTCGGATTACGGTTCGCCGGTCGACCCCCGCCCGGCGATTGGTGAGCGGGGCATTCGAGTTCGTCAACTCTGTTCCTTTCGGTTGCGCGCTGCAGGCTCGCTGCGCGTCGTGATCTTCGTGTTTTCATCTGGTTCCTTCGTGGCGACACCCGCACCCGCCAGGAACGAGCGCACCACCGCCGTCCGGCTCACCAACCAGAGCAACGGGAGCGCGACGGCTGCGGCGATCGTGACGCCCCAAGCCGAGGTCGAGGTGGCCGCGATCACAGAGCCGAGTGTGCTCACGCCCCAGACTCCTGCGAGCACCCAGCGCCATTCCGGCGCGAGAGGCAGGCAAACGGCTCGCACCACGCCCAGCGCTGTTGCGGAAACCAACGCGAGAAGCAGACTGACTGCACCGATCGCGACGAGGGTCTGGGCGGCATTCGGCTCCACGACCTCGGACGGGAATGCCGGCAGGATCGAGAACACCGTGACTGTCTCCTGTGTGGGGACGCGCATGAGACGACCTTTCGTTTCGGACCGCCAGCTCATCGGGAGAGGAAGAATGCGTACACGCACAGCAGTGAACTGATCACAAGGAACAGAATCAGGGCGGTTCGCTTCACCCGAGCGACCCAGCGTCTCTCCGACCGATGAGCGCGATACACGCGGCGGAGACGTCGCTTCTGGCGGCGGCGACGACGACGATCCCGGCGCGACCCGACCAGCGCCGGACGCTGGGGCGGCACGTAGGTGCTCCGCTTCAGACCGGTGCCGTCCTTCGCGAGGCGTGCGCCGTTCTTGGTGAAGCGGAAGGCATCGTCGAAGCCGTCTGCACCGTTCACGGATCTCCCCTCCGTCGCTGTCGTACCTTCCGGCACGCGGACCCCCGCGACCGCGAGGACCTCCAGGAACGAGTCCGGCTGGGGGCCGAACATCGTTCCCGAAGGTCCTCGCTGCTCTAGCCGGTCATTCGGGACCGGCGAGCATCACCACGCACAGGCTGGGGCGACCACGTACGGGGTGAAGGTGTCGTTCCCCGAGGCCAGGGACGGAAGGCCCACGGAGGTGACGTTGGAAGCGATAAGTGTGTTCCCGACGTAGACGTCGCCGTTAGGCGCGAGGAACGTTGTGTCCGAGATCGGAGTTGACCCGAGAGGGATCGACGGGAACGTGTAGCTCTGACCGTTGGTCCGACTGTAGATACTCGCAATTCCAGTCGATGATATGTACGGCGTCCAGGAGTTGTTGCTGGTGTCGAGCGAAGGGACGCCGACAGAGGTGACGCCGGAAGCAGCGAGCGAGTTTCCGACGTAGAGGTCACCGTTCGGGGCAAGGAACGTCGCATCCCCGATTGCCGTCGAACCGACAGGTACCGCCGGGAACGTGAATGTCTGGCCGTCATCGCGGCTGTAGACGCCAGCCACACCAGCGGACGACACGTAAGGAGTCCAGGAGTTGTTGCCGGAATCGAGAGAAGGGACGCCTGCCGAAGTAACTCCGGTTGAAACGAGCACGTTCCCCACGTAGAGATCACCGTTGGGTGCCAAGAATGCGGTGTCACCCAACGGCTTCGAGTCTGCAGGGACGGAGAGGAAGGTGTAGGTCTGGCCAGCATCGCGACTGTAGATGCTGGCCACACCCGACGAAGACATGTAGGGAGTCCACGAGTTGTTGCTGTTGTCGAGCGAAGGGGCACCGACGGAACTGACACCGGAGGCGATGAGCACATTTCCGACGTACAAGTCGCCGTCGGAAGCCAAGAACGTCGTGTCGCCGATCGCCGTTGACCCGGCAGGAACCGTCGGGAACGTGTAGGTCTGGCCAGTGCTGCGATCGTAAATGTGCGCCTCGCCCACCTTGGGTGCAGTGCCAGGTGCTGATGCTGTGAGGGCTGCAGACGACGCCAAGAACGTCGTGGCACCTCCTGTCGCCGGCACCCGAACAGCGGGCAACGTGACCTTGCCGCTCGCGTTGGTCGTTCCGGTGTAGGTCGTGGAGCCGTCGGCGAACGTGTAGCCATCGGAGAGGGTGACCGTGACCGGCTTGCCGGCATCCGGTGCGCCGGACGAGTTCGTGAGGGTGGCCTGGACGTTCGTGATCTCCGTGCAGGCGGTGCCGGCATAGGCGCGAAGGGTGAAGCTCAGGGCGCCGTCTCCCGAGGCTGCAGCGAGTGGTGTGGCAACGGCGGCCGCGATCACGGGGATGCTCCACGCGGCACCCTGGACAACGACGCGACGGGAGAGTCCCGCTTTCGTCGTCGCCTGAGTGACGTCGCTCGTGGACTCGGAGGGTGATTCGTTCACAGCGCTGGTTGCCTTTCGTCACGGATTCGGGTGCTGCTCCATCCCGGCTTTCCAACGACAGGTGGTGAAGCAGTGTCAGTTTCTCGACAAGACGTTCCCGGTTGAAGAGCGGGGGCGGCATCTGCGACAAAGAGGTTCGTCGTGACAGAAAATGTTCCGTCGAGGCTTGCCTTCGGGCACGCCGAGCCCGCGAGACAGCGACGAGCGTGGGAGCGGTCAGTTCCCGCGGGGCGCGCGATGTCCCGCCCTCGTGAGCGCACGTCGCATCGTGACGACGGAGGTGAATCCGGACTCGGCGGCGATGTCCGCCATCGAGGGACCGTGCTTCCCGTCGTCGGATGCGAGCCGGCGCAGACCCTCCGCGACGCGATGACGCTCGATCTCTCTCCGCGGGCTCATGCCCATCGGCTGATAGGCGCGATGCAGTGAACTGGCACTCACGGCGAGATCTCGGCACAGCACCTCGACGGTCAGGGCGGGGTCGCGAAACCGCTCGGAGATGAGCGTCTGCGCGGCGAGGAACAGGCCATCTCGGTGAACAGGATCAGTTCGGGACCGGGACGAATGCTCATAGGCCGCAGCGGCGGCCAGATGCTCCATCGCGATCCGAGAGTGGATGGAGGGCTTCACCCCGGCCCGGTTCGCATCGAGCGATGTGTTGGCCACAGAGGTCATGGCGAGGAGGGACTCTCGCGTGATCGACCGCGGCTCTCCCATCAGGCGGCGATACTCCCGCCCCCGCAGGATGCTGTCGCGGAAGAACCAGCCGTAGCGCGCCCACGGTTTCGGCGAGTGGGCGTGGAGTGCGGAGTCGCCGTCGAGCAGGATGATCTGCCCCGCCTCGATCTGCACTTTGCTGCCGTCCACCGTCACCTCGGCGGTTCCCTCCACGATCGCCGCCACATGGACGATCCCCTCGCGGCTCAGGAGCGCAGTACTCATCCCCCCGCTCCACAGCCGCGCGAACCCGAAGTCATCGGTGGCCGTCTCGTCGTACTCGTAGACCTGCGGTCGAGCGTCGTAACTCCACCCGTGCCTGAGGCTCTGCTTCAGCACCTCCACCTCGACCGCCGGTGTCAGCTCGTATAGATCACGTCGACCGCGTGGATCTCACCGGTGAAGGCGAACGGCGCACGGTCGAAGTAGTCGAGCGAGACGGAACCGCCCAGGCAGACGCCGATGTCGAGGCAGTCGTTGGCGGTGAACAGCAGCGGGACGCTGACGGGCACGGTCCCGGTCGCGATCTGCCGTCCGTCGAGCGAGATGTCGATGCGCAGCGGTCCGGCCGGCCGCGCTTCGAGATAGCTCGTCTCCACGACAATCTCGGCGCGCCCCGCAGGCAACCGCTCTACGGACCGGATCTTGGTGCGGTGCACGATGAACGTGTTGTACTCGTAGCAGAGGTAGCCGTCGTCGAGGTAGCACGTGAGGCCTCCCCCGGCGCCTCCCAGCGCGTAGAGCACTCCCTCGGCTTTCTCCGGCAGCGATGCGTCGATCGTCACCCTGTTCGCGCGGTTCCCCAGCGCCGGTGCGATGAACTCCGGCATCCGTCGAAGGCTGCCGGTGAAGTTCCAGCTCCGGTATGGCGTCGATATGCGGAACTCGGGGTGATAGATCGGCACCCAGAGGCCGCCTCCGACGGGATAGACACTGTTCTTCGCCGCCTCGATGGCGAACAGCTCCTTGAGCTGGGCGAGCTTTTCGGGATGCTCGTCGGCGAGGTCGTGCGCCTGCGTCCAGTCCTCGTCGAGGTGATACAGCTCCCACGCATCCTGGTCGGGGCTCCAGTCAGCGATCCCCTCCGGCAGTCCGGGAACCCAGGGGGCACGGGGACCGAAGGCCGACGCCATCCACCCGTCGTGATAGATGGCCCGGCTGCCCAGGATCTCGAAGTACTGGGTGACGTGGGTCTCCTCGGCCTCCGGGTCCGTGAGCGCCGCGGCGAAGCTGGATCCGTCGATCGGATCCTGGTGCACGCCGCGGACCTCGCGAGGCGGAGTGATCCCGATCACGTCGTAGAGGGTGGGAACGACGTCCGTGCAGTGCACGAACTGAGACCGCGGTGTGGGGTCCGGGGCGATCCGCGCCGGCCAGCGCACCGCCAACGGGTTGCGAGTGCCCCCGAGGTGGGAGGCGAGCAGCTTCATCCCCTTGTACGGGGTGCTTCCCGCCCAGGCCCATCCCGCGTGGTACATGTTGTCGGCCTTGGCGGTGCCGAGAGCATCCAGACCGCCCATCTCGTTCATCGCCTGGATGTGCATCTGCACGGTCGACGGGATGCCGTTCTGTGCGAGCAGTTCGCTGATCGTGCCGTTCTGCCCCTCTCCTGACGATCCGTTGTCGCCCCAGATGTACATGATCAGGGTGTTGTCTCCGTATCCGAGCGCCTCGATCTCGTCGATGACTCGACCCGCCTGCACGTCGGCGTGCTCTCCGAAGCCTGCGGCGATCTCCATCAACCGGGTCTGGAACTCCCGTTCGTCCTCGGGGATGTCATCCCACGCGGGCATCCGCGCGTCCCGCTCGGTCAGCTCCGCCGATTCGGGGATCCAGTTCTTCTCCTTGGCACGCGCGAAGACCCGCTCGCGGTATTCGTCCCAGCCACCGTCGAATCGTCCCGAGTACTTGTCCGCCCACTCCTTCATGATGTGATGCGGGCCGTGCATCGCGCCGGAGGCCCAGTAGAGGAAGAACGGCTTGTCCGGAGCCAGCGCCTTGTGGTCGCGGAGCCAGCCGATGGCATCGTCGGCGAGGTCCTCACTGAGGTGGTACCCCTCGGCAGCGGTCTTCGGCGGCAGGACGCTCGTGGTGTTGCGCACCAGGTGAGGCTCATACTGCGAGGCTTCACCCGCGAGGAAGCCGTAGAAGTACTCGAACCCGATGCTGGAGGGCCAGTTGTGGAACGGCCCGGTGGCTCCGGTCTCGATGGCGGGCGTGTTGTGCCATTTACCGAATGCGGCGGTCGAGTACCCGTAGTCCTTCAGCACCTCGGCGCCGAGGGCGCTGGAACGCGGTATCTCGCCCGCGTACCCATCCCAGTCGTTCGCCAGCTCGGCGATCTGTCCGTTCCCGATCCGATGGTGATTGCGACCGGAGAGCAGAGACGCCCGCGTCGGCGAACACATCGCCGTCGTGTGGAACCTGTTGAAGCCGATTCCCTCGTCGATGACGCGGGACAGCGTGTCGGTGCGCACCTCACCACCGAAGGTGTCGGGAAGACCGGGCCCGGCGTCGTCGATCAGGACGATGAGGATGTTCGGAGCGTCATCGGGCAGCCGAGACGGAGCAGCCCGCTGGCCGTACACAGATTCCTGCATCGTGCGGCCCGCAACGCTCGCGGACGGGGTCGGCGGGAACGGGAGGACGTCTTGCGGATTCACCAGGAGCGCCTTTCATCGGTCGACAGCGGCGCGTCGTCGTCATGCAGGATGAGCCGTCGACGCAGCGCGGCGAGATCTGCGAGATCGAGACCGAGCCCCTCCACGGCATACCCCTCGATTCCTCCGAACCTCGTCCGTGCCTCGTCGATGGCCGCATCGAGATACTCGGCGCGCACGCCGAGGACGGGAAGGAGCAGTCTCGTGTCGACACCCCTCCCTGCGGCAGCGGCGAGAAGCGGCTGCAGAGCGGGCAGCAGGTCGGTGTTGGTCTCGAGGTAGTCGGCGCGGACGTCACCCTCGTTCACCCCGAGCAGCAGAAGCAGCGAGGCCGCCGCCCACCCCGTGCGGTCCTTGCCGGTCGTGCAGTGGAACAGCGCCGCACCACGACGAGCCGGATCGATGAGGTCGAGATAGAACGCCCGGTAGGCCGCGAGGGCGGACGGGAGGCTCACGATGTTCCGGTAGGAATCTCGCATCAGCTCGACGCCGCGCCCGTCTCCGAGCGTCGCGGCGAGCCCGGCGGGGTCACTGGCGAGCTGACCGACGCCCGCTGCGACATCCGTGGTGCTGTCGGCCAGCACGTCCAGGCCGACGAGCCGCACCCCGTCGGGCAACTGATCCGGTGACGCGCTGCGCTCGCCGACCGTACGGAGGTCATAGACGGTCGTGATGCCCAGCCCGAGGAAGGCCTCGATGTCATCGCCTTCCAGCCGAGCGAGTGTGGCCGAGCGATAGACGGCACCGGTCCGGACGACTCCCCCGGCCGCGCGCAGCCCGCCGAGGTCACGCAGGTTCGGGGCGCTGCGCAACGGAACGCGGCGGGTGATCGGATTGGTCATCGACTCTTCTCCTTCTGTTCTTCGGCCGTCGTCATCGTGCGTCAGTCGGTACCGGCTCGGGGCGCGGCGGAACCCAGCTCCCGTCGAGGACCGACTGCTGCGGACGATAGAGCCGCAGCGTGTAGTTCCAGCCCGGCATGATCGGCAGCGCGTTCGGGAGGTCGACCGGGTCAGGACCGAAGTGGATGGTCACTCCCCCGTCGTCGTCTGCGACCGCCGTGAGACTGTTGATGCTGTTCACGCCGAGGGTGTTCAGCTCGAAGTAGCCGGCGGCGTTGTAGAGCGACACCGACCAGAAGGCATCGACGGGCACGTCTTCCAGCCGCAACCGGTAGTCGGCCACGGGCAGACCCTCGTCGACGCTGGTGTAGGTGGCCTCATACTCGGGAAGACCGCCCCAGCCGCCGGCGGTGCCGAGCAGATGCATGACCGGGTCGACCTCCGCCCTCGTGCCGAACGCGTGGTCGTAGGCGGCGACGCCGCGTCCCAAGGTGAGGAGCGCGTCGCGCGTCTCTGCGTGGGAAGCTTCGTCGTACGCGGGTATCGGGAATTCCCCCGCGCCCCCGCCTTCCAGGACGATCGCATCCTGGAGGCGGTTCACTTCGTCGACGTCGGCGGCATCGTTCGGATCGACCAGGATGCGTACCAGGATCACCGCGTAGTCGGTCCCGACCGCGTCACGGGTGAGCACGTGGGCACCGGCGTCCCGCAGCAGCAGCGGACCGTAGTGATCCTGGTTCACGACGAAGGCGGAGATGTAGCGTCCCGCGGTGTCCGGCAGCGTGAGAGTCACGTCCTCGCGCACATCGATGACGGCGCTGCTGTAGAGCGTGTCGCGGTTCTGCCGGATGATGGGCTGATCATCGAGAGACTTCAGGCCGCGGCTGTGATTCCACGCGCCGAGTCCGACTCCGGCCGCCAACCGGGAGAACATGAGGTCGGACTCGGCGCGGGCGAAGTCGCGCACGGTCACTTTCGTTGCGGACATGAGATTCCCTGCTGTCGGTGTCGACGGCCTCAGGCGAGAGCCTTGGCCTTGAGCCGGTCGAACTCCTCGGAGCTGATCGCGCCGGCATCGCGGAGTCGGGCCGCGGCCTCGATCTCCTCGGTGGCGGTCTTGCCGGCGACCTGGCGGATGTAGGACTCGGTCGCCTCCGTCGATTCGCGCGCTGCCCTGCTGCTCCGCTCGGCCATGCCCTGGCCGCGAGCGATGAGGTAGACCAGCACCGTCAGGAACGGCAGGAAGATGAGGAAGACGACCCACACGGCCTTCCACCACCCGTTCAGGCCACGGTCACGGAACAGATCCGCGATGATGGCGAAGAGGGCGAACAGGTAGCCGATGAAGACGGTCGCCCACAGCATCCAGCCGAGCGTTTCCCAGAAGAGCATGTCTGTTGATTCCGTTCTCCCGCCGGAGCGCATTCGCGTCCCGCGAGGATGAAGAGCAGTGTCGGGTGCTCGTCCTGCGGTCTGGCCGAAGACACGAGCGTCGCTGAAATTCTGGCCAGTCCCGCACCCTCGGAATGCGCTTCTCATCCTCGCCGGATGAGAGCCGGAGCCATCCGCCGCCCTCGGTCCGCCCTCGCCTGTCTCGGCGCCGATATCGTTGACGCGTGATCGACGCCGTCCGCGAGGACATCTCCCCCACTGATCCGGCGCTCGCCCGTACGGCGCTGCGCCGGAATTGGCTCCGCTTCATCCTCGAGTCCCGGACCCGCGAACTCGAGCAGCTCTGTCTCGCTCAACCAGACCCGCACGACGCGCACGTCCTCCTCATCCGCGCGTGCTGCCGCGACCTGCTCGGCGACTCCCACGGCGCGTCATTCCTTCGAGGTCAGGGGTTGAGCGTCGCCGCAGAGGACTTCGTCGTCTGCTTCACCGAGCTCCTTCTCGCCACGGATGCTTCCGCGAAGGCCGCCGCGGCCGACCGTGCCCGCGAGGCCCTGACCCGATGCGGCCCGGAGGATGACTATCCCTCCGCGCTCTTCCTGCTGGGGTGGACCGAGGTTCGACTCCGGCGGGACCTCGGCGAGGCCATCGCACTGCTCCGCTCCGCGGCGGCCGAGGCGCGCCTGCACGACAGAACGGAAACCTTCCGGCTCGCCCAGTCGAACCTCGCCTTCGCGCTGACCCACGCCGGGCTCTTCGCCGAGGCCGAGCAGACTCTCGACGCGCTCCCGGTCGCGCCGGCGCCGTCCGATTGGGATGTCTTCGAAGGCGGCCTCCCCGAGGTGAATCGCGGAACCATCGCCTACTGGCGTGGCGACTTCGACGAGGCGATCCGCCACCTGGATCCTGCGGTCGCCGATACCGCTCCCGGCCACAACTTCGAGGCCCTCGCCCGCCTCTACTTGGTGATGAGCCTCGTCGCGCTGCGGCGCGATGACCGCTACTACGCGGCATCCGAGCTGATCCGTGGGGTGAGCAGGGCCGACAAGCATGGCATTCCGTGGGACACCCTGCGACGGGTGGTCTCCGCCCTGCTCGCGCATGCGGAGGGGCATGATCAGCGTGCGCGAACCATCGCGGCCCCCGCGCTGACACGACCCGGTGCCGCCGTCGCGCACGCGGTGCTGGCCGAGCTCTACCGGGTCCTCGACGAGCCTGCGCTCGCCGCTCAGGCGCTGCGGTTGGCGTCTGCCGGTGCTCTGCCGCGGTACGCGCGCGTGAGCACGCTGATCACCTCCGCCGCGCTGCGCTCTGCGGCCGGTCGGGGGCCGGAAGCTCACGAGCTCCTGGACCGAGCGCTGGAGGCAGCCGCCTCCGAGCGGATACTTGCCCCGTTCCTGTCGGATGATCCGTTGATCGGCGACCTCCTCAGCGCACACGCGCATCGGGGATCACGTCATGATCCCTTCCTCGCCGTCGTCCTGGAGCGACGAGGAAAGCTGTCGCGACGCCTCGCCGGCGTGCTCACACCGCGTGAGAGCGAGGTACTCGGGTGCCTGCGCACGACGATGACGGCCGACGAGATCGCCACGCACCTCGGCATGGCCTACCCGACCGTGAAGACGCACATCCGCTCGGTCTACCGGAAGCTCGGTGTGACCACCCGACGTGAGGCCGTCCGCTCGCCCATCGGCCGGTGATGCGCACGCGCCGTGGGAGAAGACGCGCACGACGACGAAGCGCCCGCCGGTCATCCCGGCGGGCGCTTCTGCGATCACAACGTCGATACGCGGTGGTTACGGCACCTTCGAGCCGGAGGTCTTCTCGCTGAGGAAGTCCGACGAGAGCGTGGTGGTGACGTACGTGTCGACGAGCGCACCCCCCGCGGAGGGCAGCAGCCAGAGCACCGGCAGCTGGACGAGGTTCTCCGCGCCGTTCAGCACGCCGCTGTAGGTGTAGGTCACGCTCCCAGAGGTGCCGTCAGCCGGCAGCGATCCGACGCGGGTCCATCCGTGGAGGTCCTGCTCCTGGAGGCGGTAGCTGCCCGGGCTGGTCACGCCGTTACCGGCACCCCACGCGACGGTGACGGTGGCGGTCCCCGCCGTGAACTTGCCCGCCGGCTCCATGTTGCCGGTGGTGCCGTCGAAGGCGTTGAAGCCGAGGGTCTGTCCCGTGTTCACCTGGACGCGGTTCGGCTGTGTGGCCGTCCAGGTCTGGACGGAGGTGCCGCCCTGCCAGGACGAGAGGCCTCCGCCGGGGGCCGGCTGCGGCTGGGGGTCGGGCGTGTTCTCGCTCGCGGCGGCGAGCGGGGTGGCGACGGCTGCAGCGATGACCGGTGCAGACCAGGCCGCCGCCTTGATCACGGTGCGGCGGTCGAAGCCGGTACCGCGCTGGTTCTCGTTCTCGTTCATCTCGATGTTCTCCTCGGGGGTCGGCGCTGCCCACACGGAAGCACGGTGGCGCGACGTGGCGACGCGTGGCGCTGACCGCGCGGAACATCGACGACATCGGCACACCCGCTGGAGCCGTGTGGATCGCGCGGCGGGTTCCGCGCTCTTCTTGCGGCGGCCGCGAATGGGAGTTCGGCCGGCCACCGTCATGCTCGCATTGGGAACGACCGGCACCTCCCGTCCAGCAGGCACCTGTCGCTTTCTCAACCAGGGATGTCGCGCTCGGTATGACACGCGCCCACAGGCGGGGTGTCAGCCCTGTCGTCGCTTTCGGACCTCTGACGGGGCACGCCGCCCCTCCTGCGCCATCGCCCGCGCCAGGCTCGACCCGCCGGAGAGGCCCGAGTACCGGCCGATCTCCTCGATGCTCAGGCGGTCGTACGCGGGATCCGTGAGCAGACCGATCGCGTGCTCGACCCGCGATCGGCGGATCTCCCGTTCCACCGTCGTGCCGTGTGCCCGGAAGGCACGCTGCAGCTGACGCAGGGAGAGGCGGAGCTGCTCGGCGATGCCGCGCGGTGACAGCACAGGATCGGACGCCTGTGCGGCGATCAGGTTCAGGGCATCCCGATGGTGATCGGGCGGAAGACCGGCCGCCACCCCACGGGTGGCCTCGACCGCCACTCCCAGCACCATCTCCTGGAGCAGGCGTTCGAGGTAGTAGTTCCCGAAGGCGCTCACCGGATCCGCATCCGCGACTGCTGCTCGTTCGGCGAACG
This sequence comes from Microbacterium sp. B19(2022), assembly GCF_012030385.1. Lineage (NCBI taxonomy): Bacteria > Bacillati > Actinomycetota > Actinomycetes > Micrococcales > Microbacteriaceae > Microbacterium > Microbacterium sp. B19(2022). The sequence goes on from NZ_JAAUVO010000014.1 coordinate 20,033, forward strand.
CGACCGCCGGGTCGAGCAACGAAGTCGAGCGTGACACGGGGCGGACCTCGCCAGGCGCCGGCGCCGTGAACCCGGCGAGCACCTCTGCGGGCAGAACGATCGAAAGAAGCCGCAGTCGCTTCGGCGGCGATGTCGGAGGGGCGGCATCGTGGCGGAGCAGAAACGCATCGTCCTCCGCCAGTCGCAGCGTGCCGGACGGGGAGCCGACGTCGATGCTCCCGGAGCGGACACTGTGCAGCCCGATCAGTCCCGGTACACGGTCGAGCCTCGAACGCGCGTCATCGCGCCCCGACACGAACTCGCGGATGCGAACGCTCCCGAACATGGCGAGCGTGCGCGCCCTCATCACGGGCACGGCGCGGCTCCCGATCGCAGTCGATCGACGCCCCGCGCCGCAGAAGGCGTGGGGCGGTTCTCGCGGGCCACCTCAGCGGCGTCGGGAGAGCGTCAGAGCGTGTTCCCCCATCCGCGCGCACGGCGCGTTCGGTTCGAACGTCGACGATCGGTCGACTTCTCTCGATGGACCGCGTCCCCACAGCATCATGAAACCCTCCCCATGCGGTTCCCCACCGCAGTCCGGCCCCCCGGGTACGGGGCCCTCGATCCCACCATATCGGTCCGGCACCGGCGCCGAAGCGACCGACTCCGCGCCGCGCGGGCGCTGTGCTTGACCGCCGGTCACGCGAATGGTCAACTTGTGAGTCTGACCATCGACCGGGGGAACCATGCGCCGTAGAAGAGTGATCGCGAAAGCCGATCGGCACACACCTGTGGAAGCCGCGCCGTCACAGCCGTCGAACGCGGTGGCCGCATACGCACGCACGAACCCCTTCATGTTCGGTCTGCTCGGTGCGCTCGGGGTGCTGGTCGCGTTGGCGGTCGGCAGCATCGTCGGCCAGCTCGCGACGGTACTCGTCTACATCGGCGTGGCGATCTTCCTCGCCCTCGGGCTGGATCCGATCGTCACCTTCATCGAGAAGAAGCTCCCCCGCCCTGCCGCCGTCACCATCGTCGTCGCCGGTGTGGTGCTCGCCTTCGCGGGCATCATCCTCGCCATCGTCCCGATCCTCGTGGAGCAGATCAGCAACCTGATCAAGGACGGCCCGCAGATGGTCGAGGACTTCATGGCCAGCGCCTGGTACAAAGACGTCAGCGGCCAGTTCGGCTCGAGCATCAAGGATGCCGTTCAGGGCATCCTCGACTTCGTCGGCGACCCGGACAACTTCCTCGACATCGGCGGTGGCGTGTTCGCGGTCGGCGCGGGTATCGCCGGCGGATTCACCGGCATCACGATCGTCCTGATCCTGACCCTCTATTTCATGGCCTCGCTGCGGAGCATGAAGCACGTGGCTGCGCGGTTCGTCCCCGCCTACCAGCGGGGTACCTTCAGCGGACTGCTCGAAGACGTCTCAGGCGCGGTCGGCCGCTACGTGATCGGGCAAGCCAGCCTGGCGCTCATCAACGGCATCCTGAGCCTGATCTTCCTCAGCATCATCGGGGCACCGGTCCCCGCGCTGCTCGCGCTCATCGCCTTCATCGGATCCATGATCCCGTTGGTGGGCACGCTGACGGCATCGATCATCAACTCGCTGATCTGCCTCTTCGTCTCGCCGCTGACCGCACTGATCGCGATCATCTACTACCTGATCTACATGCAGATCGAGGCATATGTGCTCTCGCCGCGCATCATGAGCAAGGCCGTCGCCGTTCCCGGGGCGCTCGTGGTCATCGCCGCGGTCGCTGGCGGTGCACTGGGCGGCATCCTCGGCGCTCTCGTCGCGATCCCGGTCGCCGCGAGCATCATCATCATCGTGCAGAAGGTGACGTTCCCCGCTCAGGACCGGAAGATCGTGCCCCCGGTCAACGCCGGCTGACCCGCGCACGCAGGCCGAACACCTCTCAGCGCACCAGCAGCGCGCCGGCTTCCACGCGCACGTCGAATGCGGAGATCTCGCCCATCTCCTCGCCGTCGATCTCGAACATGAGGGGCGTCTTCAACTGCACCGAGATGTTCTCCACGGGCAGGTGGCGCGCAGACTCGGTGCTCACGGCCTCATCCGTCGCTCCGAAGATCCGTCGGATGCCGTTGTCCCAGACGAAGGAGCGCAGGGTGTCCAGCCACTGCAGCGCGCCGTCGGCGCTGATCATGAGCACATCGAGCTTGCCGTCATCGAGAACCGCATCGGGAAGCAGACGGATGCCGCCCTGCACCATTCCGCAGTTGCCGATGAGCATGGTGTGGCCGCGCACGGCGACAGCTTTCTCGCCGTCGATGGCGAGCGTGATGTCGGTCATCTCGGTACCGGCCAGGGCGCGGCCCATCGCCTCGACGTACGCCAGCCATCCGGCCTTCGACTTGAGGTCGTCGTCGGTCTCGACCAGCATCTGCGCGTCGATCCCGAATCCGACCATGACAGCGAAGGCGTGCTCGGTTCCGTCGTACGACACCCAGCCGAGATCGATGCGACGCGGTTCCGCATCCCGAACCCTCTGGAGCGCCGCGGCGACGTTGTTCAGCGGCACCTCGAGATTGCGGGCGAGGAGGTTGCCGGTGCCCTGCGGGACGATCCCGAGAGCGATATCCGAACCCGCCAGAGACTCCGCGACCGCGCGAACCGTACCGTCGCCGCCGACGGCGATCACGATGCCGCGGTCGTCTTCGCGGGCCTCCCGTGCCATCCCGCGACCCGGGTCCTCCGGCGTCGTCTCCCACCAACGGATGTCATACTGGTCGTCGAACACATCGTTCACCGCGTCCTGCAGGGCCTCCTGCGCGACCTTCGAGGGATTCCAGACGATGCCGATGCGCGTAAGGGTCATATCGTCAGCTTGGGACACGCCACCCGATACTGCAAACTCACCCGTTTCGGCTAGCCGTAGAACAGGTCCTCGAAGGTCTTGCGCGCGCGTCGGGTGACGCCGAGGTAGTCCTCCTCGAGCTCGGTCGCCGAACGGTCGGGGTATCCCAGCAGGCTGCCGATCGCATCCAACTGTCGCCGATCCGCAGGAAGCAGGTCACTCGTCTGCCCGGTGAGCAGAGTGATCGCCGAGCGCAGTCTGCTCGACAGGCGCCACGCCTCCCGCAACCGCTCGGCGTCGTCCTCCTCCACGAGATCGGCGGCGACCGCGGCATCCAGCGCACCGAGTGTCGCCGTGGTCCGCAGCCCGGCGATCTCGTGCGCGTGCTGCAGCTGCAGCAGCTGCACCAGCCACTCGACATCGCTGAGCGTGCCGGGACCGAGTTTCAGGTGTCGCCGCGGATCTGCGCCCTGCGGCAGCCGCTCCCCCTCGACCCGGGCCTTGATGCGCTTGATCTCGCGCGTGCCCTGAAGGTCGACGGATTCCGGGTATCGGATCGAGTCTGCGAGGGCCGTGAACCGCTCGATGAGCTTCGCGCTCCCCGCCACCCCCCGCGCACGAAGCAGGGCCTGCGCCTCCCAGGAGAGGGACCAGCGCCGGTAGTACTCGGCATACGCCGCGATCGATCGCACGACCGGTCCGTTGCGCCCCTCGGGCCGGAGATCGGCGTCGAGATCGAGCGGGACCCGGTGGTCGGTCAGGTGCTCGCGGAGCCCTGCCACGATCTGCGTGGCGAGCTTCTGCGCCCGCTGCGAGTCGACTCCGTTCGCGTCGTACACGTAGAGGATGTCGGCGTCGGACCCGAAGCCGAGTTCGGCGCCGCCGAAGCGCCCCATGGCGATGACGGCGAAGTCGAGCCCTGCCGCGTCTTCGGGAACCACCTCGCGGATGACGGCGCGCAGGGCCGCCTGGATGGTCGCCTCGGTGATCTCGGTGAGCGCAACGGCCACCTCCTCGATCGTCAGCACGCCGAGCACGGCGCCCATCGCTGTGCGCAGCAACTCCCGACGGCGCAGAGCTCGCACTGCTCGAAGGGCATCGCCGATGGTCTCGTGACGTGTCTGGATGGCCCGCGCCTCTTCGTCGAGCGCGTGCGCTCCGCGTGGACGCAGTCGGTCGGTGCTGTCGAGCCAGGCGACGGACTCGGGAATCCACTCCAGGAGCTCCCCGACGTAGCGCGAAGAGGACAGCAGCCGCGTGAGACTCTCGGCAGCACCCGATGAGTCTCGCAGCATCCGAAGGAACCACGGGGTGTCGCCGAGGCGTTCGCTGATCCGACGGAACGCGAGAAGCGCGTAGTCGGGGTCGCTTCCGTCGGCGAACCACCGCACCATGATCGGCATCAGCGCCCGCTGGATCGTCACCTTGCGGCTGAGCCCGGTCGTGAGCGCACCGATGTGCCGCAGGGCCCCCGCGGGATCGCGGAACCCGATGGCCGCCAGGCGGTCGCGCGCCTGCGCTGTGGAGAGCGTGCGCTCCTCCTCGGGGAGACTGGCCACGGCGCTGAGAAGCGGACGGTAGAAAAGCCGAGTGTGGATCTCGCGCACTTCGCGGCGCACAGCCTCCCACCGCGTCCAGACACCGTCGCCGCTTTCGGCCAACCCGGTGCCGCGCGCGAGGACCCGGAGCCCGGCCGGAGTTCTGGGCATGAGATGCGTGCGGCTGAGCTCGCGTAGCTGCAGGCGATGCTCCATCAGGCGCAGCAGGCGGTAGTCGTCGGCGAAAGCGGCGGCATCCACGCGGCCGATATAGCCGCCCTCCACGAGTGCATCGAGGCTCTCGAGGGTTCCTCTCGTGCGGAGTGACTCATCGGTCAGACCGTGGACGAGCTGCAGGAGCTGCACCGTGAACTCGATGTCGCGAAGACCGCCCGCGCCGAGCTTCAGCTGGTATGGCGCATCCTCCGGATCGATGTGCTCCATCACGCGCTCGCGCATTCGCTGGACACTCTCTACGAAGTCCTGTCTCGCGGCGCTGGACCAGATCTTCGGCTGCACGGCCGCGATGTACTCGGCGCCGAGCGCCGGATCCCCGGCGAGCGGACGCGCCTTGAGCAACGCCTGGAACTCCCAGCTCTTGGCCCACCGGTCGTAGTATGCCAGGTGCGAGGCGAGCGAGCGCACGAGTGCTCCCTGTTTGCCTTCAGGCCGCAGGTTGGCGTCGACCTCCCACAGCGGCGGCTCGATCTCGATGCTGTCGAGACCCCGCATCGTCTCGCGGGCCAGCCGCGTCGCGATGTCGATCGCGCGGGCCTCCGTCACGATCTCCTCGTCGCTGGTGCCGCCCACGAAGATCACGTCCACGTCACTGACGTAGTTCAGCTCCCGCGCACCGGCCTTGCCCATGCCGATGATGGCGAGGCGCGTCGCCGCGACCTGCTCGCGTCCCATCGACTGTTCCAGGCGCGCCCTGGCCACCGCGAGCGAAGCTTCGAGCGCGGCGCCGGCGATGTCGGCGAGGGCGGCCGACACCGCCGCGACGACCGTCTCCGGGTGCGCGTGGGAGAGGTCGTAGGCGGCGATGGCGGCGAGGTTGCGTCGATACGCGACCCGGATCGCCACGATCGAATCGTCGTCCCCGCTCTGCGCGAAGCCTTCACGCGCCCCGACCGAGGCCAGCAGGCTCTCTTGCAGTTCCTCCGCCGAGGGCAGTCCGACGATCGGCCCGTCGAGGATCGAGAGCTGGTCGGGGTGCCGGAGGAAGAAATCCGCCAACCCCTCGGATGCGCCGAAGACCCGCCAGACTCGTCGCCTCGTCGCCTCGTCGTCGAGCAGCCGACGAAGCGGCGCCTCGTCCCGGCGTGCGACGCGGAGCAGACCACGCACGGCCGCGTCGGGATCCGGCGCATCCGCTGCTTCGAGCAGCACCGAGCGCGGCTGATCGAGGATCGTTGCCAGCTCCGAAAGGGAAGCCGCGGCTTCACTGAGGTCGGCGAAGCCGAGCCTGGCCAGGGCGGAGAGGGAGACGGAGTCGTCCGGTCGGGCCATCGGCGCGGGTCAGAGAAGCTCGAGGTTGCTCTTCAGCTCAAACGGGGTGACCTGGCCGCGGTAGGCCTCCCATTCCTTGCGCTTGTTGAGCAGAACGTAGTTGAAGACCTGCTCCCCCAGCGTCTCGGCGACGAGTTCGGACGCCTCCATGTACTCCAGAGCGTGATCGAGGCTCGCGGGCAGCGCCTCGTAGCCCAGTGCGCGCCGCTCGGCGTCACTCAGCGACCACACGTTGTTCTCCGCCTCGGGCGGCAGCTCGTAGCCCTCTTCGATGCCCTTGAGTCCTGCCGCGAGCAGCAGCGCGTAAGCGAGGTACGGGTTCGAGGCGGAGTCGATGCCGCGGTATTCCACGCGCGACGACTGGCTCTTGTTCGGCTTGTACATCGGGACGCGGATGAGGGCCGAACGGTTCGCGTGCCCCCAGGTGACGAAACTCGGCGCCTCGTCGCCTCCCCAGAGCCGCTTGTAGGAGTTCACGAACTGGTTCGTGACGGCCGAGATCTCGTTCGCGTGTCGCAGGAGACCCGCGATGAAGTGCCGACCGGTCTTCGAGAGCTGATACTTCGCGCCCTCCTCGTAGAAGGCGTTCTGGTCGCCCTCGAACAGCGACATGTGGGTGTGCATGCCGCTGCCCGGCTGATCGCTGAGCGGCTTCGGCATGAACGTCGCGTAGACGCCCTGCTCGATCGCCACCTCCTTGATCACCGTGCGGAAGGTCATGATGTTGTCGGCCGTCGTGAGCGCATCCGCATAACGAAGGTCGATCTCGTTCTGGCCGGGCCCACCCTCGTGGTGGCTGAACTCGACGGAGATGCCGAGGTCTTCGAGCATCCGCACCGAACGGCGGCGGAAGTCGTGCGCCGTGCCGCCGGGAACATTGTCGAAATAGCCGGCTGAGTCCACGGGCACGGGACCGTCGGGGCCGAACGACGACGACTTGAGCAGGTAGAACTCGATCTCGGGGTGCGTGTAGAACGTGAAGCCGGCATCCGCGGCCTTCGCGAGCGTGCGCTTGAGCACGTGACGCGGGTCGGCGACGGCCGGCTGTCCGTCGGGTGTCGTCAGGTCGCAGAACATGCGCGCCGTCGGATCGATCTCGCCGCGCCACGGCAGCGTCTGGAACGTCGTCGGATCGGGCTGGGCGAGCAGGTCCGACTCGTAGGTGCGCGTCAGCCCCTCGATCGCCGAACCGTCGAAACCGATGCCTTCCGCGAACGCGCCCTCGACCTCGGCCGGAGCGATCGCCACGGACTTGAGCGTGCCGATGACGTCGGTGAACCACAGCCTCACGAACTTGACGCCGCGCTCCTCGATCGTCCGAAGGACGAAATCCCTCTGCTTGTCCATGGCTACTCTGCGCCCTGGCCCTTTGCGTCGCCCTTGACGTCCCAGCCCTGTTCGACGGCCTCTTCCTCCGCCCAGGCGCGCGAACGCTCCTCGACGACCTTGGGAGCACGGCGGGCCTCGGCCTCCGTGTCGAACGGACCGATGCGGTCGATGGAGGGCGAGATCATGCCGAACTCGACCTCGCCGGTCTCGGAGTTGTACCAGTACTTGTGGTCACCGTCAGACATGCCTGTCCCTTCTTCACGTGATGTCATCGATCCTACTGGCGTGCACCGTGGTCGCTAAGCTATCGCCCATGGCAAAAGCGATCGGCGTCGACATCGGCGGCACGGGAATCAAAGCAGGAATCGTCGACCTCGAGCACGGAATCATGGCATCCGACCGGGTGCGGGTCCCCACTCCTGAAGGCGCATCGCCTCAGGATGTCCTGAACGCCGTGCAGACCGTTCTGAAGACCCTCGACGTGCACGACTCGACCCTCCCGCTCGGCGTCGCCTTCCCGGCGATCGTCAAGCGCGGCAAGACTCTCTCCGCAGCGAATGTGTCGAAGGAATGGATCGACTTCGATGCGGAGCGCTTCTTCCGCGACGGTCTGGGCCGCAACATCGTGTTCGTGAACGACGCGGATGCCGCCGGCGTCGCCGAGGCCCGCCACGGAGCGGCCAGGGACGTGCGCGGTTTCACCCTGCTGACGACCCTGGGCACCGGCATCGGCTCGGCCTTCCTCTACGACGGCGTGCTGCTGCCGAACACCGAGCTCGGTCACCTCAACTTCGGCGAGTACGAGTCGGTCGAGACATATGCCGCGACCTCGGCGCGCGAGCGCGAGGGCCTCAGCTGGGCCGCGTGGGCGGAGCGCCTGCAGGCGTTCTACTCGCACATCGAGTTCCTGTTCAGCCCCGACCTGTTCGTCGTCGGCGGCGGCGTGTCGAAGAACGCCGGGGACTTCCTCCCCCTGCTCGACCTCAAGACCCCGATCGTCCCGGCGATCCACCGCAACAACTCGGGCATCATCGGCGCGGCATCCCTGGCCGGCGACTGACCCGTTCCTGAACACGGAAGGCCCCGACGGTTCTGCAGCCATCGGGGCCTTCCTTCGTGTGCGGCCGGGCCTCAGGCGCTCGACGTCAATCCATGAAGCATCTTCTGGATCTGCTGCTGCACCTGAGCATCCTCGACATCGAACATCGCGTAGCTGATGCCGGCGGACTGGAGAGGACGGTTCGGATACTTCTGATAGCTCGGGAGCACGCTCAGCAGGCGGGCCGCCATTTGCGGCGCCTGCCACGTCTTCTCCGCGAAGCTGGTCATGAAGATGTCATAGCGCTCCTGCGGATCCTGCCAGAGGTCGAACAGCTCAGGGACGATCGCGGTGTACGACGACGGCCCTCGCCACTGGTCGCGGACGTTCCAGATGGCCTTCCATTTACCGACCCGCACGGCGCCCGGGATCATCTCCGTCTCGGTCATGTAGAGCCAGTGGTCCCTGGTCGATCCGTTCTCCCCCTTCAGAAGCCCCGACTGGTCGAAGCTGTCGAAGATCGTCGGCTCGCCCTCCCGGTCTTCGGTGGGAAGTTCGACGTCAGCCAGGCTCGCGAAGGTCGCCATGAGATCGAGCGATCCGACGATCTCGGAGTTGCGGCGACCTGCTTCGATCGTTCCCGGCCACCACGCGATGGCGGGAACCCGACTTCCCCCCTCGTAGTCCGTGCCCTTGGTACCGCGATACGGCGTGTACCCGCAGTCGGGATAGACGTCCTGCCAAGCACCGTTGTCCGTCGTCCACACGACGAGGGTGTCCTCGGCGATTCCGAGTTCACGGACCTTGTCGATGACCGTCCCCACGCGATGGTCGAGTTCGACGAGCGAGTCGAGGAATTTCGACTTTCCCATCGATGCCCCCTCGAAGTCCGGGTGCGGGAGGTTCGGCTGATGCAGCTTGGCCGTGTTGAGATACAGGAAGAAGGGTTCCTCGTCATTCGCGTGCGACTCGATGTAGTCGATCGCGTGATTTGTGGACTTTTCGTCGATGAACGGGATGTTCGCCGAATCCAGCTTCTCCACCTCTGTGGGCTTTTCGCCCGCCTTTCCGTCGAGAGCTCCGATCACGTTGCCCCACATCTTCATGGTCGCCTCGTCGTCGAACGGGAAGTCCGGATTGAACGCCTTGTCCGTGTACGTGTACGCGTTCAGGTGGTACAACGTGGTGTTGTACATCTCGTCGAAACCGTGGGCGGTCGGCATCGCGGAGTCCGCCTCCCCGAGATGCCACTTTCCTATGTGGCACGTGTTGTAGAACGCTTTCTTCAGCACACTGGCCAGGGTCCACTCGGGCGCGGGAAGGCCCCCGCCATCGCCGGGGAAGGCCACGGTCGTCATACCGCTGCGGATCGGCAGACGCCCGGTCAGCGCGGCAGCTCGTCCCGGTGTGCAGCTGGGCTGCCCATAGAACGACATGAACTGCAGGCCTTCAGCAGCGAGCCTGTCCAGGTTCGGCGTCGGGGCTCCCCGATTCTCACCGCCTCCGTAGCACCCGAGATCGCCCCACCCGACATCGTCGGACATGAACAGGATGATGTTCGGCTTCTTGGCCATGAGATCTCCTCCGTCGGACCGGTGATCGATGACGGCGACGGTAGCAAGCGGATCTCCATCACGCAGACCCTGCTCACCCGTTCCGGACGAGTAGATCGGGATCAGCCGGAGGCCGTGGCCGCAGCAGTCAACGGTGCGCCCGCCGGGGGTCTGGGGTCCCTCAGAACGGCGGACGCACCTTCATGCGATTCGAACGTGTGAAAGGGCTCTCGCTCGGCCAGCATCGTGAGAGCAGCGGACAAGAGCCCCCCACGTAGAGCGACACCCGCGGTCCCCCAGAGCCGGGGCCGCGCTCTAGTCCGCACGCTACGCCGCATCCGGCGAAAGCATCACCCCATCTTCGGCGGGGGTAACACAGCGAGGCTCGCGGATATCGACCGAACCCGACCACTGGATCCGTCGTCGGCACGGCGTCCTCAGGCCGATTTATGCGAATGGGCCGACCTGTACGCCGGGTTCTGTTCCGGGGTTCTTCGCCCCTTCGACGGCCATCTCTCTCGGCGACACGTTGCCGTGGCACTCTAGCGGTCTACCCGAGGACTCGGCGAGCCGCGTCAACATCCTCTGTCTGACCTTGCTCCGGACGAGGTTTACCTGGCGGGCCATGTCACCATGGCCCCCGGTGGTCTCTTACACCACCCTTTCACCCTTACCCCTTGCGGGGCGGTCTACTCTCTGTGGCACTTTCTCGCGGATTGCTCCGGGTGGGCGTTACCCACCGTCCTGCCCTGAGGAGCCCGGACGTTCCTCGGTGCGGTCACCCGCCACGCGGCCGTCCAGTCGACCCATTCGCACTCCCAGTCTACTTCTCGGGAGGCCATTCCTACTTCTCGGCGGACTCTGCGATCCGGAGGTCCAGGGGTACGTCGATCGGGAAGGAACCGAAGAGCCGGGTCGTCGCGACCGCGGCCGCTTCACGCACGGCCTCGGCCGCCGCTTCTGCGTGCTCCTGCGGAACGTGCAAGATGACCTCGTCGTGCAAGAAGAAGGCCAGGTGCGGTGCCTGCGCGAACGGTCCGGACGCGGCGGCCGTGGTGAACCCCTCCGGGATCTGCTGCAGACGGTGCCGGATCTCGGCCAGCCAGATCAGCGACCACTCGGCGGCCGTGCCCTGCACCACGAAGTTCCGCGTGAATCGCCCCCAGTCACGCGCCCGGCGCCGAGCGAGCGCCACGACCGCAGGATCGGCATCCGCCCCGGTGGCATCAGCCTGCAGACGCATCCACTCCACCGAAGGTCGGGGCGACGATCGGCCGAGCCAGGTGGACACGATGCCGCCGTCCTCGCCCGTGCGCGCCGCCGCGTCGACGAGCGCCATGGCGCGCGGGTACACCTTTCTCAGACGCGGAACGAGCCGGCCGCTGTCACCGGTCGTGGCGCCGTACATCGCACCGAGGACCGCGTACTTCGCCTCCTCACGCGTGGCGACCGCGCCGGATGCGACGACGCCGGCGTAGAGATCGCTCCCCCGCGCGGCCCGTGCCATCGCCTCGTCGGAGGCCATTGCCGCGAGCATCCGCGGCTCCAGCTGCGCGACATCCGCCACGACCAGAGTCCATCCGGGATCGGCGCGTACCGCGGGGCGCAGACTCCGCGGGAGCTGAAGCGCGCCCCCGCCGGCGGAGGCCCAGCGCCCGGTGACCACGCCACCGGGGATGTACACGGGACGGAACCGCCCTTCGTGCACCCATTCGGCGAGCCAGGCCCAGCCGTTGGCGCTGAGCAGGCGGGAGAGCTTCTTGTACGCGAGCAGCGGTTCGACGACCGGGTGGTCGTGCTCGGCGAGCTCCCAGCGGCTGGTGGACTCCACCTGCACTCCCACGCGATGCAGCGCCCTGAGCAGCTTCTGCTGGCTGTCGAGGTGGAGAGATGGATCGCCGAGGAGCTCCCGCACCCGATCACCGAGCTCGACCATGCGGCTCGGCGTTCCGCCGGCCACCGGACGAGTGCCCAGGGTGTCGGTCAGGATCGCATCGTGCACGCCCTCATCCCACGGCAACCCCGCGGCCCGCATCTCTTCCGCGATGAGTCCGCCCGCTGACTCCGCCGCGCACAGCAGCGTGAGGCGACCGTCCGGAGCTGCCGCGATCACCTCGCGCTGCGCCCGGTACTGGTCGAGCGCCGTGACGATCGCGTCATCGCCGCTCGCATCGTCGAACACGTCGAAAAGAGACGGCGCCGCCACGGTCGGCTCACGCCGCTCCCACTCGTGTGACGCCGGGAGCGGGCTCGGCACCGCGGAGGTATCGCGCAGGATCGCGTGACACAGCACCAGATCATGGCTGCGCGAGATCCGCACTCCGTCGTCGAGGAGGAGGGCGTAGGTCTCTGCGGCGGTGCGCATGATCCACCGCGGAGCATCGGATTCCTCGGCGGAGCGGACCCATCCCGAGAGCTCGTCGGTGCGCAGAGCCGTGCGGTTCTGCTCCTGGTCGTCGGCACCGAGTTCGATCGCGACGTACTCCTGCGGGCCGACAGAGATGAGCGCGATGCGGCGTTCGATCCCCGACGCCGGCGCTGTCATCGGCGGCGGGCGCGGGCACCGCTCATGCGAGCCCGGACTCCTCGGTGCGCACGAGGATGCAGCCACACTCGGGGCAGGAGACCACGAGGTCGTCCGCCGCGCGGCGGATGTCGTTCAGATCGGTGCTGGGAAGCAGGATGCGGCAGCCCTCACAGGTGCCGCGGGTGAGAAGAGCGGCGCCGGCACTGTTCGTGGCGCGACGGGAGTACTCGGCCAGGAGTTCCGGCGAGACGCCTTCGGCCACGGCCGCTCGATCGCGGGCGAGCTGCGCACCCAGATCCGTCGCCGCGGCGACATCGGCCTTGGCCTGCGCGGTGAGCGCCGATCCCTCGGCCGTGGTCGTCTCGAGGAGCGCCTGCTGTGCGGCGACTGCGGCCTCTGCTTCTTCCAGCCGCCCCATCACGTCGAGCTCGGCATCTTCGAGGTCGCTCTGCCGTCGGGCGAGGCTGGCGAGCTCGTGCTCGAGCGCCTGCGCGTCTTTCGAGTTCGTCGATGCCGCGAGCCGCTCGGCGTCACGGTTCCGGCGTGCCTCGACCACGGCCACATCGGACTCCAGTCGCTTCAGCTCGGTGCGAACGTCGTCGCGGGTACCGGTGAGCGTCGTGAGCTCGCGGAGCTGCTCCTGACGGATGGCGACGAGCTCGGTGATCCGCTCCGCCTGGCTCGGCTTGGTACGGGCGCGCTCGGCCTGCGCGATGCGCCGGTCGAGGTCGGCGATGTCGAGCAGGGTGCGCTGGTTCTCGGGGCTGGCGTTCACGCTCTCAAATCTAGTCGCTGCGGCGACGTCCGCCCATCAGCTCACGTCGCCGTCCACGTAGTACCACTGCCGGTCCTCGCGGACGAAGCGACTGCGCTCGTGCAGGGAGCCTCGCTCCGTGCCCTGCCGCCAGATCGCCTCGAACTCCACGATGCCCTCGTCATCGAACGGGCCGCCGGCCACGCGATCGAGGATGAGCAGCCGCCGCCACTCGAGCTCCGGCTCGAAGTCGATCGTCCGCGGTCTCGATGTCGGATGCCACGTCCGCAGCAGGTGATCCGCGTCGTGCAGACCGAATGCCGTGTACCGCGACCGCATCAGGCGCTCCGCCGTCGGAGCGGGGGCGCCGCGCAGCAGCGGACCGCAGCACCCTCCGAACACGTCGCCGGACGAGCACGGGCATCGCATGGAGCCCTCGATCACGACGTCATCCGACGCCATGTCCGTCTCTGCTGTCATCCCCTCAGCGTACGCTCGGAGGAAACGCACCGGAGGAGTCACGATGACCACTGTCCCCACCTTCACCGCCCACAACGGCTTCGCCCTCCCGGCGATCGGGCTCGGCACGTATGCGCTCAACGGCGATGCCGGAGCGGATGCCGTCGCCGGGGGCATCGGAGCGGGCTACCGACTCATCGATACAGCCTTCAACTACGAGAACGAGGGATCCGTCGGCCGAGGCGTCGCCGCGTCCGACGTCGATCGCTCGGAGATCATCGTCACCACGAAGCTGCCCGGACGCCACCACGCGTCTGCGAAGGCGCGCACCAGCATCGAGGAGAGCCGCTCGCGCCTCGGGCTCGACGCGACGGACCTGCACCTCATCCACTGGCCCAACCCGAGCCAGGACGAATACGTCCAGGCATGGGCAGCGCTGGTCGACGCGCAGGCGCGCGGAATCGTCCGACAGATCGGCGTCTCGAACTTCCTCCCGGAGCACCTGGAGCGCATCGAGCGCGAGACCGGTGTGCGTCCCGTCGTCAACCAGATCGAGGTTCACCCGTACTTTCCGCAGGAGGAGCAGCTCGCTTACCACCGCGAGCACGGCATCCTCACCGAGGCCTGGAGCCCTCTGGGGCGCGCCAAGGAGCTGCTCGACGAAGCGGTGATCCATGAGGTCGCGACCGCGCACGGCGCGACCCCGGCGCAGACCGTCCTCGCGTGGCACGTCGCCCGCGGCACGGTATCGATCCCGAAGGCGTCGTCCCGGGAGCACCAGGAGGCGAACCTCGCGGCGGCCGAGATCGTGCTCGACGATGCCGAGGTCTCTGCGATCACCGCACTCGGACGCCCCGACGGCCGGCTGTTCGACGGCGACCCGAGGACCCACGAGGAGTCCTGACTAGCGTCTGATCAGACGTTCTGCGTCCCCAACACCCGCAGGAACTCGAGCTTGCTCGCCGCTTCGCTGCCTGGCGCGGCCGTGAGCACGATCAACGCCTGCGACTCGTCTTCGGTGAAGAGCGCCTGACAGTCGACCTCGATCTCGCCGAGCTCGGGGTGCACCATGACCTTGTGCTGCTCGAACCTGCGGCTCACCTCGTGCGCATCCCACAGCTCGACGAATTCCGGGCTCCGAGCAGTGAGTTCTGCGACGATCTCGCCCGCCCGTGAACGCGCCCCCATCACACCGTGGGCCGCACGAAGGGACCCGACGAGTGCACGAGCCTGTCGCGGGTGGTCGGCCTCGCGATACCGACGCCGCTCGTCGTCGGGATAAGCGAACCACCGGTAGATGCCGCTGCGGTCGAGACCGGTGAGTGAACTCGCGTCGCCCACGAGCGCGCGGGAGGCGTCGTTCTGCACGAGCACCTCGTCGAAGAGCGAGACGACGAAGGCGGGGGTGTCGTGCAACCGGTCGAGCACGCGGAGGATGCCGGGGCGCACGTAGTCGGTCACGTGCGCACGGTCGGGAGCGCTGTGTCCGCAGAGGCGGAACAGGTAGTCGCGTTCGTCCTCGGTGAGCCGCAGCGCACGGGCGAGCGAGGCGAGGATCTGCACGCTGGGTTGCGGACCCCGCCGCTGTTCGAGGCGCGTGTAGTAGTCCGTCGACATGGTCGCCAGCTGGGCCACCTCCTCGCGGCGCAGCCCTGTCGTACGCCGACGGGCGCCCGCCGAGAGCCCCACATCCGCAGGGGTCAGGGACTCCCTTCGACGGAGCAGGAACTCGGCCAATGCATCACGATCCACTCCTGAAGTATCCACCGGCGTCGCCGCACATTCCAGGGACCGCTGATCCCTGGATGACCGCTCTCTGGAGCACCAGCCGTGCGGCGCCGAGGCTGGGAACATGAACATCAGCGGAAACACCATCTTCATCCCCGGCGCGACCAGCGGCATCGGCCTCGCTCTCGCTCTGCGCCTGCACGAACGCGGCAATACTGTCATCGTGGGCGGGCGCCGGCAGGACCGTCTCACCTCAATCGCCGAGGAGCACCCCGGCATCCACACGGTTCGGATCGACACGACGGATGCGGCAAGCATCGACGACGCGTCGCGCACGGTGATCACCGAGCACCCCGAGTTGAACGTCCTCATCACGATGGCCGGGGTCATGCGCACCGAGGACTGGACGACGCCTTCGGGCTTCCTCACCACGGCGGAAGAGACCGTCACCACGAACATCCTCGGGCCGATCCGCCTCATCGCCGCATTCATCGACCATCTGCGTGCGCAGTCGGACGCGACGATCATGACGGTCTCTTCCGGGCTCGCCTTCGCGCCCCTCCGAGTGACGCCCACCTACAACGCGAGCAAGGCCGCGATCCACATGCTCAGCGAATCGCTGCGCCTGCAGCTGGCGGGGACGAGCGTCTCGGTTCTCGAGTTGGAGCCGCCGGCGGTCCGTACGCCGCTCATGCCGGGTCACGAGGACAACGAGGCAGCGATGCCGCTCGACGAGTTCATCGACGAGGTGACGGCACTGATCGAGTCCCGGCCGGATGCCACGGAGATCCAGGTCGAGCGCGTGAAGTTCCTCCGCTACGGCGAAGCGCGTGGAGATTACAACCAGGTCGTCGCCACGCTGAACCGCACGGACCCGCACGGGCGGTGATCCGACGCGGGGTGTCGGATCCGCTCCGGCTCCCCGCTCAGGGACGCAGCGACGCCGCCGCGGCCGTGAGCGCCTCAGCCGACTGACGCAGCAGCGCGAGCTCCTCGCTCGAGAACGAGGTGTTCCGGATGGGGACGGCGCCCTTCGCGCTCACGATCGACGGGACCGACAGGGCGACTCCGTCGAGGCCATGGAAGTCGCGCAGCACGGTGCTGACGGGCATCACGGCGTGCTCGTCGCTCAGGATCGCCTCGACGATCCGCGCGCTGGACAGACCGATCGCGTAGTTGGTCGCGCCCTTGCCCAGGATGACCTTGTACGCGGCGTCGCGTACGTCGACCGCGATCTCCTGCAGCTCGTCGAGGGTGAATCGCGGGTGCCCCGGCGTCTCCCACTCCAGGATCGGCACCGTGCCGATCGTCGCCCGCGACCACAGCGGGAACTCCGTATCGCCGTGCTCGCCGACGATGTATGCGTGCACACTGGCGGTCGAGACTCCGGCGCGCTCCCCTAGCTTCCAGCGCAGCCGGGACGTGTCGAGCACGGTTCCGGAGGCGAAGATACGCTCCGGCGGAAGCCCCGTCTCCTCTTGCGCGATCACGGTGAGCACATCGCACGGATTGGTCACGATCACGTAGACAGCGTTCGGGGCGACCTCGAGCAGATCCGGCATCATGCGGCGGATGATGCCGGCGTTCACCTCGGCGAGTTCGATGCGGGTCTGACCCGGCTTCTGCTTCGCTCCGGCGGTGATCACCACGACATGCGACCCCGCGGCCACCGAGATGTCGCTGCCGCCGACGATGTCGCTCGAACCGGTGAACTGTGTCCCGTGGGCGAGGTCGAGCACCTCGGCCTCCACCTTCTCGGTCGCGATGTCGTACAGCGCGACATGTCGGGCCGACCCGCGGATCAGCGCCGCGTAGGCGACGCTCGATCCCACGCTTCCCGCACCGACGACCGTGAGCTTCGAGTTCTCGATGATCTCCATGCGCTCAGTCTTGCAGTGCCGGGTGCCGATCCGGGAGGGGTGACGCCGGGAGATCTCAGAGCGCGGCATCCACGGCGGCGGCCGCGGTGGCGTGTGTGAACCGGAACCCCGTGCGCTCCAGCACCTGCGGGCGCACGTCCGCATCCGGGAGCAGCAGAGACTCCGCCGCATCTCCGAGTGCGAACCGGAGTGCCCAGGTCGGCACCGGCAGCCAGAACGGACGGTGCATCCGGGCCGCGAGGGCACGGCCGATGTCGTTCGAGGAGGCAGGAGTGGGCCCCGTCAGATTGACGGGACCGGCGATCTTCTGGTCCAACACGTGACGGATCGCCGCCACCTCGTCATCGAGCGAGATCCACGGCCAGATCTGCGTGCCGCGACCGAGCGGGCCGGAGACGCCGAACCGGGTCAGCTGGATGAGCGGCTTGAGCACTCCGCGCCGGTGGATGACGGGCGCCGTGCGCAGCAGCGCGACCCTGGTGTGGTCCTCGGCCTGGCGCGCCTCGGCCTCCCAGCGCACGGTGAGGTCGGCCAGGAATGTCTGTCCGGCCGTGGAATCCTCCGTGAGCACCTCGCCGGGAACGGACCCGTAGTAGCCGACAGCGGACGCCGAGACGAGGGCGGGCGCCTCGGAGCGCAGAGAACGCAGAGCGGTCGTGATCGTCCGCGTCGCCTGCAGACGAGAGTCGGTCAGCTCGCGACGGTACCTCTTCGTCCATGGCAGTCGCCCGACGCTGGCGCCGCCCAGCGCGACGATGGCATCGGCTCCGGCGAGAACATCCGGATCGAGCGCGCGCTCCCCCGGCTCCCACTGCGCCTCGTCGTCTGACCGCGGAGGCCGGCGGACGAGAGCGGTCACCTCGACGCCGTCGGCGCGGAGTGATGACGCGAGGGCTGAACCGATCAGCCCCGATGCCCCGCTGATGACGATGCGTCGCGCCATGTGTGAGAACTCCCCGTCCCTCGATCATCGAGTCTTGCTGTGGATCCGAGGGTACGCGCTCAAGGCTCGAGGAGCTGCGGGCCTTGCGCCGATGGCTCGCGAAGGGTAGGTCCGGTCATCGATTCCTTCCCCGCC
Organism: Microbacterium sp. B19(2022); assembly: GCF_012030385.1. Classification (NCBI taxonomy): domain Bacteria; kingdom Bacillati; phylum Actinomycetota; class Actinomycetes; order Micrococcales; family Microbacteriaceae; genus Microbacterium; species Microbacterium sp. B19(2022). The sequence continues at coordinate 38,226 of NZ_JAAUVO010000014.1, forward strand.
TGTCGCCGTCAATCGGCGCGTCGGTAGTGCGTCCAGATAGCTCCGTTCCGGAGCGGCGTCGCCGAGATCAGCTCGAGCCGTCGCGTGCTCGGCAGCCCGCTCCGATAGAGGGTCGGTCCGTGACCGGCGATGCGGGGCTGGACGAGGAACCAGTACTCGTCGATGAGGTCGAGCCGGTCGAGTTCCGCGGCCAGAGAGATGCTGCCGAGCAGCACCCCCGCCGGTGTCTCGTCCTTGAGCTTCTGCACGCCCTCGCGCAGGTCTCCGGCGATGCGGTGGCTGTTCGCCCAGGGGAAGTCCTCGCGGGTGGACGACACCACGTACTTCGGCTTGGCGTCGAGCTTGACCGCCCATTCCCGCATCGTGGAGTCCGCCTCCACTTCTCCGCGGGCGACCGCCGGCCACGCGCTCTCCATCATTTCGTAGGTCGTGCGCCCCCAGAGCATCGCGCCGGCATCATCCATGAGCTGAGTGAAGAGGGGATGGGTCTCGTCATCGGCGATGCCCTCCCGATGGTCGACGCAGCCGTCGAGGGTGACATTGATGCTGAAGGTCAGGAGTCCCATGCGGGGAGCATAGGACTGCGACGCGGCGACCGCCAGGGTTCGAGGTGGTGTGGGCCCTGCCGGGATCGAACCGACGACATCCACGGTGTAAACGTGGCGCTCTACCAGCTGAGCTAAAGGCCCTGGTGCACCCAGTGTATCGGCCACCCGATGCGCACCCGTGTCGTAGAAGAGGGATAGGCTGATTGCGGCGCGCGTTGTGCACAGCTGACAAGGCTGCCCGTGTCGCTTCCCGTTTCCTTGGCATGACCTGCCAGCTTGACGAAAGGTTCGCCCCGTGACCGTGCACGACCAGGATCCTTATTCCCAGGGCCCACTCGACAGCGATCCGGAGGAGACCGGCGAGTGGCAGCAGTCCCTCGACGAGCTGGTCGATGCCAAGGGCCACGGCCGAGGCCGCGAGATCATGCTCAGCCTGCTCAAGCGCTCGAAGGAGCTGCACCTGGGCGTGCCGATGGTCCCGACGACGGACTACATCAACACGATCGCCTCCGAGAACGAGCCCGAGTTCCCCGGTGACGAGGAGATCGAGCGCCGCTACCGCGCCTGGATCCGGTGGAACGCCGCGATCACGGTGCACCGCGCACAGCGCCCCGGCATCGGTGTCGGCGGTCACATCTCGACCTACGCCTCGTCGGCGGCTCTCTACGAAGTCGGCTTCAACCACTTCTTCAAGGGTGCCGACAACCCGGGCGGCGCCGACCAGATCTTCATCCAGGGTCACGCCTCCCCCGGCACTTACGCCCGCTCCTTCCTCGAAGGACGCCTGAGCGAGGACCAGCTCGACGGCTTCCGCCAGGAGAAGTCGCACGCGCCGCACGGCATCCCCTCCTACCCGCACCCGCGCCTGATGCCGGAGTACTGGCAGTTCCCGACCGTGTCGATGGGTCTCGGCCCGATCAACGCGATCTACCAGGCGATGTCGAACAAGTACCTCGAGAACCGTGGCATCAAGGACACGTCCCAGTCGCACGTCTGGGCGTTCCTCGGCGACGGCGAGATGGACGAGGTCGAGAGCCGCGGCCAGCTGCAGGTCGCCGCCAACGAGGGCCTCGACAACCTGACCTTCATCGTCAACTGCAACCTGCAGCGCCTCGACGGCCCTGTGCGCGGCAACGGCAAGATCGTCCAGGAGCTGGAGTCGTTCTTCCGCGGCGCCGGCTGGAACGTCATCAAGGTCGTCTGGGGTCGTGAGTGGGACGACCTGCTCGCCCGCGACACCGAGGGCGCTCTGCTCAACCTGATGAACGTCACCCCCGACGGTGACTACCAGACGTACAAGGCCGAGTCCGGCGCGTACATCCGCGAGCACTTCTTCGGCCGCGACGAGCGCGCCGCCGCCCTCGTCAAGGACTACTCCGACGACGACATCTGGAACCTCAAGCGCGGTGGCCACGACTACCGCAAGGTCTACGCCGCGTTCAAGGCAGCGACCGAGCATAAGGGCAAGCCCACCGTCATCCTCGCGAAGACCGTCAAGGGCTACGGCCTCGGTCCGCACTTCGAGGGCCGCAACGCGACCCACCAGATGAAGAAGATGACGCTGGACAACCTCAAGACGTTCCGCGACGCGATGCACATCCCGATCACGGACGCGCAGCTCGAAGAGAACCCGTACCTGCCCCCGTACTACAACCCGGGACCCCAGGACGAGACGATCCAGTACATGCTCGAGCGCCGCAATGCGCTCGGTGGCTTCCTTCCGGAGCGCCGCTCGACGCACGTCGGGCTGTCGCTGCCGGACGACACTGCGTACGCGCTTCCCAAGAAGGGTTCCGGCACGCAGGAGATCGCCACCACCATGGCTTTCGTCCGTCTGCTCAAGGACCTGCTGCGTTCGAAGGACTTCGGCCACCGCATCGTGCCGATCATCCCGGACGAGGCGCGCACGTTCGGCATGGACGCGTACTTCCCCTCGGCGAAGATCTACAACCCGAACGGCCAGCACTACACGTCGGTGGACCGTGAGCTGCTCCTCGCCTACAAGGAGAGCCCGCAGGGCCAGATCGTGCACGTCGGCATCAACGAGGCCGGCGCACTCGCGGCCTTCACCGCCGCCGGAACCTCCTACGCCACGCACGGCGAGCCACTCATCCCGGTCTACATCTTCTACTCGATGTTCGGCTTCCAGCGCACGGGCGACGCCCAGTGGGCTGCCGGAGACCAGATGGCCCGCGGCTTCATCATGGGCGCCACCGCCGGTCGCACCACCCTCACAGGTGAAGGCCTCCAGCACGCCGATGGCCACTCGCATCTGCTCGCCGCCACCAACCCGGCGACGATCTCGTACGACCCGGCCTACGGCTACGAGATCGCGCACATCGTGCGCTCCGGTCTCGAGCGCATGTACGGCGGCAACCACGAGGACCCGAACGTGATGTACTACATCACGCTCTACAACGAGCCGATCGTGATGCCCGCCGAGCCGGAGAACGTGGACGTGGACGGCATCGTCCGCGGCATCCACCGCATCTCCGTCGGCGAGGGCGACGGCCCCCGTGCGCAGCTGTTCGCATCGGGTGTCGGACTCCCCTGGGCTCTCGAGGCCCAGGAGCTGCTGAAGAACGACTGGGGCGTGATCGCCGACGTCTGGTCGGTCACCTCCTGGACCGAGCTGCGCCGCGACGGCCTCGCCGCTGACGAGCACAACTTCCTGCACCCCGAGGCGGAGCCCCGCACCGCGTATCTCACCGAGAAGCTGCAGGGCTCCGAAGGACCTGTCGTCGCGGTCAGCGACTTCATGCACGCTGTGCAGGACCAGATCCGTCCGTGGGTGCCGAACCGCTTCGCCACGCTCGGCGCCGACGGCTTCGGCTTCTCGGACACCCGTGCAGCCGCTCGTCGCTTCTTCAAGATCGACGGCCCGTCGATCGTCGTCCGCACGCTGCAGTCGCTCGCTGAAGACGGCAAGGTCGACCGCTCGCTCGCGGCGCAGGCGATCGAGAAGTACCGTCTGCACGACGTGAACGCCGGCACCAGCGGCAACGCGGGTGGCGAAAGCTGAGCCCTCGGTGACAGGTTCTTCTCCTTCCGGCATGGACAAGGCCGCGACGCTCACCTGGCTGCGCCGGATCTCCGGTGACATCGCCTCGGTGACGATCAAGCGCCTGGAGGACACCCTCCCGTGGTACGCCGACATGCCACCAGCCCGCCGCTCCGCGGTCGGGCTGGTGGCCCAGGCGGGAATCACGTCGTTCATCCAGTGGTACGAAGACCCCAACTCCACGCCGTGGATAGCGGCGGACATCTTCGCCGCGGCACCGCGTGAGCTGCTGCGCAGCGTCAGCCTCCAGCAGACCCTGCAGCTCATCCGTGTGACCGTCGAGGTCACCGAGGAACGCGTCGCCGGCCGGGGGAACGATCTCCGCGAGGCGATCCTGTTGTATTCGCGCGACGTCGCCTTCGCGGCGGCGGATGTGTACGCCAGAGCTGCGGAGGCCCGCGGCCTCTGGGATGCGCGCCTCGAAGCCCTCGTCGTCGACTCGATCCTCACCGGCGAAGCCGACGAAGAGCTTCCGAGCCGGATCGCGGCACTCGGCTGGCACGGCCACGGCGAGGTCGCCGTCCTGGTCGGCACCACCCCTCCCCAGTTCGACGTGGACCTGGTCCGCCGAACGGCCAGGAAGCTCGCCGTCGACGTGCTCATCGGCGTTCAGGGCTCTCGTCTCGTCCTCGTGCTCGGGCGCGCACGCGCCGAGGGAGCGGAAGGCGAAGAAGAGGAACTGGGGTTCCAGGAGATCGCGACCCGACTCGAGCCGTCGTTCGGACCGGGTTATGTCGTGCTCGGGCCCGCTGTCGCGGCGCTCGTCGACGCGAGCCAGAGCGCCCGGGCAGCCCTCGCCGGCTTTGCCGTCGCCCGCGCCTGGCGCAGCGCTCCCCGTCCGGTCGAAGCCGACGACCTGCTCCCGGAACGAGCCCTCGCCGGAGACCCGCTCGCGAAGCAGACGCTGATCGAGCGCATTTTCCGTCCCCTGCAGGCGCACTCCACCGACCTGGTCACGACGCTCTGGAGCTACCTCGACAACGGGCGCTCCCTCGAGGCGACGGCCCGCGAGCTCTTCGTGCACCCGAACACCGTGCGCTACCGGCTCAAGCGCGTAAGCGAGGTCATCGGGTGGGATGCCACCGGTCCCCGTGAGGCGCTCATCCTGCAGACCGCGCTGATCCTCGGCTCCATCGGCACGGCCGAGCAGGTGCGGCGACGAGCCCCGCTTCGGCGACAGCAGCGCTGATACCTGGCCGATCTGTACGCCACACACAAGGGTTTCTCGCAATCTTGTGATGGATCATCCACCGCTCTGCCGCAATCGTTGGCAGACTGGGTGGGTGATTGTCGTCGTATGCCCAGGTCAGGGCTCGCAGACCCCCGGTTTCCTCGCTCCTTGGCTCGAGCTCGACGGAGTGGCCGAGCGCCTCGCCGCGTACTCGGATGCCGCACAGGTCGATCTCCGCGAACACGGCACGACGTCGGATGCCGACACGATCCGCGACACGCGTATCGCGCAGCCGCTGATCGTCGCGGCCTCCCTGATCGCCGGCGACGCGCTGGTGCAGAAGGCGGGCCGCCGCGCCGACGGAATCGCGGGTCACTCGGTGGGTGAGATCGCCGCGCTCGTCGGCAGCGATGTGATCGACGCCGAGACCGGTATGCGCCTCGTCGGCATCCGCGGTCGCGCGATGGCCGATGCCGCAGCGCAGGAGCAGACCGGCATGAGCGCGGTTCTCGGTGGCGATGAAGAAGCCCTCCTCGCCAGACTCGCCGAACTCGACCTCGCCCCCGCGAACTACAACGGCGGCGGACAGATCGTGGTCGCCGGCGCGCTTCCTGCCCTCGCAGTTCTCGCCGAGGAGCCCCTCAAAGGCACGCGCGTGATCCCCCTCCAGGTCGCCGGTGCGTTCCACACCCGCTACATGGCCTCGGCCGTCTCGGCCCTCCGCGATGCGGTCGCCGATGTCACGCCCGCGAACCCCGACATCACGCTGTGGACCAATCGTGACGGCTCTGCCGTCGCTGACGGCGCTCAGGCGCTCAACTACCTCGTCGACCAGGTCTCCTCCCCCGTGCGCTGGGACCTGTGCATGCAGTCGTTCTCGGACGCCGGCGTCACCGGTGTGATCGAACTCGCTCCTGCTAGCGCCCTGGTCGGTCTCGCCAAGCGCGGCCTCCGTGGCGTGCCGACCGTTGCTGTGAAGACCCCCGAAGACCTCGATGCAGCCGTCGCGCTGCTGAACGGAGAAGCCGCATGAGCGTCACCCTCGCCCAGGTCACCGGCCCCGCCTACACCCGCATCTACTCGTACGGTGCCGCCCGCGGTGAGAACGCCGTACCGAACGAAGACCTGATCGGGCCGATCGACTCCAGCGACGAGTGGATCCGCCAGCGCACCGGCATCATCACCCGTGCCCGTGCCGACAAGAGCACCGACGCCATCGACCTCGCCACCACGGCCGCAGCCGAGGCCATCGAGAAGTCGGGCGTGCCTGCCGATCAGGTCGACCTGGTGATCGTCGCGACCATCAGCAACCCGAAGCAGACCCCCTCGGTCTCGGCCATCGTCGCCGACCGCGTCGGTGCGAATCCGGCCGCCGCATATGACATCAACGCGGCCTGCGCCGGTTACGCCTATGCGATCGCCCAGGCCGACGCGCTGATCAAGGCGGGGGCAGCCCGCTATGCCCTGGTCATCGGCACCGAGAAACTGTCCGACGTCGTCGACCCGACCGACCGCAGCATCTCCTTCCTCCTCGGCGACGGCGCGGGTGCCGCACTGATCGGCCCGAGCGACACGCCGGGCATCGCCCCCGCTGTCTGGGGCTCCGACGGCTCGAAGGCCGAAGCGGTGGGCATGAACGGCACGCTGACCGACTTCCGCGACGGCGTGGTGCCGTGGCCGACCCTGCGCCAGGAGGGCCAGACGGTCTTCCGCTGGGCCGTGTGGGAGATGGCCAAGGTCGCGCGCGAGGCGCTCGACCGGGCCGGCGTCGAACCCGCCGACATCGCCGCATTCATCCCGCACCAGGCGAACATGCGCATCATCGATGAGTTCGCGAAGCAGCTGAAGCTGCCGGAGACCACGGTGATCGCCCGCGACATCGAGACCACGGGCAACACCTCGGCGGCGTCGATCCCCCTGGCGAGCCACCGTCTGATGGCCGAGCACCCCGAGCTCTCGGGCGGTCTCGCCCTGCAGATCGGCTTCGGCGCTGGACTCGTGTTCGCCGCACAGGTCGTCGTCCTTCCCTGAGAATGCGCTGACCTTCTCTAGACTGTTCCACGGTTCCGAATACAACCCGTAAGAAAGAGGAAGACCACATGGCTTTCACCAACGATGAGGTCCTCGCAGGCCTCGCAGAGCTCATCACCGACGAGACCGGCATCAACGCCTCCGAGGTCGCCCTCGAGAAGTCGTTCACCGATGACCTCGACATCGACTCCATCTCGATGATGACGATCGTCGTCAACGCCGAGGAGAAGTTCGGCGTCACCATCCCCGACGACGAGGTCAAGAACCTGAAGACCGTCGGCGACGCCGTCAGCTTCATCGTCGCGGGCCAGGAGTAATCCCGGCAGGATGCCACCCCCGCATCTCGCGGGGAGTGGCATCCTCCGCCCTGCCCTCTCACCCCCTTCGACGTTCGACAAGGAACCACACCCCATGACCAAGCGCATCGTCGTCACCGGCATCGGCGCCACGTCCGCCATCGGCGGCACGGCCCCGGAGAACTGGACGAACCTGCTGGCCGGAATGTCCGGCACCCGCACGCTCGAACACGACTGGGTTCAGCAGTACGAGCTGCCCGTCACGTTCGCCGCCGAGGCGATCGTGCGCCCGGAAGAGGTGCTCCCCCGCCACGAGGCCAAGCGCCTCGATCCGTCGTCGCAGTTCGCCCTCATCGCCGCCCGCGAGGCGTGGGCCGACGCCGGCTCCCCCGAGGTCGCGCCCGAGCGGCTCGGCATCGACTTCGCCACCGGCATCGGTGGCCTCTGGACCCTCCTGGACGCCTGGGACACGCTCCGCGAGAAGGGCCCACGACGCGTCATGCCGCTCACGGTTCCGATGCTCATGCCGAACGCCGCGGCGGGCAACCTCTCGCTCCAGTTCGGCGCCCGTGCCTACGCACAGACCGTCGTCAGCGCATGTGCCTCCAGCACGGAGTCGATCATCCACGCTTTCCACCACCTGCAGGACGGCCTTGCAGACGTCGTCATCGCCGGTGGCACCGAGTCTGCGATCCACCCGATCACGATGGCCTCGTTCGCGTCGGCGCAGGCGCTGTCGCGTCGGAACGACGATCCTGCCCACGCCTCCCGCCCCGGGGCCATCGACCGTGACGGGTTCGTCATGGGCGAGGGCGCTGCCGCACTGATCCTCGAGACCGAGGAGCACGCCAAGGCACGCGGCGCCAAGATCTACGGCTACGTGCTCGGCGGCGGAGTCACGGCCGATGCTTACCACATCACGGGAAACGACCCCGAGGGCAACGGCGCGGCGCGGGCCGTCACGCAGGCGCTCGAGGAGGCCGGCGTGACCGCCGACCAGGTCACGCACATCAACGCGCACGCGACATCGACCCCGGTCGGCGACCCCAACGAGTACGTCGCGCTCAAGAAGGTCTTCGGTGACCGGATCGACGAGATCCCCGTGTCGGCGACGAAGGCCTCCACCGGACACCTGCTCGGTGGTACGGGGGCACTCGAGGCGATCTTCTCGCTTCTCGCGCTGCGTGATCGCGTCGCTCCGCCGACCATCAACATGACCGAGCCCGACCCGGCGGTTCCGTTCCGCCTTTCCGGCGAGGCCACGCCGCTCGGCGACGGCCCGCAGATCGCCATCAGCAACTCGTTCGGGTTCGGCGGACACAACGCCGTGCTGGTCGTCGCCAGCGCCGACTGACGCTGCAGAACACGAAGAGAGGCCCCCGGGATTCCGAGGGCCTCTCTTCGCGCAACAGGACCGGAGTCCGGAGCCGGTCAGGCGGCGCGCAGCGCCCCGAGCTGACGCGAACGGGCTTCACGGATGCGCGTGATGCGGGGCAGGAACCACCCGATCAGCGGACCGACTCCGAAGGCGAAGAGCACCGTTCCGACGCCCACAGGGCCGCCGAGAAGGAAGCCGACGAGCAGCACACTTCCCTCAATCAGGGTGCGGACGAGCCACACCGCCCATCCGGTGCGGCGGACCAAGCCCGTCATCAGGCCATCGCGCGGCCCAGGCCCGAAGTCGGCAGCGATGTAGAGGCCCGTCGCGAAGGCGAGGAGCAGGAGTCCGAAGACGAACATGGGGGCACCGATCCACACCGAAGCGGGCTGCGGGATCAGGAAGAGCGCCAGATCGGCGCTCGGCCCGACCAGGAGCGCGTTCAGCACCGTGCCGAGCCCCACCCGCTGACGCAGCGGGATCCACAGCAGCAGCACGACGATCGAGACGAGCACGGTCATGGCCCCGTATCCGACGCCTGTCTGCCCCGCCAGGCCCAACGCCAGAACATCCCACGGCGCCACACCGATGCCGCCTCGCACCATGAAGCCGAGCGCCACACCGTAGAGGAACAGGCCGACGAGAAGCTGCACGAGCCGCTCGACGAGGTCACGCCGGCTGGTGGCGGCTATGGGGAGGAACAGAGAACGGAGGAACATCCTCCTACTCTGGCCCGTGGACCACGGTCCGATGCGAAGCCACTCGCCGCAAAGTGGCCTGCACATATCAGACCACTTTGCGCCATGCTGGAGGCATGGGATCACGGCTCGTCGAACAGCTCGGAGCGGATAACGTCGCAGGCACCGCGGCGACGGCGCTCGCCGACCGCATCAGGGCGCTGATCCTCGACGGCCGCCTCACGGTCGGCGAGCGTCTGCCGAGTGAGCGGGCGCTCGCGCTCGAACTGCGCCGATCACGCTCGACGATCACCCGCACCTACGGCCTGCTGGAGGCCGACGGCTACGTCTCCCGCCTGCACGGAGGAAGCACCCGGGTCACGCTGCCGCACGGTCGCACCGCTGCGGGCGCGGACGCCGACGACGACGCCATCGACCTCTCGATCGCCTCGATGGATTCGACACCCGGCCTGTACGACGCGACAGTCCGCTCCCTTCCCCGCCTCGCGGCTTTGCGCGGCACCAGCGGGTATTCGCTCCGCGGGCTCCCTGAGCTCCGTGAAGCCGTCGCCCAGCGGTTCCGCGATCGCGGAGCGCCGACCTCCGCCGACGAGATCATCATCACGTCGGGGGCGCTCAACGCCGTGAACCTGATCCTCACGGCCATCGGACGTCGCGGCGAGAAGGCACTGGTCGAGCAGCCGACGTTCCCCCACGCGCTCGAAGCGCTGCACCGGCACGGATACCGACTGGTGCCCACGCCCGTCGACGTCGACGGCTGGGACACCCGGCATCTGAACGAGACGCTTCTCGGGACGCGCCCGCACGTCGCCTACCTCATCCCCGACTTCCACAACCCGACCGGCGCGACGCTGCCCGATGACGAGCGCTCGCGGATCGTCACGACGGCTCGGAACGTCGGCACCCACCTCATCGTCGACGAGACGACCGCAGAACTCGACATCGATCGCGGATGGGCCCCTGCGCCGATGGCTGCGAGCGGACCGAATGTCATCACGGTCGGATCGATGTCGAAGATCGCCTGGGGCGGTATGCGGATCGGCTGGATCCGCGCGGAGCGCTCGGTGATCGCGCGACTGCTCGCCGTGCGCCCCTCCTTCGAGTTGGGCACCGCACTGCTGGAGCAGTGCATCGCCGTGGAGCTGTTGGACGACATGCCGGCGTTGACATCTCACGTCCGCCGCAGGTTGCGCGCCGGGCGCGACGCGGTCGAGCGCGGCGTCTCAGGGATCGCCGGGTTCCGGATGCCGTCTACGCCCGGCGGCCTCTCGGCCTGGATCGATATCGGGGCGCCGCTCTCCACCTCCCTCTCCCTGGCTGCGCGAGAGCAAGGTCTCGTCTTGCCGCCGGGCCCCCGCTTCACGACCGGCGGCGTGCTCGAACGTCGACTGCGCATCCCCATCACCCTCCCGCCGGAGCGGACGACCGAGGCCATGCAACGACTGGCTCTCGCCTGGGAAGACGTGCGCGGCGGCGCGCACTCGCGCACCCACGAGCTGCAGCACACCGCCGTCATCTGACCGGCGGGCCACCTCTGCACGACGAGGACCCCGCCTCGTTTCCGGGGCGGGGTCCTCGTCGTGCGGAGCGGGGATACGTCTTCTCAGCGTCCGGGATGACTCACCGGCATCCGATACTCACGCCTCCCCCGCTCCCGGTCTGTGGTGTCGGCTAACCGACCTTGTGGAGCCAGACGACCCTGGCGTCGTCGCTGGCATGACGGAACGGCTCCAGTTCCTCGTCCCAGGCAGATCCGAGCGCGATGTCCAACTCGCGCTGCAACTCGATCGCACTGCCCGCGGCGATCTCCATCGCGTAGCGGATCCGGTCCTCGCCGATGACGATGTTGCCGGCGGCATCCGTCTGGGCGTAATGGATGCCCAAGTCGGGAGTGTGCAGCCAGCGTCCGCCGTCGCTGCGCGGAGTGGGGTCCTCGGTCACCTCGAACCGCAGATGCTCCCACCCGCGGATGGACGTCGCGAGAGCAGCACCGGTGCCGACAGGGCCGTCCCAGTAGAACTCGGCCCGCCGGGCGCCCTCGAGGACGGGCTGCGCGGTCCAGTCGAAATTCACCGCGCGCCCGATAGCGCGACCCACCGCCCATTCGAGGTGCGGGCAGAGCGCGCGAGGCGCAGAGTGGATGAACACCACTCCGCGTGAGTAAGCCGTCGCCATGATCTCTCCGTTTCATCAGGTGCGTCTTCCCCAACGACCTGAACCACGAAGTGGCGAGAATATGCGGTTGTGGGCCCATTCTCGCCGAGATCTCCTGAAATCACAAGCATGTGATTCGACGACGAAGGCCCCGGTCACAGGGACCGGGGCCTTCGCAGTGCTCAGAAGAGGATCACGCCTCGCTCATGGCCTGCTTGACCTGTTGGCCCTTCGCGGCGTAGTACGCGGCACGAGCAGCGTCCTTGCGCGCCTGCTCGGCGTAGCCGAACTCCAGCGTCTCCTGGTCGACCTCGTAGTTGGGGACATCGTCAGTGCCGTTGTACTTCTCGATGTAGGCGTCGAGCTCGGGGCCCGAGGTCCACGACGTGATGAGGCAGTAGCGCGGCTCGGTGCCGTTGTGCGTGGCGGCGTGCCACAGACGCTGGGTGTCGACGATGAGCTGCGCGCCGGCCGGAAGGGCGATGCGGTACTCGATGCTCGGGTCGGTGCGGTTCTCACGCAGGACGAAGTAGCTGTCCTTGTCGTCCGTCAGGTTGAAGAAGCCGCGGACCACCCAGCCGGTGCCGTCGGGGTTCAGACGGTTGTTGTCGTCCTGGTGGAGGTTGTAGAGGCACTCGCCGTACGGGGTCGGCTGCAGCTCGATCACGCGGCAGCGGCCGACGTTGGCGCCGGGCTCCTGCGCACGACGCGTCAGGTTCGGAGCCTTCTCGGTCTGCGAATCGATCCAGACGCCGTCCTTGTCGGTGCGCGGCGGCTTGTGGTTCCAGAAGCCGTTGCACTCGATGTCGCCGAAGGCACTGGCGAGCGGCGCGAAGCGTGTGTCACCCGACGACTTCCAGTCGTTGTACTCGATGTCGAGCCATTCCTTGGGGTCGAGCTCCTGGTTGTAGCTGTCGAGGACGACGAATCCCTTTTCCTCGAGGGCAGCGGACTTGATGTAACCCATGATCGAGTCATGTTCCTTTCATCGGGGGCCAGCACGTTTTAACAGGCCCTGATAAGGCAAGCCTAACAGCGAAGCCCGCGAGCCCTTCGGAGGTCGGCCGTGGATAACCGAATAGACTGATCGGGGCGCCCGGCGAGTCCTCGGCACCCGTCGCTACGGGAGGACGAGACACCAGTATGAGCACCGCGACCAACGTCGAGGCGACAGCAGTCAACACGATCGAGTGGCTCGCGGCGGGCACCACCACCATCGTGGTCCCCGTGTATCAGCGGCAGTACCGCTGGGACATCGGCGGGTGCGAGCGCCTCCTCTCCGACATCCGCGCCGTCGCTCGCGAAGACGACGCCCACCGCCACTTCATCGGCTCGATCCTCTCCGCCGAAGACGGCACCTCGGCGGATTCCGACCTGATCCTCATCGACGGTCAGCAGCGCATCACCACGCTGATGCTGCTGGTCGCCGCGCTGCACCATGCGATCCGCGACACCGACCCCACTCTGGCCGCTTCGCTGGAACGCGTGCTCGTGCGCTCGGATGCCCCCGGCCGCACCAAGCTGCGCCCGCACGATGCCTGGGCCGACCTGTACGAGTCCGTCGTGCTCGACCGTCGCGACGATGCGGACCGCGAGTCCCGCTTCGACGATAACTACGCCTTCTTCCGCAGTCAGATCCTTGTGGACGAGGTCCCGCTCATCTGGCGTGGGCTGCAGAAGCTCGAGCACGTGTCGATCACCCTCGGAGCCCAGGCGAACGCGCAGCAGATCTTCGAGAGCCTGAACTCGACGGGCGAGCCGCTGCGCGACCATGAGCTCATCCACAACTACATCCTGATGGGGCTCAGCCACGCGGAGCAGGTCGATGTCGAAGCCCGGTTCTGGGTGCCGATCGAGAATCACACCGGAGAGGCGATCGGCGCGTTCTGGCGGCACTACCTGGTGCTCGTCACCGGACGAGAGGTGGCGGCGAACGGCGAGCACGGCGTGTACAGCGCGTTCCGGCAGTCGTTCCCCCGCGTCGACGTCGCCCACCTGCAGGCGGACGCGGAGGAGTGGCGGCACTTCGCTGAGATCTACGGCACCCTCCTCGACCCGTCACGGGAGCAGGACCCCGAGATCGCGCAGCAGCTCCGCCATGTCAACACCTTCGGGCGTTCGTCGTATCCCCTCGTGATGAGTGTGTACAGCGACCACGCACGGGGGCTCATCGATCGCGTCGAACTCATCGAGACGCTGGAGTGGATCCAGGCCCTGTACCTCCGTCGGGCGCTGGTCAACCTTCCGGCCGAGAGGCTCATCGCCAGGCTCTGCCGAGCCCGCCGGGATGGCCGCGATTCACTCGCGCGCGCCTTCGCACGGATCACCCCGTCCGACGAGCGTGTGAGCGCCGTGCTGAAGTACAGCGAACTCCCCCACCCCACGTATGTGCTCGGGCGGCTGGAGGGAGTCGACGACGTCGATGCGTTCGACGTGGAGCACATCGTGCCGACCGTCCCCGGCGACGCCTGGTCGGGAGACGGGGAGCGGCCCTGGAACGAGTACTCCGAGGACGAGCAGAACAGCCATCGCGCGCTCGCCCCGACTCTCGGCAACCTGACGCTGCTCGAGCAGCCGCTGACCGAGCGCGTGTTCGGCGCCGCCTTCCCGGTCAAGCGCACCGAGGCGTATGCCCGCAGCGCAGTGCCGGCGACCCGCGAGCTGGCCGAGGTCGCGACATGGAACACCGCGGCGATCACCCAGCGCACGGTCGCTCTCACTGCCGACCTGATCCGCATCTGGGCGCGACCCGCACTGCCGGAGATCGATGACGACGGCCTGACCCCGATCTTGGATGCCGTGCGCCGTCGCGGCTGGCCCACCGGCTGGGAGCGCGAGTTCGACTACGTCGAGTACCGCGGTGAACGCTGGGAGGTGCCCGACGTCAAGTACCTGTTCAACCGGGTGTTCCGACGCGCATGGACCGACACGAGGGCCGCTGCCCTTGCATACTGCGCCGCCCACGGCGGACCGATCTACCAGGACATGGCGTGGAAGGGGCAATGGGACGAGCTCGACGAGTCCCACTTCCTCTACATGGGCTGGGACTCCAATTACATGATGACCGCTGTGCAGGGGGTGCTCGAGGAGTCGGGCATCGCCTCGGAGGTCTTCGTCAAGTACTCCTACATCGGGAATGTGATGTGACCATGACCACCGTCGTCCGCCAGCTGCTGGATCTCACCGTCGAAGAGCACACGCTCACCGTCCCGCTCGTCTGGGGCGATCCTGCCGACTCCCGCACCATCGACGTCTTCGCGCGCGTGGTCTCCCGCGAAGGCGGTGAGACCCTCCCCTATCTGGTCTTCCTGCAGGGAGGACCGGGACACGAGGCTCCCCGTCCGTTCCACTCTTCGACCTCGCCGGCTTGGCTCGACGAGGCACTCGCCCACTACCGACTGGTGCTCCTCGACCAGCGCGGCACGGGTCGCTCGACCCCGGTCGGCGACGAGGATCTCGCGCGGGGCGCTGAGGCCGTGGCCGAGCACCTCACCCATCTGCGGGCCGACGCGATCGTGCGCGACTGCGAGGCGTTGCGCGAACACCTGGGTGCTGCCACCTGGAGCGTGCTCGGGCAGTCCTTCGGCGGCTTCACGACCCTGGCCTACCTGTCGACGGACGCCTCCTCCCTGGAAGACGTCTTCATCACGGGTGGGCTCAGTGCCATCGGCCGCCACCCCGATGATGTGTACGCGCTCTGCTACGACAAGATGCGCACGACCTCCGAGCGGTACTACCGTCGGTTCCCGGAGCACCGCGACGCCATGCGGAGACTCGTCGATATGGCGGATGCCGGTGACATCGTGCTCCCCGACGGCGAGATCGTGTCCCGATCACGGTTGCGGTCGATGGGCTCTGCTCTCGGCACGAACGACGGCTGGCAGACCGTCTGGTCGTTGCTCGAGCGCGATCCGTCGTCCAACGCGTTCCGATACGACCTGATGCACGCGATGCCCTTCGACGGCCGCAACCCGCTCTACTTCGCGTTCCACGAGTCCAGTTATGCCGACGGCCATGCCACCCGCTGGTCGGCCGAACGGACAGAGCCCTCCGACTTCCGTGACGACCCCACGCTCTTCACGGGCGAGCACATCCGACGCGACTGGACCGAGACGGTCCCCGCCTTCCGCCCCTGGCGTGACGTGACCCTCGCACTGGCTGAGCACGAGTGGCCGAGCATCTACGACGCCGAGGCGATCGCCGCGTCCGGCGCGACGGGTGCTGCCGCGGTCTACGTCGATGACGTCTACGTGCCCATGGACTTCTCGCTCGAGACAGCACGCCTGCTGCCCGGGGTGAAGCTGTGGGTGACCAGCGAACACGAGCACAACGGGCTGCGTTCGGGTCCCGTGCTCTCCCGCCTCATCGACCTGGCACAGGGCGGCCGCCTGCGCTGAGGATCTCCGCCTCGAGGAGGATGCCGCTCTTCTCCGTCACGCCTATCCTGAAGTCATGAAGGACTTGATGGCGTGGGCGACCGTGGTCATCGTGCTGGGCATGGGCCCCGCCCTGCTGATCTTCGGGATGATGCACACCTTCTCGCGGAAGCCGGTCGAGGAGAAGTACGAGCACGTCGCCAACGGCGGCCTCGTCGGCGTCTTCGACAGCGTCTGGTCGCCCACCGCTCATGAGGCGAGCCAGGAACGCGACCGGCAGACGCAGCGGACTGCGCCGGCGCCGTCGCCCGGCGACCCGCCGAGCCGCATCGACGCCGGCCGCATCGTCATCGACGTCTGAGACCGTCGCAGAGCTCTCGAGGAACGAAGAAGGCCCCACACTCCGAGGAGCATGGGGCCTTCATCGTGGCAGTCGTTACTTGGACGATCCGCCGAAGCCCTTGAAGCGCTGGTTGAACTTCTCGACGCGGCCGGCCGAGTCCATGATGCGCTGCTTGCCCGTGTAGAACGGGTGCGACGCGGCCGAGATCTCGACATCGATGACGGGGTACTCCACGCCGTCCAGCTCGATGGTCTTGTCGCCGGTCACGGTCGAACGGGTGAGGAACGTCTCGCCCGAGCCGAGGTCGCGGAACACGACAGCCTTGTACTCGGGGTGAATGTCAGTCTTCATGGGATTCCTTAGTTGCTGCCCTGGATTGTGCCAGGGACGAGGGAAGTCTGCGGTGCGGAGAGCACCAAGGATCGATTCTATCAGACCTGGATCAGGATGCTGCGCGGGCGGCGTAGCGGCCGTCTTCACTGCTGAGCACGATGGGCATGCCGAACGTGTCGGTGAGCGCCTCGGCCGTGAGAGTCTCGGCGATCGGTCCGGCCGCGACGATCGCGCCGTCGCGAATCAGCATCACATGCGTGAAGCCCACGGGGATCTCCTCGACGTGGTGCGTCACCATCAGCATCGCCGGCGTCGTCGGCGAGGACGCATACCCGCTGAGCAGCGCCAGCAGCTCTTCACGCGAACCGAGATCGAGCGAGGCGGTCGGCTCATCGAGCAGCAGGAGCTCCGGATCGGTCATCACGGCGCGCGCGATCTGCACGCGCTTCTGCTCGCCGTCGCTCAACGTGCCGAACGTGCGTTCCGCCAGATGGTCTAGGCGCCAGTCGGCGAGGACGCGGAGCGCGCGGCGCTCATCGATGTCCTCGTAGTTCTCGTTCCAGCGACCGAGCACCGAGTATGCGGCGGTGAGTACGGTGTTGAGGACCGTCTCGTCGCGGGGAACGCGCTTGGCCATCGCGGACGACGCGAAGCCGATGCGCGGGCGCACCTCGAAGACGTCGGTACGCCCCAGGGTCTCCCCCAACACCGTCACGGTGCCCGCGGTCGGGTGCATGAGCGTGTCGGCCAGCTGCAGAAGGGTGGTCTTGCCCGCACCGTTCGGTCCGAGGATCACCCATCGCTGATCGTCGTCGACCTCCCAGGTCACGTGATCGATGATGTTGCGTCCTTCACGGCGCACGACGACGTCGGTGAATTCCAGAGCGCTCGGCATGGTTCCAGCCTATCGGCTCAGGCGGTGAGCTCCGCGTAGAGCGCGCGCGTCGTCTCGGCGATCGCGGCCCAGCTGAAGTCATCCCGTGCGCGTTCGCGTCCGGCCTCTCCGTAGGCCCGCGCCCGCTCCGGATCCATGGCGACCTCGGTGAGCACCGCGGCCAGATCCGCCACGTAGCGCTCCGGATCCACCGGCGTGCCGGTCCCGTCCTGCAGCTGTTCGATCGGCACGAGCCGGCCCGTGACACCGTCGGCCACGACCTCGGGGATGCCCCCGGTCGCGGTGCCGACGACAGCGGCACCGCAGGCCATCGCCTCGAGGTTCACGATCCCGAGCGGCTCGTACACGGAGGGACACACGAAGGTCGTCGCCGCGGTCAGGATCGCCGACAGCTCGTCGCGGGGCAGCATCCTCTCCACCCAGATGACGCCGCCACGCGTCTCCTGCAGAAGGCGCACGCCCTCCTGCACCTCGGCCATGATCTCGGGAGTGTCCGGGGCACCGGCGCACAGGACGAGCTGCACCTCGGGCGGAAGGAGTCGGGCGGCCTGCAGCAGGTACGGCAGACCCTTCTGCCGCGTGATCCGACCGACGAACACCACGGACGGGCGGGCGGGGTCCATTCCGATCGAACGGAGGAATTCCGCGTCTTGCACCGGGCGCCAGCGTTCGACGTCGATGCCGTTGTGGATCACGCGAACCTTTGCCGGATCCACCTGCTGGTAGCTGCGGAGGATGTCGGCGCGCATGCCGGCGCTCACCGCGATGACCGCGGCGGCGTTCTCGTAGGCGAGTCGCTCGATGCCGCTGGAGATCGCGTACCCGCCGCCCAGCTGCTCGGCCTTCCAGGGGCGGAGGGGCTCCAGGCTGTGCGCGGTGAGCACATGCGGGATGCCGTGCAGCTGCGAGGCGAGGTGACCGGCGAAGTTCGCGTACCAGGTGTGACTGTGCACGAGGTCGGCCTCGGCGATCGCGGAGACGATCTCGAGATCCGTCCCCAGCGTCTGCAATGCGGGGTTCGCACCGGCGAGCTCCGCGGGCGTGCGATACGCGAAGGTGCCGGGCTCGTCGCGGGTCGCGCCGAAAGCGCGCACCCGCACGTCGACGTGCTCTCGAAGCGCAGCGACGAGTTCCGCCACGTGTACTCCGGCACCGCCGTAGACCTCGGGCGGGTACTCCTTCGTGATCATTTCGACTCGCATGTCTGAACGCTAGTACAGCGGCCGGGAACGCATCTATGGTGGAGCCATGTCCGCTCCAAAGAAGGTCTTCGGGATCATCCTCGCCGGCGGCGAGGGCAAGCGCCTCATGCCGCTCACGGCGGATCGCGCGAAACCCGCCGTGCCGTTCGGCGGACAGTATCGCCTGATCGATTTCGCCATCTCGAACCTCATCAACTCCGGCCTGCGGCAGATCGTCGTGCTGACGCAGTACAAGTCGCACAGCCTCGACCGGCACATCTCGCAGACCTGGCGGATGTCGGCGCTCCTCGACTCGTACGTGACGTCGGTTCCCGCGCAGCAGCGACTCGGCAAGCGATGGTTCTCGGGATCCGCCGACGCGATCCTCCAGAGCATGAACCTGATCAACGACGAGAAGCCCGACATCGTCGTGGTCATCGGCGCCGACCACGTGTACCGGATGGACTTCCGGCAGATGCTCGAGGCCCACATCGAATCCGGCGCGAAGGCGACAGTCGCCGGCATCCGTCAGCCCCTCGCCCTGGCTTCGCAGTTCGGGGTGATCGATGCCGATGCCGAATCCGGCCGGATCAAGCAGTTCCTGGAGAAGCCGACCGACATCGCCGGCCTCGAGGATTCGCCGCACGAGGTGCTCGCCTCGATGGGCAACTACATCTTCGACGCCGACGCCCTGATCGCCGCTGTCGAGGCGGACGGCGAGTTGCCGACATCCGGGCACGACATGGGCGGCGACATCGTTCCGTACTTCGTCGACCGCGGCGAGGCCGGCTACTACGACATGAAGCAGAACGATGTCCCCGGCTCATCGCCGCGCGATCGCTCCTACTGGCGGGATGTGGGGACGATCGATTCGTTCTTCGACGCGCACCGCGACCTGATCTCGACTCTGCCTATCTTCAACCTCTACAACATGGAGTGGCCGATCCACTCCCAGGCGGTCAACTCGCCGCCCGCCAAGTTCGTGCGGGACTCGGTCGGCCGGATCGGGAATGCGATCGATTCGATCGTCTCGCTCGGGTCGGTCCTGTCCGGGACGCATCTGGAACGCAGCGTGGTCGGCCCCTGGACCCTCGCGGGCGGCGGCTCGACCATCACCGACTCGGTGGTCTTCGACCACGTCCAGGTGGGGCAGGGCGCGCGCATCCACCGGGCAATCCTCGACAAGAACGTAGTGCTGGCGGACGGCGCGACGGTGGGCGTCGACCGCGAACGAGACCTCGCGCGGGGTTTCACCGTGACAGAGTCCGGCATCACCGTCGTCGGCAAGGGCGTGTTCATCGAGCGTTGACGTCGTCACGCGGCGTATCAGCAGGTCGGGTGATCGATAGGCTCGACGGGTGACCTCCGCGCGCTTCCTCGTCGTCCTCGATGCCGATTCCACTCTGATCCGCAACGAGGTGATCGAACTGCTCGCCGACGAGGCCGGACGCCGCGCGGAGGTGCAGGCGGCCACCGAGGCGGCCATGCGTGGCGAGGTCGACTTCGCGGAGAGCCTTCGCTCCCGCGTCGCCGCCCTTCAGGGCGTGCCGGTCTCGGCATTCGAACGCGTGCGTGCGCGGATCGAGCCGACGCCGGGAGTGCGCGAGCTCACCGCCGCCGTCCACGATCGCGGCGGTGTCGTCGGAGTCGTGTCCGGGGGCTTCCACGAGATCCTCGACCACATCGCGCCGGGACTCGGCGTCGACCGGTGGCGGGCCAATCGTCTGGAGCTCGCCGACGGCGAACTCACCGGTCGCGTCGACGGCGGGATCGTCGACGGCGCGGCCAAGGCCACCTCGCTCCAGGAATGGGCGGCGGAACTCGGCGTGCCCTCGCACGCGACGATCGCGATCGGCGACGGCGCGAACGACCTGCAGATGATGGCGGTCGCCGGACTCGGCCTCGCCTTCAACGCCAAGCCCGCTGTTCGCGAGGCCGCGAGTCTCGTCATCGGACCGCAGGACCTGTCCGAGGTCATCGCACTCCTGCCGTAGTCCGGATCTCTGGTGAATGTCCGCCCTCGCCGCTAGCGTCGGCACATGGACATCATCCTCATCCCCGGCCTCTGGCTCGACGCCTCGAGCTGGGACGACGTGATCCCCGCTCTCGAACGGGCAGGGCACCGCGTTCACGCCCTCACCATGCCGGGGCTCGGCGAGCCTGCGGCTGTCACCTCCGACATCGGCATCGCCGACTGGGTCGACGCCGCCGTCGCCGCGGTCGATGCGGTCGACGGAGATGTCGTGGTCGTCGGACACAGCGGAGGCGGCAACGTCGCCTGGGGTGTCGCCGATGCGCGCCCCGACCGCGTGAGCCGAGTGATCTTCGTCGACACCGTCCCTCCTCCGCCCGGAAACGGGATAAGCGAGTTTCCGATCGTCGACGGGGTCGTGCCGTTCCCCGGCTGGGACTTCTTCGAGGACGAAGACGTGCACGACCTCGACGAGGCCACACGCGCACGCACAACGCCGCTCACCTCCAGCGTCCCCGCACGCGTGCCGACCGACGGCATCTCCCTCACCGATCCCGCGCGCTACCGCGTGCCGGTGACGCTGCTCATGGGCGACCTGGACCAGGCGACGTTCGACGGGCTGATCGACCAGTGGGGCCCATTCGGCGAGGAGTACCGCGCGATCGAGGATGCCGAGGTCATCCGGATCGGCTCCGCCCACTGGCCCCAGTTCACCGTGCCCGATCGTCTCGCCGAACTGCTCAACGGGGCGATCACCCGCTGACGGCGCAGGGTGGGGTCAGTGCCCCATCCCGAGGCCGCCGTCGACGGGGATGACCGCACCGGAGATGTACCCGGCGTCGTCGCCCGCGAGCCAGGTCACGACACCCGCGACCTCGTCGGGAGTGGCGAACCGTCCGGCCGGGATGTTCGCCTTGTACTGCTTCTGCGTCTCCTCCGGGAGCTCCGCCGTCATGTCGGTCTCGATGAAACCAGGCGCGACGACGTTGGCGGTGATCCCGCGCGCGCCGAGTTCGCGGGTGATGGAGCGCGCGAACCCGACGAGCGCACTCTTCGACGCGGAGTAATTGACCTGACCCGCGGAACCGTAGAGCCCCACGACACTCGAGATCAGGATGATACGGCCGAAACGTGCGCGGAGCATACCCTTCGAGGCGCGCTTGACGACGCGGAACGTGCCGCCGAGGTTCGTCGCGACCACGCTGTCGAAGTCGTCTTCGCTCATGCGGAGGAGCAGCGTGTCCTTCGTGATGCCGGCGTTCGCGACAACGATCTCGACCGGGCCGAGCTGCTGCTCCACCTCGGTGAACGCCGCGTCGAGAGCCGCGGCGTCGGTCACATCCGCACGGACAGTGAGCGTCCCCTCCGGCCCTTCGCCGCTGCGGGCGGTGACGGCGACCCGGTACCCGTCGCGCACGAAGCGCTCTGCGATGGCGCGGCCGATGCCGCGATTGCCGCCGGTGACGAGGACGACGCGCTCAGCACTCATGGGGGACACTCCTGATCTGGCCGGTCGGCCCGCGATCCCGGGCCGTCATCGATCCTATCGACCATGCCGCCGCCGGCTGCTCCCTCTTGTCGGGTCGTCTGCATCATGGCGTTTGACAGACGGGGACGCTGCTGGAACCCTGATCGTGACGAAAGGCTTCATCGTGAGTGACAACCGCATCCCCTCTCCCGGTGGCGAGCCGCCGTTGACACCGCCGCCGCCGCCCGCGGCCGCGCCGGCGCTTCCCGCCGACCCGGTGCAGCCCGCTGCGCAACCGACGCAGAGCTACCCGGGAGCCGCGCCGACCTACGCGCCACCCGGATACCCGCCCTACGGCGCCCAGCCGACCGCGGCACCGCAACCGGGATACGCTCCGCCGCCCGCTCAGCCCGGCTACGCCCCGCCCGCCTCTCAGCCCGGATACGGCGCCTACCCGAGCGCCGGGTATCCCGCCGCTGCGTCCCGGCCCACCAGCCCGCTGGCGGTCGCCTCGCTCATCTGCGGCATCGCCGGGGTCGTCCTGATCTGGGCCATCATCCCGGTACTGGCTTCGATCGCCGCCGTCATCACGGGCCACATGGCGCTCGGACAGATCAAGCGCCAGCCGGGGATCGGCGGGCGAGGACTCGCCATCGCCGGTCTCATCCTCGGCTACGCGGTGGTCGCCATCGGCGCGTTCACGATCGTCAGCACCATCATCAGCTTCCTGTTCGTCGGGGCGTTCAGTCTGCCGTTCCTCTTCTCCAGCTGAGTCACCGAACGGCACGCCTCGAGGGCTGCACCGGCGTAGGCTGGAAGCATCGTGAAGAACGCGCGTCAAGTCCCGGCCGTCACCTCACTGCCGCAGTCTCCGCGGGATGAGGCTGATCATCGTGTGCGCCGTTACGCCTTGACGATGACCATTCGCATCGTGTGCTTCGGACTCATGGTGCTCGTGCAGCCGTACGGCTGGTACACCTGGGTCTTCGGGATCGCGGCCGCTGTCCTGCCCTACATCGCGGTCGTCTTCGCGAACGCCGGAAGCGACAGCACAGAGGCCACCGCCGAGTCGCCGGTGCGCGAAATCGACGCCCCCCGCCCCACTCCGATCGAGCCCGAGGTACCTGCCCCGCAGGTGTTCACGATCCACGAAGGCCCGAAAGACCGATGACAGACTTCGAGTGTTCGCGCGCCGGCTGCCGGAGCGCGGCGACCAGACAAGTGGTGTGGCGCAACCCCCGCATCCATGCCGCCGATCGCGAGAAGGTGTGGTTGGCGTGTGACGAGCACGTGGACTTCCTCCGCGACTACCTGGCTGCGCGCGACTTCCCGGTGACTGTCCGCGACGGTGTTCCCGCATGAGTCGACGTCTCACCCGGTGGGCGGTGTACGTGCTCATCGCGATCGGCTTCGCCGTCGCGTGCGTCGTCCTGTCGAACTGGCAGTTCGAGCGAAACGAGACTCGCGCCGCCCAGATCGAACTCGTCGAGCAGAACTATGACGCGGATCCCGTGCCCCTGTCCGACGTCATCGGCGCTGACGGTGCCCTCGACCCCTCCGACGAGTGGCGCCCGGTGACGCTGCAGGGCGAGTACCTGGCCGACCAGCAGCTGCTCGTGCGCAACCGACCGCACGGCGGTACGAGCGCCTTCGAGGTGCTGGTGCCGTTCCGCAACGCCGATGGTCGCGTGTTCATCGTCGATCGCGGCTGGGTGGCGCCGGGCGAGGGTGCGGAGCCCGACTCGGTGCCGTCCCCGCCGGAGGGCGAGGCCGAAGTGACGGTGCGCCTGCGGCCCGGGGAACAGCTGCCCGCATCGGGCCGCGGCGCACCGGAAGGTCAGGTGCCGACCATCCATCTGCCCTCGATCGCCACGCTGACCGACGGGGATGTGATCACCAGCGCCTATGGCCGCGTCGTGACAGAGGAGCCGGCCGGTGCCGGCGCGCTGGGTGGCTTCGACTCCCCCACGGACGACCCGGGCCCGCATCTCTCCTACGCGATCCAATGGATTCTGTTCGCCCTGATGGGCTTCATCTTCATCGGCTACATCATCCGGACCGAGATCGTGAAGCACCGTGAGGAAGTCGAGGGCGTCCCGACACCCGTGAAGACGCCACGGCGCAAGGATCACGACGCCGACGTCGAAGATGAGCTGCTCGACGTCCGCTGACCGACTCTCCCGGAGTCAGTCCATCCAGGGCGTCATCGTGCATGCCCAGCCGGTCTCCATGCGCTCGTAGACGATCCGAGTGTGGTCTCGTTCCGGCGACCCCTGCCAGAATTCGACTCGTGCGGCGATGATCCGCCAGAGGACCCACTCCCCTGGACTGACGCCCTCACGAGCGGCGGCGGAGCGCGCAGCGAGGTCTGCCGCACTTTCCTCCGCGGAGGCCTCCTGGACCCGCCCGCGAACGCGCACCGCTCGCAGGAGAGGCTGCCACCAGAAGTTCAGTGCCGCCGCAGGATGCGCTCCGATCTGCGCACCCTTTCGAGAGGAGCGCGCTCCGGCGAAGGCCCATCCGCACTCGTCGACGTCCTTGAGGATCAGTGAGCGCGCATCCGGCATGCCGTCGTCGTCGACCGTCGCCAAGGTGGCGACGTGTGGCTCGGGCACGCCTGCGGTGACGGCCTTCCCGATCCAGTCGAGGAAGAGTGACGCCGGATCGTCAGGAAGGTCGACGCGCGCGAGCGGAGGCGCCGCACCGGTGAGCGCGGGCTGAGCACGCAGCCACCGACTGACCTCTGACGAAAGGAGACCCCGCTCTGTCGACATGCTCCCGACTATGCCATGGGCGCAGGGACTGCACGTCGGAAGGCTCAGGCGAGTTCCCTCAGCTCGGGATGATGGGCGATCGGGGGCAGCACGTCGAGCAGTTCGCCGAGCGTCGCGATCCGACGCGTGTCACCGGACCAGTTCTGGTGCCCGCCATCGAAATGGACGAACTCCGCGCCGAGATCGGCCGCGATCTCCCGGTCGTGATTGGTGTCACCGATGACGAGCACAGCGCTCGGACGGAGGCCGGATCTCGACAGCCACCGCGCGATGACGTCGTGCTTCGACGCCCGATACGGGTCGTCGATCGACAGCACATCTTCGAACGCATCGACCAGATCGTGCGGGGCCATCTGCCGCGCGAGCGCATCGGGAAGGGTCGCCGAGGCGAGCACCTGACGGAGGCCGCGCTCGTGGAGCGCGGCGAGCGTCGAACGCGCATCGGGGTGGAGCTGCGCCTCTCCGACGCGCACCGCGAGCAGGTCGAGGTAGGCCGTCGCGGCGGACACGAACCTGTCGTCACCGAGCCCGACGGAGCCGTAGAAGTCTCGGATCGGGAATCGGAAGACCGATCGATACGCGTGCTCATCGACCAGCAGATCGAGCGCGTGCTCCTCGAGCACGGAGTTCATCACCTGACGGCAGATCTCCACGTCGTCGAGCAGCGTGCCGTTCCAGTCCCAGCACACGGCGCGGATGTGAGCGAGATCCATGCGGTCACGCTACAACGGGCCGCCGACATGCGACCTCCGCACATCAGGCGAGCTCGATGAGGTCCTGGTACTCCTGGCTCCAGATGTCTTCGACACCGTCAGGCAGGATGAGCACACGCTCGGGGTTGAGCGACTGCACGGCACCGGGATCGTGGGACACGAGGACCACAGCACCCTCGTAGTGCGCGAGCGCGCCGAGGATCTCCTCACGTGAGGCGGGATCGAGGTTGTTGGTCGGCTCGTCGAGCAGCAGCAGGTTCGCCGAGGAGACGACGAGAGTCGCGAGCGACAGACGCGTCTTCTCTCCACCGGAGAGGACTCCCGCCGGCTTCAGCACGTCGTCGCCGGTGAACAGGAACGAGCCCAGCACCTTGCGCGCCTCGGTCTCGGTGATGTGCGGTGCGGCCGAGACCATGTTCTCGAGCACCGAACGGTTCACGTCGAGGTTCTCGTGCTCCTGCGCGTAGTAGCCGACCTTGAGGCCGTGCCCCGGCTCTAGCTGCCCGGTATCGGGCTGGTCGACGCCCGCAAGCATCCGCAGCAGCGTGGTCTTGCCCGCACCGTTGAGTCCGAGGATGACGACCTTGGAGCCGCGATCGATCGCGAGATCGACATCGGTGAAGATCTCGAGCGACCCGTACGACTTCGAGAGCCCGCTCGCCATCATCGGAGTCTTGCCGCAGGGCGCCGGCTTCGGGAAGCGCAGCTTCGCGACCCGGTCTTCCTGGCGCACCTCGTCGAGTCCGGCGAGCAGCTTCTCTGCGCGCGCGATCATCTGGTGCGCCGCAGCGGCCTTGGACGCCTTCGCGCCAAAGCGAGCCGCCTGCAGCTGCAGGGTCGTCGCCTTCTTCTCGGCGTTGGCGCGCTCCTTCTTGCGGCGCTCCTCGTCAGCCACCCGCTGACGCAGGTAGTTCTTCCAGTTCATGTTGTACGTGTCGATGCTCTGGCGGTTCGCGTCGAGGTAGAAGACGCGGTTGACGGTCTCACCCACGAGCTCGACATCGTGGCTGATCACGATCAGTCCGCCCTTGTAGCCCTTGAGGAACTCACGCAGCCACACGACGCTGTCCGCGTCGAGGTGGTTGGTCGGCTCGTCGAGGATCATCGTCTGGGCGTCCGAGAAGAGGATGCGGGCGAGCTCGATGCGACGACGCTGACCACCGGAGAGGGTCGACAGTGGCTGGTCGAGGATGCGGTCGGGCAGCGAGAGGTTGTTGGCGATGGACGCCGCCTCGGCTTCTGCCGCATATCCGCCCTGTGCCTCGAACTGCTCGGTGAGGCGGGCATAGCGCTTCATCGCCTTGTCGGCGACGGCGGGGTCGTCCGAGCCCATCGCCAGTGCCGCTTCGGTCATCCCGAGGTTGAGCTGACCGAGGCCGCGGGCATCGAGGATGCGCGTGCGCGCCAGGTCTTCGGGGTTGCCGGAGCGAGGGTCCTGCGGCAGGTAGCCGAGCTCGCCGGAACGCGTCACACTGCCACCGGAGGGCAGGACGTCGCCCGCGAGCACCTTGGTGAGGGTGGTCTTGCCGGCCCCGTTGCGGCCGACGAGTCCGATCTTGTCTCCGTCGGCGACGCGGAACGAGACGTTCTCCATCAGCAGGCGCGCGCCAACGCGGATCTCGAGGTCGTGCACGGCAAGCACAGCGGACGTCCATTCTTTCAGGGAGGGTGTTCGGCCGATCGGCCAGCCTCCCAGTATAAGCGCCGTGGCCGGGAGCGGCGGTCAGCAAGATCAGTCCGGAGAGTGAGGCCCGCGATACCGCAGAGGGATGACCGTCCGGGTACGTGCTGCATAGCGTGCAGGAGTGGACATCCTCAACGAGCTCATCATGCAGGCCATCGCCTCGCCCTGGCTGTATCTGGTCCTGTTCGCGGTCACCGTGATCGACGGGTTCTTCCCCCCGGTGCCGAGCGAGACGGTGCTCGTCGCCGCAGCGGCCGTCGCCGCATCGACCGGCGACGGCAACCTGCTGCTCTTGGGAGCGGTCGCCGCGATCGGCGCGGCGATCGGCGACAACATCGCCTTCGTGATCGGCCGAAGTCTCGGCACCACTCGCTTCGCCTGGATGAGACGCCCCCGCGTGGCGGCGACATTCGCGTACGCGCAGCAGGCGCTCGACCGGCGCAGCGCCACCCTCATCCTCGGCGCCCGCTACATCCCGGTCGGACGCGTCGCCGTCAACATGTCCGCCGGGGCTCTCGAGTTCCCGTGGCGGCGCTTCCTGCCCTTGAGCCTGATCGCCGGTGCCAGCTGGAGCGTCTTCAGCCTGGCGATCGGCCTCCTCGCCGGAGCCTGGATCAAGGATCAGCCGCTGCTCAGCGCCGGTCTCGGAATCGTCATCGCGCTCCTGGTCGGCTTCACGATCGACCGCATCGCCGCGGCCCGGCGCCGCCGCGCACCCGTGCCGCAACTGGCAGGATGACAGTCATGGCACGCCGCCGACAGCGCATACCGCTGCGCCAACGGATCAGCCGCCGCACCTTCGCCCTCGGGGCGCTGGGTGGGGCGGTCGTGGCGTTGTACGCGATCCTCGTCCCGCTCCAGACCGTCCTCTCCGGCACCCCGCTGCCCCTGTCGTTCATCCTCGGCGCCGCGTTGTGCGTGTCGCCCGTACTCGCGATCAGCCGTCCGATCTGGGCCATCGGTCTGTTCACCGCGGGGGCGCTGACCCTGCCGCTCACGGTCGTGCCGGAACTCGCGATCCAGTCGCCGTGGCCCTGGTCCGTACCCGCCCTCCTCACCTTCGTCCTCTTCGTCGGCGTGGTCACGTTCCTCCATGGCGCACGCCTCGGCGCGTTCACACTGCTGCTCGGAGCGATCGCGTCTCTCCTGGCGCCGGTGCTCCGCCCCGACATGGTCGCGCTGCCCGAATCCTCCGCCAGCGCGACAGCCGACCTCATCGTCACGACGGCGGTGGCATCCGCGGCGTACCTCATCGCGGCACTCGTCGCCGGGAGGGTCCGGGTCGCCGCCGAGCTGACGCGCGAGAAGGAGCACAGCGCGCTCGAGGAGGCCCGGCGCGCACTCGTCGAGGAACGCACCCGGATCGCGCGGGAGCTGCACGACGTGGTCGCGCACAGCATGTCCGTGATCCAGGTGCAGGCGTCGACCGCCAAGTACCGCATCCCGGCGCTCAGCGATGCGGCGACAGCCGAGTTCGATGACATCGCTGCAACCGCCCGTGGCTCACTCACCGAGATGCGGCGCATGCTCGGGGTGCTGCGCACCGAGGATCAGACCGCTGAGCTCGCTCCGCAACAGGGCATCGACGACATCCCGGCGCTGGTCGACACCATCCGCCGCGCCGGCGTCGAGGTCGGGCTCGTGCTCGAGGGCGGGGAGGCCGCAGCCGCCGCGACCGCCTCGGTGCAGATCGCCGCGTTCCGGATCGTCCAGGAGGCGCTGAGCAACGCGGTGCGGCATGCGCCCGGTGCGCGCATCGCCGTGCGGCTGCACGCCGAGGCGCGCAGCATCCGCATCCTGGTACACAACGGCGCCCCGCCTCGCACCCCTGAGGGCCCCGGCGGCGGGTACGGCCTGCGCGGGATGCGTGAACGCGCCGAGATCCTGGGCGGCAGCCTCACCGCCGGCCCCGCATCCGACGGCGGCTGGGACGTGCAGGCCGTGCTCCCCCTGGACGCCGACGGCCCCGGCCCCGCTTCTCTCGACAAGGAGACCCCGTGACGATCAGCGTCCTCATCGCCGACGACCAGGCCATGGTCCGTGCGGGTTTCGCCGCTCTTCTCGATGCCCACGACGGTATTCGGGTGGCCGGACAGGCGGCGAACGGCGCCGAAGCCGTCGCCCTCGCGGCGCGTCTGGATCCCGACGTGATCCTCATGGACGTGCGCATGCCCGAACTGGACGGGATCGAAGCCACCCGTCGGATTCTCGGTCCGTCGTATCCCGCCGCGCATGTTCCCCGGATCCTGATGCTCACCACCTTCGACATCGACGACTACGTGTACGACGCGCTCGAGGCCGGCGCCAGCGGGTTCCTGCTGAAGGACGCGCTCCCCGAGGAGCTCGTGCACGCGGTGCGCGTCGTCGCGAACGGGGATGCGCTCCTCGCGCCGAGCGTGACACGACGCATCATCGAGCAGTTCGCCGGCCGCAGGCCCCGCGCACCTCGCTCCGCCACCGCGCTGGCCGAACTCACCGACCGCGAGCGCGAGGTGCTGGTGCTGATCGGGAAGGGCCGCTCGAACACCGAAATCGCCGCCGACCTCTTCATCGCGGAGCAGACCGTCAAGACGCACGTCGGCAAGGTGCTCGCCAAGCTGAATCTGCGCGACCGCGTGCAGGCCGTGATCCTCGCCTACGACACCGGGCTCGTCGAGCCGTCCGCCTGACTCACCCCGTCGTAGGGGGTCGTAACGGCACCCGAGGGTGATGCGTCCGCGGGTACGGCGTCCATAGTCTCCTGGGACACCGCCCCCGAGGAGGACTCATGGCCATCGTTCAGGCAACCACTGCCGGCATCAGCGCGCCTCCGCAGCGCGCGTCCCGCGACACCGGGATCGATTTCGTCCGGGCGCTGTGCGTTCTGGGCGTCGTGCTCCTGCACTCGATCATGGTCGGCGTCACCGTCGACGCGTCCGGCCCTGTGTTCGAGAACGCCAGCGACGGCACCGGCTGGATCGCGCCGCTCAGTTGGCTCCTCCAGGTGATGCCGCTGTTCTTCGTGATCGGCGGGTTCTCCGGGCTCCTCGCCTACCGCCGGATGCGGGAGCGCGGCGGGACCGCCCTCGGCTTCGTCGCCGGCCGACTGCATCGCCTGCTGCGACCCGCCGTCTTCACGATCGCCATCGTCGGCGTCGGGCTCGCGCTGCTCACGGTCTTCGGCGTACCCGCCGATCTGATCGCGACCGCGGGCTTCCGCTACGGTCAGCCGCTCTGGTTCCTCGGCGTCTTCCTCCTGTGCCAGGCGCTGCTTCCCGCACTCGCCGCCGCCCATGAGCGTGCCCCCTACCGCACGATCGGTGCCCTCGTCGTGGCATCCATCGCCGTCGACGTGCTGCGCGCCGCGACCGGGCTCGACGGACTCGGCTTCCTGAACCTCGCCTTCGTGTGGATGACGTTGCAGCAGCTGGGGTTCTTCCTCGCCGACGGACGCATCGGGCGTCTGAGTCGACGCCTCCGCGCCGCAGCAGGGGTCGCTGCGCTTCTTCTGCTCGTCGCGACCTTCCTGACCGGTGTGTACTCCCCCGACCTCATCGCCAACATCAACCCGCCGACTGCGGCCCTGCTCCTCGTCGGCGTGGCGCACACCAGCCTCCTCTCCCTGCATCGCGAACGCATCGAGCGGTTCAGCCACCGGCCGCGCGTGGCGGCGTTCACGGCGTTCGTGACCGTGCGCACCATGACGATCTACCTGTGGCACATGCCCGTCCTGCTGATGATGGCCGGCGCCAGCGCCGTGTACGCCCTCGTCACGGGCGTCGCGCTCCCGGCGCTCGACAGTGCGGACTGGTGGGCCGCCCGACCGCTCTGGCTCGCGACCGCACTCGCACTGACCGCACTCGTCGCCGTGGCCTTCACCCGGTTCGAGTCGCAGCCCGCGCCGCAGGCCACCGGTTCACTTCCGCGGATCGTCGTGGGAGCGCTGAGCGGCCTGGTCGGTGTCCTGATGCTCCTGGTGCTCGGCACATCCGTCGCGACCGCCCTGATCGCGGTCGCCCTGATCCTCGCGGCGCTCCGGCTCGCGTCTCGGACGACGCCGCTGCCGCCGATCGGAGTGCGCACGCTCGTACCCGCGTAGGGCGTAGGTCAGCCCAGGCCCCGTGCCGCCAGCGCGTCACCCACATCGTCCGCGTGTCGGAGGGTGAGGACGAGCAGCGGAACCGCGGCGCGCACGCCCAACCGCACGCCGCGGGCTCGCGCCGCATCCCGCACGCGCTCCGCGAAGCCGGCGATCACGGGGATCGTCGTGATGGTGAGGGAGATCGTGAGTGCCACCGCGGTGGGATCGAGTCCGAATCGAGGAAGCGGGCGCAAGGTCCGCTGCAGCACCTCGACGAGATCCGCCATCCGGGTCGTGAGCGTCAGCAGGCTCGCGAGCAGGAGGATCGCGACGACGCGTCCGGTGCTGATCCACGCGGCGAGAGGCGAGACGAAGATCACGAGTGCCGCGGCGAGCAGGACGATGATCCCGCGCAGACGCCAGATCTCGAGCACGGGCACACGAATCGGCATCGCCGCGATGCCGTACAGCGCGAGCACCACCCCGAGCGAGACGGCGATGCTCACGGCGTTGTGGGGATACAGCGACAGCACGAGCGCTCCGACCGCCAGCGCTGCGAGCTTGACCCCGGCGGGAGCGCGATGGAGGATGCCGGTGCCCGGACGGTAGAGCGCGATCATGCGCACGCTCGACGATAGGCCGCGATCACGGTGGACGGCTCTCCGGACGCCGTGACGCGCCCCTCGTCGAACAGCATCGCGGCGTCGCAGCGCGCAGCCAGTTCGAGGTCATGCGTCACCACCACGACCTGGGCCTCCTGCGCCAGAAGCAGGTCGCCGATGCGTCGAGAATTCCGCAGGTCGAGGAGTGTGGTCGGTTCGTCGGCGACGATGAGCTGCGGTTCGGTGATCAGCACCGAGGCCAGCGCGAGCATCTGCTTCTGACCCCCCGACAGGCTGGATGCGGGGACATCCGCGTGGTCTGCCAGCCCGTGCGCAGCGAGGGTCTCTCTCACACGGTCGGCGACCTCGGTCTTCGCCCGCCCGCGAAGGGACAGCGCGATGTCTTCGGCCGGGGTGGGCATGAGGATCTGCGCATCGGGGTTCGTGAACACGAATCCGACCCGGCGACGGAGGGCTGCGCGGTCGCGCACCGTGTCGAGGCCGTGCACCCTCACCTCACCGGAGGACGGGGTGACGAGTCCGTTCAGCAGCCGGGCGAACGTGGACTTCCCCGAGCCGTTCGCCCCGATCACCGCGATCGTCGGAGCCGTCATCGCCACGGAGACGTCGCGGAGCACGGGACGACCGTCGAGCACGACTGAGACCTCATCCAGGGCGATGGTCACGACCCCCGCCTCGCGTGTGCGTGTCATGTGGATCCCTCCGAGCGCGATGCGACCTGAACACCGTTCACCTGAACGCCGTTCACTATAATCGGAGGATGAGCCCGGAGACGAATCAGGCACGGCACGACCGCGACAGCGTCGCCCGGAGCGCACTCGCCCTCCTCGATGAGGTCGGGCTCGCCGACCTCTCGATGCGGCGCATCGCGGCCCGGCTAGACGTGCAGCCCAGCGCCCTCTATTGGCACTTCACCAGCAAGCAGGAGCTGCTCGCCGAACTCGCCGACCGGATCACGGCGTCGATCCCCCGCGGCAGCGACGGCGTGTTGGCGACCGCCCGAGGGATCCGCGACGCGCTCTTCACCCACCGCGACGGCGCTGAACTGGTCCTCAGCACCTACGCGCTGCAACTCGGTTCTTCGCATGCGCAGGCGGCGCTGACCGAAGCGCTGCAGGCCGACGGCGCACCAGACGCTGCCGACCGGGGCGCGGCCATCCTGCACTTCGTGCTCGGACACGCCACACTCGTGCAGCAGCGCATGCACGCCGACAGCCACGGGGCGCTGCCCACCGCCGGCGAGATCGACGTCACGGCCGGCCTCGACCGGATCTTCGACCTCGGGGTGACCGCTCTCGCGGGGGCGCTCAGCGCACCGGCGACTCCGCCGCGTGCCCGAGCCTGAGGCCGGGCACGACCGCGAGTACGACGAGCCCGACGCAGAAGGCGAAGACCGCACCGAACGCGCCCGCCTCACCTCCGAGGGATGCCACCGCGAGCCCGGCCAACGCGATCGCGACGGCCGATCCGGTGGCGTCCGAGATCGACAGTGCCGAGGAGTTGAACCCCTGATTCGTCTCGTCCGAGTAGGCGAGCGTCAGGACGGTCAGTCGCGGATACAGCAGGCCCATCCCGCCACCGGCGAACGCCCAGCCGAGCACCACCACGGCCGCCGACACGTCGAAGAGCGCGGCGACGAGGACGCACAGCAGTGCGACCAGGAGCGAGCCGAGACTGATCAGTGTGATGCGATGATTCCCCAACCGCTCGCCATACCGCCCCTGCAGCGCCGACGCACCGGCCCAGGCCAATGCCGCGAGCATCAGAGCGACTCCCGCCCACGTCGCACTGAAGTCGAACTTCTTCATCAGCAGGTACGGGATGTAGGCCTCGGCGGCGAAGAACGCGCCCGCCACGATGCCGCGCATCAGCACTACGCTCGGCAGCCCCTGGCCCGAGCGCAACGTGCGCCGTGGCAGCAGCGGCAGCACGACGAGTCCGATCGCGATGACGGCACCGAGCGCGACCGGCCAGCCGATCGACGGCGCCATGTCGGCAGAGAAGCCGACCACCACGGCGAGCACCGCGACGACGACGGCGAGTGCGAGGCGCACGACGAGAGTGCGTCGATCCTGCGGCTCTCCATGCCCCAGATCGACACCGCGGAGGCGCACCGCGATCATCACGAATGCCGCCCCCGTCAGCACCGCGACGCCCAGGAACGCCCATCGCCAGTCGAGGTATTCAGCGACGGCCCCGGCCAGGAACGGTCCGACCATCGACGGCACGACCCAGGCCGCAGCGAACGCGGCGAAGATCCTGCCGTGCAGATGGGGCGGGTAGAGCCTCGCCACCACCACATACAGCGCGACGGTCTGCCCGCCGGTGCCGAGCCCCTGGACGAGTCGCCCGATCAGGAACTGGTGCATCGTCACGGCGAAGCCCGAGATCAGAAGGCCGATGATGAAGAGGGTCACAGCGACGTAGAGCGCCCCGCGCGGACCGCGCGCATCCGACCACGCCCCGGTGGCGACCATGCCGATCACGCTCGTCGCAAGGGTCCCGGCGAAGGCGACGGCAAACAGTGCCTGGCCGTCGAGGGCTTCGCTGACGATGGGCATGACCGTCGTCACCGCGAGTGCCTCGATGGCGGCGAGGAAGATCAGCGCGACCGCACCGAGCGTCACCCAGATGCGTTGGCGGTCCCAGATCGTCGCGACGTCAGCCGGAGTCGTCATCGGCCCACGAGCGCCGCGATGCGCTCGACGGCCTCGGTGATGATCTCCGGGCCGGTGCCGAAGTTCAGCCGCACGTGGCCTGCGCCCTCGGCCCCGAAGGCAGGGCCGAAATGCAGGGCGACCTTCGCATCGCGAAGGATGCGCCGCGCGGGGTTGTCTCCCCAGTCGAGTGCGGAGAGGTCGATCCACGCGAGGTACCCGGCATCCGGGATGCGATAGCGCGCACCCGGCAGGTGCGCGGCCAGCAGGTCCTCGAGCAGCACCCGGTTCTCGTCGAGGGTGCGCAGCAGTCCGTCGAGCCACGGGTCGCTCTCTTCCGAGAACGCTGCCACGGCGGCGAGCAGGCCGAACTGTCCGGTGCGCCACTCCACCTCGACGGGCAGGCCGCGCACGACCTCACTCGTCGCGTCGTCGGCGGTGACCATCAGTGCGCACTTCAGACCCGCGAGGTTGAACGCCTTGCTGGCGCTGACGACGGCATAGCCGACGCGCTGGGCCGCATCGCTCACGGCGAGGAACGGCGTGAACCCGGTCCCGGGTTGCGCGAGCGGCGCATGGATCTCGTCCGAGACGACGGCCGCCCCGAACTCCTCCGCCAGGTCCGCGAGCGCGGCGAGGCTGTCGCGGTCATGCACCGTGCCGGTCGGATTGTGCGGATTGCAGAGCAGGATCGCCGTCGCGCCGCCCTCGAACGCGGCACGGATGCCGTCGAGGTCGAGTTCCCAGTGGGTTCCCGTGTCGCGCAGGGGCACGCGCTCCACCTCGGCACCGGCCTCGGCGACCAGGTCGAAGAACGGCGGATACACGGGAGGGGTGACCACGACCCGCTCCCCCGGCTGCGTGACGCGGCGGAGGATCTCGACGATCCCCATGCTCACATCGGCCGTGCTCCGCATCCGCCCGGGGTCGGGCTCCCAGCCGTAGCGTCTGCTGGCGAAGGCGGCGAACGACTCGGCGAGCGGCGTCCGCGATGCGACGTACCCGGTGTCACCGATCTCCACGGCGCGCCGCAGCGCATCCGAGATCGCCGGCGCCAGCGGGAAGTCGGTCTCGGCCACGAACAGCGGAAGCACGTCGGCCGGGTACTCGCGCCATTTCTCGCTGCTGCGCTCGCGAAGCTCTGCCAGCGGCAGTGCCTTCACCTGAAGCATTCGTTCTCCCGAGGTTCCGGGACGCGCCGCGTCGTGTCGCCAGACCCTACGCGCGCGTCGTCGCGCACCGCCGCTCGGCAGCGGTCCCGTGCGGATCAGATCGCGAAGCCGAGCGCGCGCATCATGTCGCGCCCGTCGTCCGAGATCTTCTCCGGACCCCACGGCGGCATCCA
The DNA here is from genome assembly GCF_012030385.1 of Microbacterium sp. B19(2022). NCBI lineage: Bacteria > Bacillati > Actinomycetota > Actinomycetes > Micrococcales > Microbacteriaceae > Microbacterium > Microbacterium sp. B19(2022). The sequence goes on from NZ_JAAUVO010000014.1 coordinate 73,987, forward strand.
GACCCAGTTGATGCGGAATCGATCGACGACGCTGTCCAGAGCCTGAGCGGTCTGGTCCTCGAGAACATCGGTGAGCGGGCAGCCGGCGCTGGTCAACGTCATGTGGATGACGAGAGCATCGTTCTCGTCGTCCCACGCGAGGTCGTAGATGAGGCCGAGGTCGACGACATTGATCCCGAGCTCGGGGTCCATGACGTCTTTGAGAGCCTCGGTGACCGCGTCGTACTTCTCGTCCGTGAGGGTCGCTGTCATGCGATCAGCCTACGCCTCGATGGGGGCTGCAGGGTCGAGGAAACGGTCGTATCCCTCGTTCTCCAGCCGGTCTGCGAGCTCGGGGCCGCCCTCTTCGACGATCTTGCCCGCGACGACCACGTGGACGAAGTCGGGGCGGATGTAGCGGAGGATGCGGGTGTAGTGCGTGATCAGCAGCACGCCGAGTCCGGTGGACTCCTTCGCGCGGTTGACGCCCTCGGAGACGATCTTGAGCGCGTCGACATCGAGACCCGAGTCGGTCTCGTCGAGGACTGCGAACTTCGGCTTCAGCACCTCGAGCTGCAGGATCTCGTGGCGCTTCTTCTCGCCACCGGAGAAGCCCTCGTTGACGTTGCGCTGCGCGAACTTCGGGTCCATGCGCAGGTTCGCCATGGCGGCCTTGACGTCCTTGGTCCAGCCGCGGATCGCCGGTGCTTCGCCGTCGAGCGCGGTCTTCGCCGTGCGGAGGAAGTTCGTCACCGTGACGCCCGGGATCTCGACCGGGTACTGCATGGCGAGGAAGAGCCCGGCGCGGGCGCGCTCGTCGACCGTCATCTCCAGGACGTCCTGGCCGTCGAACGTGATCGAGCCGGAGGTCACCGTGTACTTCGGGTGACCGGCGATCGTGTAGGCCAGAGTCGACTTGCCCGAACCGTTGGGGCCCATGATGGCGTGGGTCTCACCGGTGTTCATGGTGAGGTTGATTCCGTTGAGGATCGGGGTGGTCCCCGCATCGGTCTCGACCGTCACATGCAGGTCGCGGATCTCGAGAACAGACATTCTTCAAACTTCCTTAATAACAGTCGGATCGATGAGCACGTCGTCGCCGTCGATCTGGACGACGTAGACCGGGACGGGCTCATATGCGGGGAGATTCTGGGGCTTGCCGGTGAGCAGCGAGAACGCGGAGCCGTGAGCCCAGCACTCCACCGTGTCACCTTCGACGAAGCCTTCGGACAGCGAGATGTCGCCGTGTGTGCAGGTGTCGCCGATGGCGTGGATGACTCCCTCGCCGTCTTTGATCACCGTGATCGGCACGCCGCCCGGATCGACACGCAACGGCATGTCCTGCTCGAGGTCGGCGACTCCGCAGACGCGTTCGGCGGTCATGCACTCACCTCGGCCAGCTCCGTCTCGATCGCCGCCAGAAGCTCGGCCTCGAGGGCGGGGATGCCGAGGCGCTGCACGATGTCGGTGAGGAAGCCGAGCACGACGAGCCGACGTGCCTCCTCCTCGCTGATACCGCGCGCCTGCAGGTAGAACAGCTGCTCGTCGTCGAAACGACCGGTCGCGCTCGCGTGTCCGGCGCCGAGGATGTCGCCGGTCTCGATCTCGAGGTTCGGGATCGAGTCGGCGCGGGCACCCTCGGTGAGGACCAGGTTGCGGTTGGCCTCGTAGGAGTCGGTGCCCGTGGCGTCGGCTCCGATCAGCACGTCGCCGATCCAGACGCTGTGCGCGCCCTGCCCCTGCAGCGCACCCTTGTAGAGGACGTCGCCCTTGGTGTGCGGTCCCTTGTGGTGCAGGTACACCTGGCTCTCCAGGTGCTGCCCGGCGTCTGCATAAGACAGGCCGTAGAGGTACCCCTCGGAGCCGGCGCCTGCGAGCTCGACGTTCGGGTTGACGCGCACGACGCCGCCGCCGAAGCTCACGACGAAGTGCTTGAGCGTCGCATCCGCGCCGACCCGCGCCTGGTGCGCAGACGCGTGCACCGCGTCATCTGCCCACTGCTGCAGGCTGATGACCGTGAGCTTCGCACCGTCGCGGACGATGATCTCGAGGTTCTGGGCATACTGGGCGGACCCGGTGTGCTGCAGGACGACCGTCGCCGAGCTGTGCTCGAGCGCCTCGATCACGATGTGCGCGTCGGCACGACGGTCGGCGCCGAGACCGGCGATGGAGACGAAGATCGGCTCTGGGACCTCTTCTTCGCGCGGGATCCGCACGTGGAGGGCCTCAGCGGATCCCTGCCAGGCCACGGCCGCGGTGACGTCTTCCGCGAGGAAGATCTCACCACGGGGGGCGGTGCCGATCGCGAGCGGGGCGGCGATGTACTGCTCCCCCTCGTTGACCGTGTAGTCGACGCCGTCGTTCTGCGGAGCCACCTCGAACAGCGAGGTGAGCTGCGCGACCGGGGTGTGCTTCCAGTTGACCTCGCGCCCGGTGGGGGCACCGAAATCAGCGGGCTCGAAGGAGTGCGGACGCTCTGAGCGGGTCTGCACCGGGACGAATCCGGCGGCGGCCACCTGGGCTGCGGGGTCGATGTGCGCGTTCGTGTGCTGCGCCTCGGCAGGCGCTGTCGTAGCGGCGGTCACTAGCCGACCGATCCTTCCATGCCCATCTCGATGAGCTTGTTCAGTTCCATCGCATATTCCATGGGCAGCTCACGTGCGATCGGCTCGATGAAGCCGCGCACGATCATCGCCATCGCCTCGTCCTCGGGCATGCCGCGGGACTGCAGGTAGAACAGCTGCTCCTCGCTGACCTTGGAGACCGTGGCCTCGTGTCCGAGCTGCACGTCGTCGACACGGATGTCGATCGCCGGGTAGGTGTCGGAGCGGGACTTGGTGTCCACCAGCAGGGCGTCGCAGCGCACGGTGTTCGCGGAGTGGTGTGCCGCGGCATCCACTCGCACCTCACCGCGGTAGCCCGCACGACCGCCACCGCGGGCGATCGACTTCGAGACGATCGACGACTGCGTGTACGGAGCCATGTGGATCATCTTGGCGCCGGCGTCCTGGTGCTGACCGGGACCGGCGAAGGCGACCGAGAGCGTCTCGCCCTTGGCGTGCTCGCCCATCAGGTAGATCGACGGGTACTTCATCGTCACCTTGGAGCCGATGTTGCCGTCGACCCACTCCATGGTCGCGCCCTCATAGGCCACGGCACGCTTGGTGACCAGGTTGTAGACGTTGTTCGACCAGTTCTGGATCGTCGTGTAGCGAACGCGGGCGTTCTTCTTCACGATGATCTCGACGACGGCCGAGTGCAGCGAGTCCGACTTGTAGATCGGAGCCGTGCAGCCCTCGATGTAGTGGATGTAGCTGTCTTCGTCGGCGATGATCAGGGTCCGCTCGAACTGGCCCATGTTCTCGGTGTTGATGCGGAAGTACGCCTGCAGCGGGATCTCGACGTGCACGCCCTTGGGGACGTAGACGAACGAGCCACCCGACCACACGGCCGTGTTCAGCGCGGCGAACTTGTTGTCGCCGGCCGGGATGACCGTGCCGAAGTACTCCTCGAAGAACTCGGGGTGCTCGCGCAGGGCCGTGTCGGTGTCCATGAAGATGACGCCCTGCGCCTCCAGGTCCTCGCGGATCTGGTGGTAGACGACCTCGGACTCGTACTGGGCGGCGACACCGGCGACGAGACGCTGGCGTTCGGCCTCGGGGATGCCGAGGCGCTCGTACGTCTCGCGGATCTCGACAGGCAGGTCCTCCCAGGACTGCGCCTGCTTCTCCGTGGAACGCACGAAGTACTTGATGTTGTCGAAGTCGATCTCGCTGAGGTCGGCGCCCCAGGTCGGCATCGGCTTCTTCCCGAAGAGCTGGTACCCCTTGAGACGGGTTTTCAGCATCCATTCGGGTTCGTTCTTGAGTGCAGAGATTCCTCGCACGACCTCTTCCGAGATCCCGCGTTTGGCGATGGCGCCGGCGGCGTCCTCATCGTGCCAGCCGAATTCGTACACCCCCAGACCGTCAAGCTCCGGGCGGTCGATCAGTACATCCGACATCCAACACTCTCCTCACAGGTCCCAAACGGTGTCATCCGCCCCGACACACCTGATCCCCGTCGAGTCTGCGGGAGCGGGTGCCGTTGGTGGGCCCTCATCACCGGCGCTTCCATCGCGCCTAAACTGTTGTCGATGCTTCAGCGCGGTCAGCGCTCATCGCAACAATCCGATTCTACAGGTTCCGCCTGACAGACGGGCCATGCCCGCAGGTTCCAGCGCGGTCCGGAGGACTAATGCCCGAGACGACGATCCCCGCCTCCACTCCGACGCAGACGGCTCCGCCCCGTTCTGCTCCGTGGGGACGAGCGCTGACGGTCTTCGCCTGGCTCTCCTTCATCAGCGAGACCATCATCATCGGCACCGGCGGCGCCGTGCGCCTCACCGGATCGGGCCTCGGATGCTCCGACTGGCCGCTGTGCACGCCGGACTCCCTGGTCCCCATCCTCGAGGTGCAGGGCATCCACGGCATCATCGAATTCGGCAACCGCCTGATGACGGGCGTGGTCGGGATCATCGCGCTGGCCGTCGTGCTGCTGGTCCTGCATCTCTTCAGCGGGAAGCGCGGCCTCGTCACCGCGCTCTGGTTCGCCGCCGGCGGCATCGTGGCAGCCGTCGCCGCGTTCGGCATCGCCGCCCCCCTGCACTTCCCGGCCTCCCCCATCGCGCTCGGGGTCCTCCTGATCGCCGTCATCGCGGCGGCGGTCCGCTCCGTCCGCACGACGCCCGCACGACGTGACCTGGTCCTGCTCGCGTGGCTCGTACTCATCGGGGTGGTGGCCCAGGCGCTCGTCGGCGGCATCACGGTGCTGACGGGTCTGAACCCCTTCATCGTGGGCTTCCACTACACGTCGTCCCTGCTGCTCGTCTGCATCACCGCGGCTTTCCTGGTGCGCCTGAAGACGGACGGCGGGCCTCGTGAACGCGCGGTTCCCGCGTGGTTCTCCGCCGTCACCCATGTGACCGGCCTCGCACTCGCCGTGACGATCGTCTTCGGCGTGCTGACGACCGGGTCCGGCCCCCACTCCGGCGATGCCGACGTGCTGCGACACGGCTTCGATGCGACCGTGCTCGCCCACGTGCATTCGTGGCCCGGCTACATCCTGGCCGCGCTCGTGCTTTTCCTCACGGTCGCCGCCTGGGTGCTGCACCTGGAGCCGCGGCGCTGGCTCCTCGTGCTGGTGCTCGCGATCCTGGTGCAGGTCGGCGTCGGGATCTGGCAGGCACGTGAGGGACTGCCTCCGCTGCTGGTCGGCATCCACATGGTCCTCGCCTCGCTCTCCGCCGCCACGTACACCGTGGTCGTGCTGCACCTGAAGCGCCCGACGCCCGTCGACGACTGAGCCCGCACAGGCGATCCACAGCTCGCACATCGCCGACTCATCAGCGCGTCCGCGATCGTGGACGACATGAACAAGTCACTCTCACGCAGCATCGGATTCTGGCTCCTCCTCGTCGTGTCCCTCGCCACGACGGCTGTCGGCGGATGGCTCATCTCCGGTCAGATCGGGACGATGACGGCCACCCTGCTCGACGGTACGGCCACGGGCGTCGAGGTCTACGTCGGCCAGTCGCTCGTCGTCGTGGGCGCAGGCGTCCTGGCCGCGGGCATCGTCGGCATCCTGCTCACCCTCGGGCTCGTCGCAGCACGCTCGCTCGTCCCCGCTCCCGCCCCGGCCGTCGTCGAGGCGATCGACTGGACCGCCGAGACGACGCAGACTCCGGTCGAGACCGCCACGTCCGAGACCATCGCGTCCCCCGAGGCAGCGCCCGCATACGACGCCGCTGCGGTCGACGTGGTCCCCGCCGCTGACGCGGACGACGCCGCTCGGGATGACGCGCCCACGACCGAGGCGAAGTCGGACGACTCGACGATCACACGCTGATCTTCTCGCGAAAACAACGACGGAGCGGCGCCGAGGAATTCGGCGCCGCTCCGTCGTTTCAGAAGCGTCGGGTCAGAACGGCAGCAGCGGGTCGATCGCGACCGCGACGAAGATCAGCGTCAGGTAGGTGATCGAGGCGTGGAACACGCGCATGGGCCGCGGCTCGGTACCGTGCACGGCACGGTTGTAGAGCCGGTGCGACTCGTAGATGAACCATCCGCCGAAGACCGTGGCGGACACGGTGTACACCAGACCCATGTTCGCGATCGGGACGAGGAGGAGCGAGCACGCCACCGTCGCCCACGCGTAGAGGATGACCTGGAGGCCGACCTGCGAGGCGTTGCGGGTGACACCCAGCATCGGCACATCGACGTCTTCGTAGTCGTCCTTGTACTTCATCGACAGCGGCCAGTAGTGCGGCGGCGTCCAGAGGAAGATCAGGAGGAAGAGGACGAACGCCGGCCAGTCGAGCGAGCCGGTGACGGCGGACCAGCCGATGAGCACGGGGAAGCACCCGGCGATGCCGCCCCAGATGATGTTCTGCTCGGTGCGGCGCTTGAGGATCATCGTGTAGATCACGACATAGAAGAAGATCGCGGTCGCGGACAGGGCTGCGGCGAGCCAGTTGGTCGTGGCGAGCAGCCAGACCGTCGAGACGATCGCGAGCGTCCAGGAGAAGATCAGCGCGCCGCGCGGGCTGATCTCGCCCGTGACCAGCGGTCGATTCTCGGTGCGGTGCATGTGCGCGTCGATGTCACGATCGAGGTACATGTTGAATGCGGCGGCGGAACCGGCGCTCAACGAGCCGCCGATGACGGTCGCCAGCACCAGCCACAGGTTGGGCAGTCCGCCCTGCGCCAGGAACATCACCGGAACGGTCGAGACGAGCAGAAGCTCGAGGACACGCGGCTTGGTGAGCGTGATGTAGGCCTTCACCGTGCGACCGATGGACGACTTCCTCACGGTCTGATCAGACATCGTCGAGATCTCGATCGCCTCCTCTGCACGTGTGACCGGACAACCTCTCCAGTGTATGACACCGGATGACGCCATCCGCGCCGTCCGCTCGCGTAGCACGACAGTCGTCTTCGCTATGCTGAGAGCACTCGCGCGCCCGGCGCTGCGCACACCCCTCCACTCGTCTCCGCGACGGTGCAGGATGCGCCAGGGAAGTTGCGGATGCGCCAGGGAATAAGGGCGCCCTCGAAACTGTCGGAAAGGGCATGAACGTGTCGGAATTGCAGTGGGATGAGATCGATCGACGCGCGGTGGATACCGCCCGAATCCTGGCGGCCGATGCCGTCGAGAAGGTCGGCAACGGTCACCCCGGCACGGCCATGAGCCTCGCGCCGGCCGCGTACCTCCTCTACCAGCGCGTGCTGCGCCACGACCCGACCGACGTCGACTGGCTGGGCCGCGACCGCTTCATCCTCTCTGCAGGGCACTCCTCGCTCACGCAATACGTGGAGCTCTACCTCGGCGGCTTCGGCCTGGAACTCGACGACCTCAAGGCGCTGCGCACCTGGGGTTCGCTGACGCCGGGTCACCCGGAGTACGGCCACACCAAGGGCGTCGAGATCACCACCGGTCCGCTCGGCCAGGGCCTCGCCTCCGCCGTCGGCTTCGCCTACGCCGCCCGCTACGAGCGCGGCCTGTTCGACCCCGAGGCGGCCGCCGGCACCAGCCCGTTCGATCACTTCGTCTACGTGGTGGCCGGCGACGGCGACCTGCAGGAGGGCGTGACCAGCGAGGCATCCTCGCTCGCGGGCCACCAGCAGCTCGGCAACCTGATCGCGATCTACGACTCCAACCAGATCTCGATCGAGGATGACACCAACGTCGCCTTCACCGAAGACGTCGCGAAGCGCTACGAGGCCTACGGCTGGCAGGTGCAGACCGTCGACTGGAAGAAGACCGGCGAGTACGTCGAAGACGTCGCCGAACTCTTCGCCGCGATCGAGGCCGCCAAGGGCGAGACTTCGAAGCCCTCGCTCATCATCCTCAAGACGATCATCGGCTGGCCGTCGCCCGGCAAGCAGAACTCCGGCAAGATCCACGGTTCCGCGCTCGGTGCCGACGAGCTGGCCGCAACCAAGAAGGTTCTCGGCTTCGACCCCGAGGAGACCTTCGCGGTCGCCGACGACGTGCTTGCGCACACCCGTGGTCTCGCCGCCCGCGCCGCCAAGGCCCGCGCCACGTGGCAGGAGTCCTTCGACGCCTGGGCCGCCGCGAACCCCGAGAAGAAGGAGCTTCTCGACCGTCTCGAGGCGCAGGAGCTCCCCGCCGACATCACGGCCGCACTCCCCGTGTTCGAATCCGGCAAGGAGGTCTCGACCCGCGCCGCATCCGGCCAGGTCATCAACGCCCTGGCCGCCGAGCTCCCGGAACTGTGGGGCGGTTCGGCCGACCTCGCCGAGTCGAACCTCACCACGATCAAGGGTGCGCCCTCGTTCATCCCGGCCGAGTGGTCGACACACGAGTGGTCGGGCAACCCGTACGGACGAGTGCTGCACTTCGGCATCCGCGAGCACGCGATGGGTGCGATCGTCAACGGCATCGTCCTGCACGGCAAGACCCGCGCATTCGGCGGCACCTTCCTCATCTTCAGCGACTACATGCGTCCCTCGGTCCGTCTCGCGGCGCTCATGAACATCCCGAGCATCTTCGTCTGGACCCACGACTCCGTCGCCCTCGGTGAGGACGGACCGACCCACCAGCCGATCGAGCAGCTGGCGACGCTGCGGGCGATCCCGAACTTCACGGTCGTCCGCCCCGCCGACGCGAATGAGACCTCTGCCACCTGGCTGGAGATCCTCCGTCGCCACGAGGGACCGGCCGGCATCGCGCTGACCCGCCAGAACATCCCGGTGTTCGAGCGCGGCGAGGGTGCAGCCTCCGGCGACACGTTCGCTTCGGCGGACAACGCGGCCAAGGGCGCCTACGTCCTCGCCGAGGCGCCGAACGGCACGCCGGACGTCATCATCGTGGCCACCGGCTCCGAAGTGCAGCTCGCCGTGAACGCCCGCGAGGCGCTGGCCGCCGAGGGCGTGAACGTCCGCGTGGTCTCCGCTCCGTCGCTGGAGTGGTTCGACGAGCAGGACGAGGCCTACCGTGAGAGCGTGCTGCCCGCATCCGTCACCGCTCGTGTCTCCGTGGAGGCGGGCTCCGTGCTCTCCTGGCGCGGAATCGTGGGCGACCGCGGCCGCTCGGTCGGCATCGACCACTTCGGCGCCTCTGCCGATTACAAGACCCTGTTCGAGAAGTTCGGCATCACGACCGAGGCCGTCATCGCGGCCGCACGCGAGACCATCGCCGCAAACAGCACCAAGGAGAACGCATGAGCACCCCCACCGCACAGCTCGCCGCCGCAGGTGTCAGCATCTGGCTCGACGACCTCTCCCGCACCCGCATCGACTCCGGCAACCTCGCCGAGCTGATCTCGTCGCGCAACGTCGTCGGCGTCACGACGAACCCGACCATCTTCGCGAACGCGATCACCGACAAGAGCAACACGTCGTACGACGCGCAGGTCACCGAGCTCGCCGCCTCCGGCGCGAGCGCCGAGGAAGCCGTCTTCGCCGCCACGACCCAGGACGTCGGCGCCGCACTCGATGTGTTCCGACCCGTCTGGGAAGCCTCGGGACATGTCGACGGCCGCGTCTCGATCGAGGTCTCCCCCGACCTCGCTCACGACACCGCAGGCACCGTCGCGCAGGCGAAGGAGCTGTGGTCCAAGATCGACCGCCCCAACCTCCTCGTCAAGATCCCGGCGACCAAGGCGGGGCTTCCGGCCATCACCGAGGCGATCGCGACCGGCATCAGCGTCAACGTCACGCTGATCTTCAGCCTGGAGCGTTACGCCGAGGTCATCGACGCCTACCTGACCGGTCTGGAGCGCGCGCACGGCGCCGACTTCGACCTGTCGAGCATCCACTCCGTCGCCTCGTTCTTCGTGTCGCGCGTCGACACCGAGACCGACAAGCGACTCTCCGCGATCGGCACGCCCGAGGCCGAGGCGCTCAAGAGCAAGGCCGGGCTCGCCAACGCGCGCCTCGCCTACGAGCTCTTCGAGCAGAAGTTCGCCGAGAAGCGCGCGCAGGACCTGATCAAGCTCGGCGCGAACCTGCAGCGTCCGCTGTGGGCCTCGACGGGCGTCAAGGACCCGGTGCTCCCGGACACCCTGTACGTGACCGAACTCGTCGCCGAGGGCGTGGTGAACACCATGCCCGAGAAGACCCTCGAGGCGACGTTCGATCACGGTGTCATCGCCGGTGACACCATCACGGGCGGCTACGCGGAGGCACACCAGGTGTTCGACGACCTCGCCGCCGTCGGCATCGACCTCACCGACGTCACGCAGGTCCTGGAGGACGAGGGCGTCTCGAAGTTCATCGATTCCTGGCACGACCTGCTGGGTCAGGTGGCCGAGGCTCTGGAGTCCCAGCGATGACCTTCTCGATCCACACGTCCGGCGCGGCGCGCGCCGCGATCGATGAGACCGTGCCCAGCCTGGTCCACGATCTCGTCGCATCGCGCATCACCGGCGGCGACGCCACCCTCTGGGGTGCGGCCGCCGAGGCCGAGGCCACCGTGCGCCTCGGCTGGGTGGAGGCCGTCTCGATCTCCCGCCCGCTCGTCGCCGAGATCGTCGCCCTGCGCGCCGATCTGAACGCCAAGGGCGTGACCCGCGTGGTCCTCGCCGGCATGGGCGGCTCCTCACTCGCTCCCGAGGTCATCGCGCAGACCGCCGGCGTACCGCTCACGATCCTCGACTCCACGGCCCCCGGCCAGGTGCTCGCCGCTCTCGACGAGGGACTCGCCGACACCGTGCTCGTCGTGTCGTCGAAGTCGGGCTCCACCGTCGAGACCGATTCGCAGCGCCGCACCTTCGAAGCCGCCTTCCGCGACCTCGGGATCGATCCGGTGGAACGCATCGTCGTCGTCACCGACCCGGGCTCCCCTCTCGACGTCTCGGCCCGCGAAGCGGGATACCGCGTCTTCAACGCGGACCCGAACGTCGGCGGCCGCTACTCGGCACTCACGGCTTTCGGTCTGGTGCCTTCGGGTCTCGCGGGCGTCGACATCGACGAGCTCCTGAACGAGGCCGAGGCTTCGTCGCTCGAGGTCGCGGTCGACTCCGCCGAGAACCCCGCGCTCCGTCTGGGCGCGGCGATCGCCGCGACGAACCCGCGGCGCGACAAGCTCGGCCTGATCACCGACGGCACGCACATCAAGGGTCTGCCGGACTGGATCGAGCAGCTCATCGCCGAATCGACCGGCAAGGACGGCACCGGCATCCTCCCGGTGGTCCTGCTCCCGGTCTCCCCCGAGCTCGACCCGGTGCCCGCCGACCTGCAGATCGTCCGCCTGGTCGACGACGCCAACGAGTTCCACCTGCATGAGCGCCACGAGGGCGAGATCCTCGTCAGCGGCACACTGGGTGCGCAGCTCATCGTCTGGGAGTACGCGACCGCGATCGCCGGCCACCTGCTCCGCATCAACCCGTTCGATCAGCCCGACGTCGAGTCGGCGAAGATCGCCGCCCGCGGCCTCCTCGACGCTCGCCCGGAGCCGACCGCTCCGGCCTTCGTCGAGAACGGCGTCGAGGTGCGCGTGTCCGATTCGGCCCTCGCCGCCTCCGGCACGGTCGAGGGCGTGCTCGACGCGCTCTGGGCGCAGCTCCCGGCCGACGGCTACGTGTCCATCCAGGCATACGTCAACCGCCTCGAAGTTCCGCAGCTCCAGGGCCTGCGCGAGCTCGTCGCAGCCGATTCGGGTCGCCCCACCACGTTCGGATGGGGCCCGCGTTTCCTGCACTCGACCGGCCAGTACCACAAGGGCGGACCGGCGCAGGGCGTGTTCCTGCAGATCTTGGAGCGCACCGAGGTCGATCTCGAGATCCCGGATCGCCCGTTCACTTTCGGGCAGCTCATCCAGGCACAGGCCGCCGGTGACGCCGCCGTGCTCGCCGAACACGGCCGCCCGGTCGTCACGCTGACGATCACCGAGTCCTCGGACGACGTGCTCGCCCTCTTCGAAGCCGCACAGAAGTAACAGCAGGAGAATCCCCCACCCATGTCTGTTCCCATCTCGCGCGGGCACAACCCGCTGCGTGACCCCGATGACCGCCGTCTCAACCGGATCGCGGGGCCCAGCGCCCTCGTGATCTTCGGCGTCACCGGAGACCTGTCGCGCAAGAAGCTGATGCCCGCGGTCTACGACCTCGCCAACCGCGGTCTGCTCCCGCCGGGGTTCGCCCTCGTCGGGTTCGCCCGCCGCGACTGGGAGGACCAGGACTTCGCCCAGGTCGTCTACGACGCGGTCAAGGAGCACGCCCGCACCCCGTTCCGCGAGGAGACGTGGACGCAGCTGCTCCAGGGCATCCGGTTCGTCTCCGGCGAGTTCGACAACCCCGACTCTTTCCGCAAGCTCCGCGAGACCATCGAGAAGCTCGACGTGGAACGCGGCACGATGGGCAACCACGCGTTCTACCTGTCGATCCCGCCGAAGGACTTCCCGCTCGTCGCGAAGCAGCTGAAGGATTCCGGTCTCGTCGGCGAGAACAGCGATGATGACGAACGCTGGCGTCGCGTCGTGATCGAGAAGCCGTTCGGGCACGACCTCGAATCCGCCCGTGCGCTCAACGCGGCGCTCGAGGTAGCGTTCCCCGCGGACTCGATCTTCCGCATCGACCACTACCTCGGCAAGGAGACGGTCCAGAACATCCTGGCGCTGCGCTTCGCGAACGAGCTGTACGAGCCGATCTGGAACCGCAACTACGTCGACCATGTGCAGATCACGATGGCCGAGGACATCGGCGTCGGCGGTCGCGCCGGGTACTACGACGGTATCGGCGCCGCGCGCGACGTGATCCAGAACCACCTGCTGCAGCTGCTCGCGCTCACCGCGATGGAGGAGCCCATCAGCCTCTCGGCGGAGCACCTGCGTGCCGAGAAGGAGAAGGTGCTCGCCGCGGTGCACGTGCCGGACGACCTCTCCCTCGCCACGGCTCGCGGCCAGTACGCGGGCGGGTGGCAGGGCGGCGACAAGGTCACCGGCTTCCTGGATGAGGAGGGCATGAACCCCGACTCCACCACCGAGACGTATGCGGCCATCAAGCTCGAGATCGACACCCGCCGATGGGCCGACGTGCCGTTCTACCTACGGACCGGCAAGCGTCTCGGACGCCGCGTGACCGAGATCGCCGTGGTCTTCAAGCGGGCTCCGCAGCACCTGTTCGGGCGTGGCAACGCCTCGGAGCTCGGGCAGAACGCGCTCGTCATCCGTGTGCAGCCCGATGAGGGTGTGACGATCCGCTTCGGATCCAAGGTGCCCGGCAGCGGGAGCAACGTGCGCGACGTCACGATGGACTTCGGCTACGGCCACGCCTTCACCGAGGCGAGCCCCGAGGCCTACGAGCGTCTGATCCTCGACGTCCTCCTGGGCGACCCGCCGCTGTTCCCGCGGCACGAGGAGGTCGAGCTCTCCTGGAAGATCCTCGACCCCGTGGAGAAGTACTGGGCGGCCGTCGGCGGTCCGGTGGAGCAGTACGCTCCGGGCTCGTGGGGTCCGGCATCCGCCGACGACCTGCTGGCCCGCGACGGACGAGTCTGGAGACGCCCGTGATCATCGACCTTCCCGACACGACCGTCAGTCAGGTCGCCAAGCAGCTCGTCAAGGTGCGCGAAGAGGGCGGCGCCGTCGCCCTCGGCCGTGTGCTCACCCTGGTCATCGCCGCCCGCAACGGTGTCGCCGAAGCGGCCATCGATGCGGCCAACGACGCATCGCGTGAACACCCCATGCGCGTCATCGTCATCACCACGGGCGACGGCGATTCCCGCCTCGATGCCCAGATCCGCGTGGGCGGCGACGCCGGAGCGAGCGAGGTCGTCGTGCTGCGTGCCTACGGAGACGCCGCGAGCAATGAGGAGAGCCTGATCACCGGTCTCCTCCTACCTGACGCTCCCGTGGTCGCCTGGTGGCCGGAGGATGCTCCGACCTCGCCGTCGACGTCACCGCTCGGCCGCATCGCCCAGCGCCGCATCACCGATGCCGCCACCTCGCCCGACGTGCGCGATCGGCTCGCGCTGCTCGGACGCACCCACGCCCCCGGAGATACCGACCTCGCCTGGACGCGGCTGACGCACTGGCGTGAGCAGCTGGCCGCTGTGCTCGATCAGCCGCCGTACGAGCCCATCACGGGTGTCGAGGTGCGCGGTGGGTCGGCTTCTCCGTCGACCGCGCTGCTCGCCGCCTGGCTGCAGATGGCTCTGGGCGTTCGCGTGCGCTGGTCGTATGAGAACCCCGAGCACTGGCAGGAGGGCATCAAGTCGGTCCGTCTGACCCGCGCCTCCGGCGACATCCTGCTCGAGCGGCCCTCGCCCGGCATCGCGATCCTCACGCAGCCGGATCAGCCGAACCACGACCTCCACCTGCCGCGCCGCACGCTCCGCGAATGCCTCGCGGAGGAGCTGCGCAGGCTCGACCCCGATGTCCTGTACGGTCGAGTCATCACCGAGGGCTGGGAGAAACTGGGTCCGCCCGAGACTGGAGAGTGACGTCGATGCCGGTATCGTCCGCAGAGAAGCGGGTCGTGGTGGAATCCACCCCCGCCGCCCTCGCCGCCCGAGTAGCAGACCGTTTCCTCACGCGTGTTCGCGCGCGCACACGGAACGGTCGAGTCGCCCACATCGCCCTCACGGGAGGTTCGATGGGTGGTGCCGTGCTCCGCGCAGCGGCGGGCGATCCGCGGTCGGCCGCGATCGACTGGTCGCTCGTGCACTTCTGGTGGGGTGACGAGAGGTTCGTGCCGCGAGACGACGCGGACAGGAACTCCCTGCAGTCGCGCCAAGCGCTCCTCGACCACATCCCGGTGCCCGCCGAGAACGTGCACGAGGTGGCGGGACCGGAGACCGGGCTCACGCTCGACGAGTCGGCCGCGGCATATGCCGCCGAACTCGCCCGTTTCGGCACCGACGAGCACCCGTGGCCGTCATTCGCCGTCTGCTTCCTGGGCGTCGGCCCGGACGGACACATCGCCTCGCTGTTCCCGGATCGCGAGGAGGTCACGGTCACCGACGCCGCTGCGCTCCCCGTCCGCGATTCTCCGAAACCCCCGCCCGAGCGCGTCACGCTCACGCGCCCGGTGCTCAACTCGTCCAAGCGGGTGTGGCTCGTGCTCACCGGCGCCGACAAGGCCTCGGCACTCGGACTCGCCCTCGCCGGTGCGAGCTACACGAGCGTGCCGGCTGCCGGCGCCAAGGGGCGCAAGCGCACCGTGTTCTTCGTGGATGAGGCCGCGGCCTCCGAGGTCTCACCCGACCTCATCGATCAGGCGTACTGACCGTCGCGTCGCTCCCGGTCCCCGTTCGGGCGGCTACGGCTGCTCGGGGGGACCGGAGCGGCCCGGCGGCAGGTCGCCGTCGTCCGGGCTCTCGGACCTCTCCGGACGTTCAGTCGCGTCGACGGCCGCCGTCCGCGAGGAGGCGGCTTCTGCGGACGCCCCCTGCCCCGTCGGCGTGCTCCCGCGCTCGATTCCCAGCTCCTGGCTGTCGCTGAGCACCTGCGGGTGGTAGCGGGCGAGGCCCACCACTCCCCACACGGCGATGGCTCCGGCGATCGCGAAGATCACCATGACCCACGGCGGTGCGGCCGCAGCCTCGCCGAGCACGACCATGCCGATCAGAACCGCGACGAGCGGATCGACGACCGTGAGGCCGGCGATCACCAGGTCGGGCGGCCCCGAACTGTACGCGGTCTGCACGAAGTAGCCGCCGACCGCAGCCGCGGCGAGGAGCGCGAGGACGCAGATCGCGGTGATCCACTCGAACTGACCGGCCTCGATGCGCTTGATGATGACCTTGGCGAGGGTGGCGACGAAGCCGTAGAGCACGCCGGCGCCGACCACGTAGAACAGCGCACGCATGCGGTGACGGAGTATCAGCCAGCAGGCTCCGAGGATGATGATGACCACCAGCAGGAGGGCGAGGATCACGAAGAGCTCGCGCTCCGTCACCTCCTGCTCGGTCGCGTAGATCGCGGCGAAGAAGACGAAGAGGAAGATGCCGCCAACACAGCAGGCTATGGCTGTGAGCGATTGTCTCGTCGGGCTGTGACCGGAGACTCTCGCGTTCAAAAGCGTCGTGATGACGAGCGCGATGGCACCGAGCGGCTGCACGACGATCAGCGGCGCCTGGACGAGGGCCGCGAGCTGACAGACCACCGCGAGGCCGAGCATGAGCGTTCCGACGAGCCAGGAGGGCCGTGTGAGCAGTCGTTTCAACTGGTCGAAACTCAGCCCCGATGCCCCATCGGCGCCGCTGAGACGCTCGACCTTCTCGACTCCCCGGTGCTGGTATTGCGCGCCGAGCGACATGAAGACCGCTCCGGCGAGGGCCAGGGGGATCCCGAGGAGGATGCCAGGGTTCTGGAAGGCTCCGACGAGCTGATCGCCGACCTGTTCGGCCCCGTTCATCCACACCCCAGCAGTCACGGTACGAGCCTACCGGGCGAGCGCCGCCGACTAGGGTTGTGACGTGGCTGTACTTCCGATTCGCATCATGGGCGACCCCGTCCTGCACTCCCCCGCATCCCCCGTCGACGAGATCACCGACGACATCCGCACGCTCGTCGCCGACATGTTCGAGACGATGGACACCGCGCCGGGCGTCGGGCTGGCCGCCCCGCAGGTCGGCGTCCCCCTGCGCATCTACACCTACGCCTACGTAGACGACGACGATCAGCCGTGGCGCGGCGTGCTCATCAACCCCGAGCTCTGGATGGTGCCGTTCGAACCGGGCGACCCCGACCCCGACCTCGAATCCGAGGGCTGCCTCTCCTTCCCCGGCGAACGATTCCCGCTGCGTCGCTCGGAGCGGGTCCACGTGACCGCGACCGATCTGGAAGGTCGACCGGTCACGATCGACGTCGACGGATGGCGCGCCCGGATCATGCAGCACGAGTTCGATCACCTCGACGGCATCCTCTATGTGGATCGTCTCTCGGACGGCGACTGGAAGACGGTGCAGAAGATCGCCCGTAAGCGCGGCTGGGGGCGTCCGGGGGCGAGCTGGATGCCCGGCGTGGACGACCTCGAGGGCTGAGCCGCAGCACAAGCGGACATCGTGTCCCCGAAGGCACGAAGGAAGACCAACATGAAGCTGTACGAACGGACCCCGCTGCTCTTCGCCGCGTGTGCCCTGACAGTCGCGGTCGCCCTGACCGGCTGCGGAACCGCCGCCCCCTCCCCGGAACGCAGCGCGACGGGCGACGGCGCCGGTGTCGCGAAGAGCGAGACTCCCGCTGTGGCTGTCGGCGACTGTCGCCTCGAAGCCACCAGCGGCCTTCCCGAAGACGCGGAAGTCGTCCCCTGCGCCGAACCCCACGACGAAGAGGTCTTCCACGAGATCGAGATGCCCGGCGGCGCCTTCTCGCAGGAAGCGATCGAAGCCGCCACCCTCGACTGCATCGGGGATCCGTTCACGGACTTCGTCGGGGTACCGAGGGAGGAATCCGCGCTCGGCGTGTATCTCATCCCCCCGACGGAGGAGACATGGGACCAGCCCGACGGGCGCGTCGTCTACTGCGTGCTGGTCGACCCAGCGGGGCAGACCGAGGGAACGCTCGAAGGCGCGGCACGCTGACCGCACAGCGTCACCGGTGGCTCTCAGCCGTCCGATGCGCGCAGCGCGAGCCACGCGGCGACACGATCATCCGGGTCCGCCAACGACAGCCCGATCAGATCCTCGATCCGTCGGATGCGTGCCGTCAGGGTCTGTCGGTGGATCCGCAGGCGGCTGGCGCTCTCGCCCCACGCACTGTTGGTTGCGAGGAAGACCCGCAGCGTCTCGATGAGTTCGGTTCCTTGATCCCCCGAACGGAGCGGATCGAGCAGTCGGCCGATCCGCTGCGCCTGCTCCGGGGCGAGCTGCTCAAGCACGAAGGAAACAGTCGGAATCGCGGCGTAGCTCACCACGCGTTCACCACTGGTACGGGCCGCCTCGCACGCCTGACGCGCCTCATCGACACTTCGCGCCAGCTCATCCGTGCCGGCTGACCGCCCGAGACCGAGGTAGAGCGTCGATGCGAAAGCACGGACCCTGTGCGCGATCTCCTCCGCGTGCTCCTCGCGCAGAAGCCCATGGATGAAGCCGCGGTGAGACGTGAAAACGTGCTCGGCACCCAGCTCGTCGAGCCAGAGCGCGAGCAGATGCTCGACATCGACGCCGCTCGTGCGCGAGGCCAGAGCGAATCCGACGAGCGTTCTTTCGTGCACGCCCCAGCGACGGAGCAGGCGCATGGCTCCGTCGCCGCCCTCGAGAACCGTTTCGAGCATCATCGATCGGCCGAGGCGCTCGAGATGACTGCTGTCGCGCGTTCTCATGAGGAGGTCGAGCAGCGCCGCGGCCTGCGAGCTGAGCTCTCTCCCTCGACCGGAGCTGTCGTTTCGCGGAGCGGTGACGAGTCGTGCGCTGATGTCCTGCCCCGGCCCCACCGGATGGACCTGCAGGGCGCGGTGACGCACACGGACCGGGCGGCCGGTCGCGACCGCCATCGCGTCGTCGATGTGCAGGCTTCCCGCTCCCGCCGTCGTGATCACCTCGCCATGCCGGTCGAGGAGCACGGCCCACCCGTCGATCCGGTGTGCGAGTTCGGCGATGACGCCCGTGATCCCGCTGCGTCGAGCCGCGAGCGTGAGAACCCGCATCGCCGAGGTGATCGCTCTCGCCTCCGCGGCCTGGTCAACGGCGAGGAGGGCCGTGAGCCGAGGCATGAGCAGTTCCTGCGATGTACGTGCACCCACGATCGCGGTGATCCGCGCTGCGGAGAGCACCTGACGCAGAGGAGGTGTGTCGGCGCTCGTGACGAGCACGACCTCCCTCAGGAGTGCGGCTCGCTCCGGATCGTCGATGAGCGCGAGGATCGGCTGCTCATCTGTCGTCACGAGTGTCGCGAAGAGTCGATCGGTCGGGACGCCGAACGAATCGATCCTGACGACCGAATTCACGTGCCGGGCGCTCGGGACCTCGCCCTGCAGCAGTTCGCCTTCGAGGTACCGCGCTACGGAGACGACATCACGAACCATGTCTCGATCATACGAAATGTCGAGTGCAGGCCACGCCTTTCACACATTTGTCGGATGCTCTGACCGGGCGCGCTCTCCTAGCATCGTGCGCATCCCCTCTCCACCCGAAGGATGTCATGAAAGCTGTTGTCTTCCGCGATCCGCAGTCTCCGATCGAGTTCGTCGACGTCGACCTCGCACCCCCGCGCGCCGGCGAGGTCCGCGTGCGAATCGCCGCCGCCGGCGTGTGCCACTCCGACCTGCACGTCAAGCGTGGTGAGTGGGACGCCGCCGCTCCCCTGGTCATGGGCCACGAAGGATCCGGCGTCGTCACCGAACTCGGCGAAGGCGTCACGACACTCGCCGTGGGCGATCACGTCGTGCTGAGCTGGGTGCCGCCGTGCGGCGAGTGTCGATACTGCCGCGCCGGGCACGAGGCTCGCTGCCAGAAGGTCGCGACCGTGGTCGCACCGCTCGGTGTGCTGTTCGACGGGACCTCGCGTCTCAGCCGCGACGGCGAGCCGCTGCACCACTATCTCGGTGTCTCCTCCTTCGCCGAGGAGGTCGTGGTCCCGGCATCCGGTGCCGTGAAGGTCCGCGACGACGCACCGCTCGACGTCGTCGCCGTCGTCGGCTGCGCTGTCGCGACGGGAGTCGGCGCCGTACTCAACACCGCCGCCGTCGAGCCTGGTGCCACCGTCGCGGTCATCGGCTGCGGCGGCGTGGGACTCAACGTGGTCCAAGGAGCACGCCTCGCCGGTGCGGAGCGCATCGTGGCGATCGACGTACGCCCCGAGAAGACCCAGCTCGCCCTGCAGTTCGGCGCGACCGACCGCATCGACGCCTCGCAGGGCGATGCCGTCGCACAGCTGCGCGAGCTGATCCCCGACGGGGTCGACTACGCCTTCGATGCGATCGGACGCACGATCACGACGGAGCAGTCGATCCAGATGCTCGGACTCGGCGGCGCCGCGGTGATCGTGGGTCTCCCGCCGACCGGGGCGCGCGCCTCCTTCGAACCCCTCGTCCTCGCCGAAGCCGATCAGCGCATCCTCGGATCGAACTACGGCTCCGTCCGGCCCTCCATCGACGTTCCCGCGCTCGTGGACCGCTACATGGATGGGCAGCTCAAGATCGACCCGCTGATCTCCGGACGGCGACCGCTCTCCGAGGCCGCAGCCGCGCTCGACGATCTCGAGACCGGTTCGGCACTTCGCACGCTCCTCATCCCCTGACCGCACACCGCATCCCCACCCTGAAACCCGAATACAGGAGAACCATGTCAGACACCGTCGTCGCCCCGCCTGGTGCCCCCAAGGATGCCGGTCTTCGCACCGGCGTCATGAGCGGGCCGGAACTCGCGGCCCAGGCCATCGCCAACATCGCCCCCAGCGCCGTCATCGCCTTCACCGCGGCGGCCATCTTCCTCGGTGCAGGCAACGGCACCATCTACGCCTTCGCCCTCGCGACCATCGTCATCCTCTGCGTCGGCTACTGCGTCGTCGTGTTCGCCCGCAAGCACGCATCTGCCGGGTCGCTGTACACGTACGTGTCGAAGGGACTCGGACCGTTCGGCGCCTTCCTCGCCGGGGTCACCCTGCTGATCGGCTGCTTCGGCATCGCGTCCGCCTCCCTCAGCGGTTCCGTCAGCTACATGGCGCAGTTCCTCCGCATGCTCGGGCTTCCCGCTCAGGGACTCGGATGGGACATCGGGCTCGCGATCATCCTCGGCGGACTGGCGACCCTGTTCACGATCCGCGGGATCCGCCTGTCCGCGCGCATCTCGCTCGTTCTCGAACTCCTCTCCGTGGGCATCATCCTCGTGCTCCTGGTCGCAGCGCTCATCTGGGCCGGACCCGCCGCGTGGGACCCCGCTCAGGTGCTCGCCACCGGATCCTCGTTCCAGGGGGTCGCGTCGGGCATGGTGCTCGGCATTCTCGGGTTCGTCGGGTTCTCCTCCGCTGACGCACTCGGTCGCGAGGCCAAGGAGCCGTACAAGGCGATCCCCCGCGCGATCATGTGGAGCGCGCTCGGCGTCGGTGTCCTCTACGTGTTCGCCGCGTACACGCAGATCACGGTGCTGGGCGACGACCTCGCCACCTCAGCCAGCCCGCTGGAGAGCATGTCGGCTCTCATCGGCATGCCGAGCTGGTTCGCCGCCGCCCTCACGATCGGGGTCTCGGCCTCGTTCTTCGCGGTCGTCGTCGCTCCGCTCAACGTGATAGGACGCATCGTGTACGTCATGGGCAAGGAGGGCGTGGTCGCCGAGCGGTTCGGTCGCACCCATGAGCAGCACCTGACCCCACACCGCGTGCTGATCATCGCCGGCGCAGCCGCGATCGCGGTCGACATCGTGCTGCTGATCTCGGGCGCGGCGACCGGCGATATCCTCGTCTGGGTGAACACCTGGGGCACCTACGGCTACATGGTCGCCTATGCCCTCGTCGCAATCGCCTGCGTCGTCTACACGCAGCGCGCGAAGATGCGCAACGGCCTCGTGAAGGTGTGCGCGACCATCGCGGTCGTGACCATGGCGTACGTGTTCTTCGCGAACGTCTGGCCGGTCCCGGCGTTCCCGTACAACGTGATCCCGTACATCTTCCTGGCCACCGTCGCCCTCGCGCTGACCCGGTACCTCTACCTGGCGCGTCGACGACCCGACGTGATCGCTCGGATCGGCAACACCGAGACGAGCGCCATGGAGGGCGTGGGCTGACGCTGTCTTCCCCGCTGACGAGAAGAGCCCCTTCGGACGAAGGGGCTCTTCTCGTCGGATCAACTGTTCGACCCCGCACCTGAACGAGAAAAGCCCCCTCCGTGGAGGGGGCTTTTCTCGTTGGCTCCCCGGCTTGGACTCGAACCAAGAACCTGCCGGTTAACAGCCGGCTGCTCTGCCAATTGAGCTACCGAGGAATGTGCCCGCTCAGCGGGCAACTCGACAAGCTTAGCAAACTCCGGACCGACTTCAGGACACCAGGGCACCCTTCGCGGATGCCGGGCGTGTCGTGCTCAGCGGCGAGAATCCGACTCCGCATTCGGCACCCACAACAGGTCCCGTCCGACGCCCCGGGCGACCACGTGACCGGCACGCAGCATGAGAGTCTCGGCGTTGAGCTCGCGGATGAAGTCCGCATCGTTGGTGACGAGCAGGGCTGCCATCCCCTGCTCCTTGCGGCGTCGGGTGATGGCGTCGAAGACCACCGGTCGCACTTCGAGGTCGAGGTTCGCGAGGATCTCGTCGGCGATCAGCACCTTCGGCTCCAGGACGAACGAACGCGCGATCGCGACACGCTGGCGCATGCCGGCGCTGAGCTCGTACGGGAACTTGGCCGCTGTGCCGAGCGGGAGGTGCAACTCGTCCAGGAGCGTCGCCACACGGATCGAGAGCGCCTTGGTGTTGACCTTGCGCTCGCGGACGAGGATCGGCTCGGCGATGACCTCGTTCACGGTCAGCCGCGGCGGCAGGTCCGCACCCGCCCCCTGCGGGACGAAGCCGGTGCGGTAGGTGAGGATGCGGTGTTTGCGTCCCGGCCGGCGCACGTCGACGCCGCACACCTGAGCGCTTCCGCCGACGACCTTCACCGAGGGGTCGGTGGAACCGGCGAGAGCGGCGACCAGAGTCGACTTCCCGGAACCCGTGGGGCCGGCGACGCAGATCAGTCCCCCGGGAGCGAGAGAAAAGGTGACGCCGTCAACGGCGCGGGTCGGCATCCCGTGGCCGATCCGGTCGATCACGAGATCGGAGCTATCGATCGCGTTCGTGGATTCTGGCCTGCGGGACATGTGTCCATCCTGCCGTCTTCGCGGTGCCGGACGGCGTTACGACTCGGCGAAGCGCTGACGCTCGGCATCGATGTCGCGAAGGCGCATCCGCAGTGCACGGCCCCCATCGGAATCCGCCGGCACGCGCTGCACGGCGCCGAGAAGCTCCTGCTTGTCGCGCTCGAGCTGGCGCAGGACGAGTCGTCGGGCGAGGTCGGCCACGGTGGCGACGGCACGTTCCTCGTCTCGAGCGGGGAAAGGCGTCATCAGCAGCTCACCCGCCAGCGAGCGGTAGGGCTCGCGGACGCTGTTGACGGCCTCCGTCACCCAGCCGGCCCTGGTGCGGTCGGGGGCCGCCGCCACGGCCTCGCGCACGGCGTCGAGACCCGGAGTGCGGAACGGCATTCCCAGCGCCCGATTCAGGAGGGCCTGATCGACCTGATGCCCGTACTGCAGAGCCCCCATCAGTGCGTCGCGTTCGACGGCGACATCGGGGCTGCGCGGAAGGCTCGCGAGAGTGACCGGAGCAACGACCGATGCCCCGGTCGCGGGATCGACCTGCGGAGCCTCGCGACGCACGTGCTGCGGCGTGGAACCACCGCGCGCCGCCCGCTCGACCTCGCTGCGCACCTCGGTGGGATCCATCCCGAGTCGCCGCGCCAGGACACGCTCGTAACCCGGGCGGAGAAGCTGGTCGCGGATCTCGGCCACGATCGGCGCGGCAGCCCTCAGCGCACCGACGCGCCCCTCGACGGTGGAGAGATCGAAGCCGCCCAGCTTACGGTCGATCGCGAACTCGAACATCGGCTGCTTGGTGTCCATCAGCCCGCGAACGGCCGCGTCACCGCGCTGGAGACGCAGATCGCACGGGTCGAGGCCGTCGGGCGCGACCGCGACGAAGGTCTGCGCATTGAACCGATCGTCTTCCGTGAAGGCGCGTAGCGCGGCCTTCTGGCCGGCCTCATCGCCGTCGAAGGTGAAGACGACCTCGCCCGACGCGTTGTCATCTCCCATGACGCGCCGCAGCACCTTGATGTGGTCGGTGCCGAAGGCCGTGCCACACGTCGCGATGGCCGTGGTGAGACCGGCGAGGTGACAGGCCATCACATCGGTGTACCCCTCGACCACCACGACGCGGCGGGGGTCGCCGCGCGCGATGTCGCGCTTGGCGAGGTCGAGCCCGTAGAGGACCTGGGCCTTCTTGTAGATCGGGGTCTCGGGCGTGTTCAGGTACTTCGGACCGTTGTCGTCGTCGAAGAGCTTGCGCGCGCCGAACCCGATCGTCTGACCCGAGACATCGCGGATCGGCCACACCAGGCGCCCGCGGAACCGGTCGTAGACGCCGCGCTGCCCGGTGGAGACCAGTCCGGCGTTGCTGAGCTCTTCACGCGTGAAGCCCTGCGCGGTGAGCGCCTTGAGCATGCCGTCCCAGCCGCGCGGCGCGAAGCCGACGCCGAAATGCGCCGCGGCTCCGGCGTCGAAGCCGCGCTCCCCGAGGAAGCGGCGGCCGGCCTCCGCATCCGGTGTGAGGAGCTGGGCACGGAAGAACTCCGCGGCCGCGGTGTTGGCCGCGTAGAGGCGGCTGCGGCCGCTCGTCTCCGGAGCCGCTCCCCCGTCCTCATAGTGCAGCGTGTACCCGATGCGGCCGGCGAGACGCTCGACGGCCTCGGTGAAGCTGACGTGGTCCATCTCGCGCAGGAACGAGTAGACGTCGCCCGACTCGCCGCAGCCGAAGCAGTGGTAGTAGCCCACCTGCTGGCGCACATGGAAGCTCGGACTCTTCTCGTCGTGGAAGGGACACAGCCCCTTGAGTGAACCCACGCCCGCCGACTTGAGAGCAACGCGCTCACCGACGATGTCGGCGATGTTCGTGCGCGCCTTGACCTCGTCCACATCGGCCTGCCGGATCCGCGGCATCAGCGCGCCCCTTCGGCGATGGGCCGCCTCTCGGCGTGCGCGCGAGCGCCGGGTCGGGCGTGACGAGGAGTCCAGATGCCCACCTCGGCCGGATCGATCTCTCCCACGAGCCGGTTGTGCCAGTCGATCGCACTCTGGTCGGTGAGGCTCGCGATCTGATCCACGACGACTCTGGCACGCTCGGCGTCGTTCTCCGCATCGATGAAGTCCGCAGCGAACGCCGGCTCGAGCACGTCGGATCCGGCGGACCACAGGGCGTCGGTCGACCAGAGCGCCTCGGCGAGTCGCGTCAGAACGCGACGCTGCTCCTTGTAGACCCCCTTGCGGGCCTCGATCGTGACGATGGCCTGACCCATGATGCCCTTGAGCACGGCGATCTCGACCTCGATCACCCGCGGCACGATCACGTGGGCGTTGTAACGGACCAGTGCGGTGCTGCCGTACGCCTCTTTGGTGGCCGCCACTGCGGCCTTGGCGAAGCGGCCGATCAGGTCGCTCGTGAGGTTCTTGAGACGGGCGAGCGCCTGCCGGGAGCGGTCGAACGACGCCAGCCACATCGGCTGAGACGACAGGCGGTACAGCGCATCCGCCAGCTCGTCGCGCGTGAAGTCGTATCCCACCCACTGCTGGATGCGGCCGAGGAGCGCGTCGTGCGCACGCGGGTCGGCCAGTTGAGCGACATCGACGTAGCCATTGACGATCGCATCCTCGAAGTCGTGCACCGAGTACGCGATGTCGTCGGAGAGATCCATGATCTCGGCCTCGATGCACCGCAGGCGACCGGGCGCTCCCTCGCGCATCCAGCGGAACACGGCCTCGTCTTCGGGGTACACGCCGAACTTGAGCCGCCCACCGGGGTCGGGCACCGGGCTGTCGACCGTCCACGGGTACTTGCACGTCGCGTCCAGGCTGGCGCGGGTCAGGTTCAGGCCGACCGAACGGTCATCGTCGTCGAGCACCTTGGCCTCGAGCCGGGAGAGGATCCGCAGCGACTGGGCGTTGCCCTCGAACCCGCCGATCGGCTCCGCCCACTCGTTGAGCGCCCGCTCGCCGTTGTGTCCGAACGGCGGGTGGCCCAGGTCGTGGCTCAGGCAGGCGGTGTCGACCACATCGGCTGAGACGCCGAGGGCGACCGCGAGCTCCCGCCCGACCTGCGCCACCTCGAGCGAATGCGTCAGGCGGTTGCGGGCGAAGTCGGCCGTGCTGGCCGGGCTCAGCACCTGTGTCTTCGCCGCGAGCCGGCGCAGCGCGGCAGAGTGCAGCACGCGTGCGCGGTCTCGAGCGAAGTCATTGCGCTCGGATCGATGGGTCTCGGCGAAGAAGCGCTCGGCGTCGCGCGCGTCGTAGCCGTCGGCGCGCAGGCCGACCTGAGGGTCAACCGCCACTGTTCTCGATCTCCGCTCCACGCATCATCTCCGAGGCCGACGAGGCGAGCTCTCGCGACTCCAGCCATTTGTCCGGCAGTGCCGTCCGCTTCGGGTGTCCGGAACGTCCGCGCTGCCCCTCGGCATCCGCACCGGGATACGGAGCGGTGTGATCGAGTCGCCCGAGGAAGTCGTCGATCTCCGCGAGGCTGGATGCGGTGGCGAGCCCGGTGCGGATGTCACCACCGACCGGGTATCCCTTGAAGTACCAGGAGACGTGCTTGCGGATGTCGCGGCACCCGCGATCTTCGTCCTCGAAGAACTCGACCAGCAGCTCGGCATGCCGACGGAAGGCGTTCGCGACGAACCCGAGCGTGGCGTCGACCGTCTTGCCCTCGCCACCGAATGCGGTGGCGAGCTCGCCGAACAGCCAGGGGCGTCCGAGGCACCCGCGTCCGACCACGACACCGTCGCAGTCGGTCTGCGCCATCATGCGCACCGCATCGTCGGCGGACCAGATGTCGCCGTTGCCCAGCACGGGGATGCTCGTGACGGCCTGCTTCAGTTCACCGATCGCGTTCCAGTCGGCGAATCCGGAGTAGAACTCGCCCGCGGTGCGTGCGTGCAGGGCCACCGCAGCTGCCCCGGCGTCCTCCGCCGCGCGCCCGGCGTCGAGGAACGTCAGGTGGTCCTTGTCGATGCCCTTGCGCATCTTGACCGTCAGCGGCACGTCACCGGCGGCCTTGACCGCCTGGTCGACGATGTCGGCGAACAGCTTCGACTTCCACGGGAGTGCTGCTCCCCCACCGCGGCGGGTGACCTTGGGCACCGGGCATCCGAAGTTGAGGTCGATGTGGTCGGCGTGGTCTTCCGCGACAATGATGCGCACGGCCTCGGCGATCGTCTTCGGGTCGACACCGTAGAGCTGAATGGATCGCGGCGTCTCGGACTCGTGGTGCCGGATCAGACGCATGGTCGTCTCGTTGCGCTCGACCAGCGCACGCGAGGTGATCATCTCGCTCACGTAGAGCCCGGCGCCGTACTCGCGGCACAGGCGCCGGAAGGCGGTGTTGGTGATACCCGCCATGGGTGCGAGGACGACCGGCACGTCGAGGTCGATCGGGCCGATGCGAAGGGGGCGGGCGGGGGCGGTGGCGAGAGTCATGTCCTGTCCATTCTCCCAGACGCGGAGCCAGGAGGGATGCTGCGACCTAAGCTGTGAATATGACCGATTCCGCGCTCCGTTCGATCCCGTTCACCGACGCCAAGGGCGAGGAGAAGACGCTCGACGATCTCGGCGCCGACGTGGTGCTGGTGGTCAACGTGGCGTCCAAGTGCGGACTCACCCCGCAGTACGAGCAGCTCGAGGAGCTGCAGCGCCTGTACGGCGACCGCGGCTTCACCGTCGTCGGCTTCCCCTGCAACCAGTTCTTCGGCCAGGAGCCGGGTTCCGTCGACGACATCCTCGAGTTCTGCTCGACGACCTACGGCGTCACCTTCCCCGTCAACGACAAGGTCAAGGTGAACGGCAAGAACGCCTCGGAGCTCTACAAGGCGCTCAAGGAGACCCCGGACCAGGGCGGCAAGGCCGGGCGGGTCGAGTGGAACTTCGAGAAGTTCCTCGTGCTGCCCGACGGTGACGTCGTGCGCTTCCGCCCGAAGCAGAAGCCGGACGCACCGGAGATCGTCAGCGCGATCGAGGCGGCACTGACCCGCTAGACGCGACCGGATCGAACGCAGCGGCCCGCGCCGTTCACCTCCGCGTCAGCTGCGCCCCGCGCTGATCCGCGCTCGAACACGGGTCTCGTTCACCTCCTCGTCAGTCCGACGCCATCTGGCCTCCCTAGTCTCACCGCGGCGATCATCGCCCGAAGACGAAGGAGACCACATATGCCCGACCGTCTGCCGATCAGCCGGCGCACCGTCCTCACCGCTGGAGCGCTCGGCGCTCTCGGAACCGCCCTGCCGGTCGGCACCGCCGCAGCGGCTGCTGCCACGGACATCGCCCCGGCAGGCGCCGGGCCAGGCCGCGGTCTGCGGTTCCGTGCCGACGGGACCTTCAAGGTGGTGCAGTTCAACGACACGCAGGACGATGAGCTCACCGACCGTCGCACGGTCGAGCTGATGGAGAAGGTGCTCGACCAGGAGAAGCCCGATTTCGTCGTGATCAACGGCGACGTGATCACCGGCGGATGCGAGACCCGGCTCGCGGTGAAACAGGCGATCAACAACGTCGTCACGCCGATGGAATCCCGGCGCATCCCCTGGGCGGTCACGTACGGCAACCACGACGAGGACTCGCTCCCGCAGTCGGGCGTGGACGAGGCGGGGATGCTGAAGATCTACCGCTCGTACGAGTACAACGTGAATGCCGAGAGCACGCGGGGCGTGACGGGCACGAGCAACACGATCGTGTCGATCGGCTCGGCCGCCCGGAAGAACCGCGAGGCGTTCGCGCTGTGGCTGATGGACTCGGGGCGCTACGCCCCCGGCACGATCGATGGCCAGGACTTCGCCGGATACCCGACCTGGGACTGGCTGCGGATGGACCAGGTGGCCTGGTACCGCGAGCAGTCGCAGCGTCTCGAACAGCGTCGCGGGCGCACGGTGCCGGGGCTGATGTTCCTGCACATCGCGTTGTGGGAGCACCGCTTCATGTGGTGGGGCGGCGTGGACACCCGCACGGAGGCCGATGCCGCGCGCGGCAGGGCCCGGCACGCCATCGTCGGTGAGCGCAACGAAGATGAGTGCCCCGGTCCGTTCAACTCGGGGATGTTCAACGCGATCCTCGAGCGCGGCGACGTGAAGGGCGTGTTCGTCGGCCATGACCACATCAACGACTACGTGGGCGACTACTACGGCGTCATGCTCGGCTATGCCCCCGGCACCGGTTTCGGCGCATACGGTCTCGACGGCGCGGAGCGCAACCGCATGCGCGGCGGTCGGGTGTTCGAGCTCAAGGAGGCGGGTGACGAGGTGACGATCGCCACCCGCGTCGTCTACGCGCGCGAGCTCGGCATCGACCTCACGGCGAATGACCAGCCCATGGAGCCGCTGCCTCTCGCCCCGCGGCAGCAGCGCGTCTGACGCACACACAAGGCGACGCCGGGGACCCGTTCGGGTCCCCGGCGTCGTGTGTGGAGCGTGCCGTGGCTCTCAGGCTTCGACGGGTTCGTCCCGCTTGGCCCACAGGTCGCGGATCACGTTCTCGAACGCGGCCGGCGGCTGTGCACCGCTGATGCCGTACTGGCCGTCGACGACGAAGAAGGGCACTCCCTGGATGCCGTAGGCGCGTGCCTGCGCCTGATCCTGACGCACGGCCGGGAGGTACTGCTCGGTCTCGAGCGCGGTGCGGGCACGGTCGGCGTCGAGTCCCACCTCGGCCGCGAGTGCCACGAGGTCATCGATGCGCCCGACGTGCTTGCCCTCGGTGAAGTAGGCGGACATGAGCCGCTCCTCCATCTCGTGCTGCAGCCCCTCGGCCTTCGCGAAGTGCAGCAGCTCGTGCGCCTTCACGGTGTTGGTGTGCTGCAGGATGTCGAAGCGGTACTCGAGCCCCGCGTTCGCGGCGACACCGGTCACGTTCGACAGCATCTGCTCGACCTGCTCGCGCGGCATGCCCTTGTGCCCGGCGAGGAAGTCGATCTCGTCGCCGTCGAAGTCGACCGGGGTGTCGGGCGACAGCTCGAACGAGTGGAAGGTGATGTTGACCTGCGGCGCGTCCTCATCGGCAGCGACCGCTTCGAGACCCTTCTCGAGGTTGCGCTTGCCGATGTAGCACCAGGGGCAGGCGATGTCGGACCAGATGTCGATGGAGATGGGTTCAGTCACACTTTCATCCAACCGCATGCGCCCCCGAGCTATTCCGAGGCTGCGGAGGCGACATCGGTAGGATTCTCGGATGCTCACCGCCGCCGACCCGCTTCCCTTCCGGCCCGAGCGGGTCCTGGTCGCCGGTGTCACGGGTTCCGGCAAGACCACTCTCGCGCGCCGCGTCGCCGGCGTGTGGGGACTGCGCCAGATCGAGATCGACGGCCTGTTCCACGGGCCGAACTGGGCTCCGCGGCCCGAGTTCCTCGACGATGTGCGCTCCTTCGCGGCCGAGGACCGCTGGGTCACCGAGTGGCAGTACACGAGCAAGGGCACCGACGAGATCCTCACGCCGCGCGCCGACCTCGCGATCTGGCTGGACTATCCGTACCGCGTGGTGCGGTCACGCCTGCTGCGTCGAACGCTTCGCCGCAGCATCCTGCGCACGCGGATGTGGAACGACAACGTCGAGAAACCGATCTGGCAGATGTTCCGCAGCGATCCCGACGAGAACATCCTCGCCTGGCAGACCAAGACCCTGGGGCATTGGACCGAGCGGATGCCGGACTACACCCTGCGCTTCCCGCAGCTCACGATCGTCCGGCTCCGGACTCCGAACGAGACCGAGCAGTGGCTCCGGGCTCAGGCGGGTGAGTCAGGGGTGTCGATCGCGCCGCCGAAGCGACGGTCCCGCGACAGGTAGATGCCGATCGCCCGCCAGAGTTCTTCCCGCGAGAAGTCCGGCCAGAGCGTGTCGAGGAACACCATCTCGGCGTAGGCCGACTCCCACAGCAGGAAGTTCGAGGTGCGCTGCTCCCCCGAGCTCCGGAGGAAGAGATCGACGTCGGGCATGTCGGGCACGTACAGGTTCCGGCGGATCATCTTCTCGGTGATGGCCTTGGGCTTCACGCGCCCGGCGGCGACGTCTTCCGCGATCGCCCGCATCGCGTCGACGAGCTCGACCCGTCCGCCGTAATTGACGCACATCGTGAGGGTGAGCACGTCGTTGCCGCGGGTGAGCTTTTCGGCGTGCTGCAGCTCCTTGATGACGCTGCCCCAGAGCCGCGGCTTGCGGCCCGCCCAGCGGATGCGCACCCCCCACTCGTTGAGCTGGTCACGGCGGCGGTGCAGCACGTCGCGGTTGTAGCCCATGAGGAAGCGCACCTCCTCGGGAGAGCGCGCCCAGTTCTCGGTCGAGAACGCGTACACGGACAGATGCTTCACCCCGGCCTGGATGGCGCCGGCGACGACGTCGAGCAGCACCTCCTCGCCCGCTTTGTGGCCTTCGATGCGGTTGAGACCTCGGCGGTTGGCCCAGCGGCCGTTGCCGTCCATGACGATCGCGACGTGCTCGGGCACGGCCCGGAACGCCGGCGGGTGCACACCGGTCCAATCCAGCGGACGATAGGGCACCGCGTCTTTGTGCGTGTAGGGCTTCGGGCTCATCGTGGTCCTTCCGACGAGATGTCCGACACATGGGCGAGCGAGCGGATGCCGCGCTCCAGGTGCCACTGGGCGTAGGCGGAGACGAGTCCGGACGCGGCTGCGGTGTCGGCGTGCGCGGACGCATCGATGACGTCCCACTCCCCCGAGATCAAGGCGCGGAGCAGGGTCAGCGTCTTCTCCCCGACGCGAGGGCTTCCGGCCGGGGCGCAGTTCGTGCACACCAGGCCGCCCAGCTGCGCGACGAATCGTGCGTGCGGCCCCGGGGTCCCGCAGCGCGCGCACTCGTCGAGCGACGGCGCCCACCCGGAGAGCGACATGACCCGCAGGAGGTAGGAGTCCAGGATGCTGCGCGCGACGTGCTCTCCGCGCGACAGCGCCCTCAGCCCGCCCACGAGGAGCAGATACTGATCGGGGGTGGCCTCGGCGTCGCTCAGGCGGTCGGCCGTCTCCACCATCGCGTTCGCCGCGGTGAACCGGTCGTAATGCGCCGCGATGTCCGTGCCGTACGAGCCGAGTGATTCCGCCTGCTGCACGATGTCGAGCGAGCGCCCCTGGTAGAGCTGCACGTCGGCGACCATGAACGGCTCGAGCCGGGCGCCGAACTTCGACGACGTGCGACGCACTCCCTTCGCGACCGCGCGGACCTTGCCGTGACGCCGCGAGAGCATGGTGACGATGCGATCCGCCTCACCGAGCTTGTGAGTGCGCAGGATCACCGCTTCGTCTCGGTAGGTGGGCACCCCTCGATTATCCTCCGTACAGGAGAATGGACGGGTGACCGAACCGCTCTTCACCATTCCGCTATGGGCGGACCTGCTCGGCGTCGGCCTCGGCGGCGTCCAGGGCGCGATGTTCGCGTCGGGGTTCCAGGGTCAGCGACGCCTCGACTGGCTCGGCGTCGCGATCATCGGCATCATGATCGGGATGGGCGGCGGTCTCATCCGCGACATCCTGCTCGGGCAGACGCCGGCCACCCTGCAGAACCAGTGGTATCTCGTCACGGCGGCGGGGGCCGCGCTCCTCGGCATGCTTCTCGCGGGCCTGTTCACCCGCTTGAACACGGCGATCGTGGTGCTCGACGCGGTGGTCATCGGGATGTTCGGCGCATTCGGGACGAGCAAAGCTCTCGCCTTCGGCATCCCCGAGGTGCCGGCTGTGTTCATCGGCGTGTGCGCGGCCGTGGGCGGCAGCGTGCTGCGCGACATGCTCATGGGGCTGCCGACCGCGATCATGCACGTCGGCTCGCTCTACGCCGTCGCGGCCGGCGCCGGATGCACGTTCATCGTCATCGCCGTGGCGCTCGGCATGCCCATCACGATCGCTGCCATCGCCGGCA
Source organism: Microbacterium sp. B19(2022) (assembly GCF_012030385.1). Taxonomy (NCBI): domain Bacteria; kingdom Bacillati; phylum Actinomycetota; class Actinomycetes; order Micrococcales; family Microbacteriaceae; genus Microbacterium; species Microbacterium sp. B19(2022). Next base: position 106,550 of record NZ_JAAUVO010000014.1, read on the forward strand.
TCGCCGTGACCACCGTCATCCGCATCCTCGCCGTCACGTTCGACGTCTCCCTGCCGGAGCAGCGCCGCATCTACCGCCGCAAGGTGGCCGCGGAGACGGGCGCCATCGCGATCGTCAAGCCCAGCGCCGACATCTGAGCCTCGATCTCAGGATCCCGGGCGCTCGCCGATGATCGCACGGAGGCCGTCGACCACCCTCGCCAGACCGAACTCCCACGCGACATCGGCGTCGTAGGCCGCGCCCATGGATTCGCCCGCTGCCTGGCCGACGGATCGCGCGAGCGGGTAGTCCTCCCCGACGTGGGTCGACAGGCGGGGGCCCGCCTCCGCCCAGAATGCGCCGAACTGCTCCTTCTCGGCGCTCTCCCGCATCCTGGTCGCCGCAGCTCGCACGAAGTCCAGGAGGAAGGACAGTGCCGCGTCGCGTTCGACGTCGCCCAGCCCCGTGTCATCGAACGCATGCAGCTCACGGTCGTACTTGGCGATCGTGCCGGGCCCGAGCGCGGCACGCTGGTCCGCGATGTCGAGCACCCAGGGATGCCCTCGCAGCAGGTCGAGGTTGTCCTCGGCAACCGCGCGCACTCGCGCGGGCCAGCCGACTTCCTCGACCGAGCGAACCCGCATCCGGGAGTGCATCACGTCGACCATCAGGACGAGCAGGTCTGCACGGCTGTTCACGTGCGTGTAGATCGACATCGGCGGCAGCTCGAGTGACTGCGCGAGGGCGCGGATCGTCACGGCGTCCAGGTCGGTGTGATCGGCGAGCTCGATCGCCCGCGAGATAACCTCCGCCGTCGAACGTCGGGCCCGAGGTCCACGACGACCGCCCGCGGCCGCCGACGATTCGTCCCGCCAGAGGAGATCCACCAGATTCTTGGCCATGTCGGAATAATCCTCTCACGCGATCTCTTAACCATGTACGTTGTACGTAGTTTAGACAGGAGACACCGTGAACATCACTCAGACCGCCATCTCTCTCAACGTCGACGACGTCGCCGCGTCGGCCGCTTTCGCGAAGACCCACTTCGGATTCGAGGAGGCGATGTCCGCCGAGGGATTCGTCTCGCTGCAGCACCCGGACGCACCGAACCTCATCTTCCTGGAGACCGGCCTGGGAAGCTTCCGACCCCAGGAGATCGCCGGCTCCGCGGGTCAGGGCACCCTGCTCGTGTTCGTCGTGGAGGACATCGATGCGGAGTTCGCCCGCATCGACGCGGCGGGTGCGCGCGTCATCACTCCCCCGGAGACCGAGCCGTGGGGCGAGCGCTACTGCCAGTTCGCCGATCCGAACGGGATCATCTGGCAGCTCGTCCAGTGGGTCTGAACAGGGAATGACGAACGCCCCCTCGGTCGTCACCGAGGGGGCGTTCCTGCGCGGACTGTCAGACCGCCGCGAGCTCCTGCTGCCGCGTGCGGATCGAGCGGTTGACACCCGAGACGATCGCCTTGAGGGATGCCGTCGAGATGTCGCCGTCGATGCCGACGCCCCACAGGCGCTGGTCGCCGACCTGCAGCTCGACGTAGGCCGCGGCCTGTGCGTCGCCTCCGGCGCTGAGGGCGTGCTCCACGTAGTCGTACACGGTGATGTCGAAGCCCTGACCACGCAGCACCTCGACGAACGCCGCCACCGGGCCGTTGCCGTTTCCCGACACCGAGACCTGCTCGTCGTCGTCGCGCAGCACCACATCGAGCACCACATCACCGGACATGTCGCTGCGGGTCTGCGTCGCAAGCAGCTCGAACCGGCCCCACTTGGCCGCCGAGTCGTCGGCGGGCAGGTACTCGTCGTTGAAGATCGACCAGATCTGGTCGGACGTGACCTCGCCGCCCTCGGCATCCGTCTTGGCCTGCACGACCCCGGAGAACTCGATCTGGAGTTTGCGCGGCAGGTCGATCGCGTGATCCGACTTCAGCAGGTACGCGACGCCGCCCTTGCCCGACTGCGAGTTGACCCGGATGACGGCCTCGTACGAGCGGCCCAGGTCCTTCGGGTCGACGGGCAGGTACGGCACCGCCCACTCGATCTCGTCGACCGTGACGCCCTCGGCGCTCGCCCGGGCCTCCATCGCCTCGAAGCCCTTCTTGATCGCATCCTGGTGCGAGCCGCTGAACGCGGTGAAGACCAGGTCGCCGGCCCAGGGGCTGCGCTCGGGCACGGGCAGCTGGTTGCAGTACTCGACCGTGCGCTTCACCTGATCGATGTCGCTGAAGTCGATCTGCGGGTCGATGCCCTGCGTGAACAGGTTGATGCCCAGCGCGACGATGTCGACGTTGCCCGTGCGCTCCCCGTTGCCGAACAGACATCCTTCGATGCGGTCCGCGCCGGCCATGTAGCCGAGCTCGGCGGCGGCGATGGCCGTGCCGCGGTCGTTGTGCGGGTGCAGCGACAGGATGACGTTCTCGCGGTGGTTGAGGTTCCGGCTCATCCACTCGATCGAATCGGCGTAGACGTTCGGGGAAGCCATCTCGACGGTGGCGGGCAGGTTGATGATCACCTTGCGGTCGGGAGTCGGCTCGAAGACCTCGATCACCTGGTTGCAGATGTCGACGGCGAACTCGAGCTCGGTGCCGGTGTAGCTCTCGGGCGAGTACTCGTAGTAGACCCGCGTGTCCGGGATCGTCTTCTCGAACTTGCGGCACAGACGCGCGCCCTCGAGGGCGATGTCGATGATGCCCTGCTTGTCGGTGCGGAACACGACCTCGCGCTGCAGCACACTCGTGGAGTTGTACAGATGCACGATGGCCTGCTTGGCGCCCGCGATCGATTCGTAGGTGCGCTCGATCAGGTGCTCGCGCGCCTGGGTCAGCACCTGGATGGTGACGTCGTCGGGGATCAGGTTCTCTTCGATGAGCTGTCGCACGAAGTCGAAGTCGGTCTGACTCGCCGACGGGAAGCCGACCTCGATCTCCTTGTAGCCCATGCTGACGAGCAGCTCGAACATGACGCGCTTGCGCTCGGGCGACATCGGGTCGATGAGTGCCTGGTTGCCGTCGCGGAGGTCGACGGCGCACCAGCGCGGCGCCTCGGTGATGCGGGCGTCGGGCCAGGTGCGATCAGGCAGGTGGACGTCGATCTGCTCGTGAAACGGCCGGTACTTGTGGATCGGCATCGCGGACGGGCGCTGAGTGTTCTGCATGATGGGGCTTCTTCTCTTCGTCAAGATGAACGGGCCAACACAAGCGCCGCGACGAGGAAGGCCCTAGCTTTAGGACTCGTCGCGGCAGCTAAGAAGAAGCAGACCGCCGAAAGGCATGTGGTCATGCTAGCAGGGATGGTGTGGCGGTTTCGACGCGTGTGAGACGATCCGGCGGCCGGTGACACTCCCCGTTATGAGCACATCGCAGCGTCGCCTGATCCTCGCCCTGGCATCCGCCGTCGGACTCCTCGCGTTGACCGCCTGCACCGCAGGACCCGGCAGCTCCGCGGCTCCGACGAGCACGACTGTCCCGTCGGATCAGCGCGTCGAGAACGCACATCCCGAGCCGCCGGAGGGACGCGTGATCGGGGTGGGTACCGTGCTGGAAGACGCGGGCGGCGTGGCGTTGTGCATGGGCGCGATCATGGAGTCCTACCCGCCGCAGTGCAGCGGGGTACCGCTGGACGACTGGACCTGGGACGGGGTCGACGGCAGCGAGACCAGCGGGGAGACGACCTGGGGCGCGTATGCCGTGTACGCCACGTACGACGGTGAGCGGCTCACCCGGACCGACCCGCCGATCATGCTCGCGCTGTACGACGCGGTCGCGCCAGAGGACCCGACCGGCGGCATCGAGGGCTCGACGGCGGCCGATGAGCTGACCCGGGTGCAGGACGACATCTCCGCGCGTCTCGGGGCCGATGCGCTCACGGTCGGGCCGGAGCGTGGGTACGTCTGGCTGCAGGTCGTGTGGGATGACGGCGCGATCCAGGATGCGGTGGATGCCGAGTACGGCGACGACGTGGTGGTCGTGACCTCCGCCCTGCGCGAGATCGACTGACCTACGGGATCAGGGCGAGCTTCCCGCCCGGGTGACCGGTCGCCAACACACGGTGGGCCTGACGCGCCTCGTCGAGCGGGAAGGTCCGGGCGACGGGCACCACGAGGTCACCGTTCTGTGCGAGGGCGATCAGCTCGCTGCGCACCTCATCGCGGAACCGGGCGCTTTCGGGCATGGATCCGGCGATCGCCCGGATGCCGTCGGCCCCGGCGCGCCCCAGCGCGGCGATCGTGACGATACGACGGCGATCGGCGACGAGCTCGAGTGACACGTCGACGGCCTCGTCGGTGCCGACGGCATCGAGCGCGGCGACCACCGGTCCGTCTGCCGTTTCACGGACCCGGTCGGAGAGCCCCTGGCCGTATCGGACGGGCTCTCCCCCGAATCGGCGCACCTCGTCGAACCGGTCGGCGCTCGCGGTGCCGATCACGCGGATGCCGCGGAGCCGAGCCTGCTGAAGGACGCTCACACCGACCGCCCCCGAGGCACCGTGGAGCAGTACGGTCTCCCCCGGCGCAGCCCCGGTGACCGCGAGCATCTCCGCCGCCGTGGTGCCGACGAGAAGCAGATTCGCCGCCTCCGGATGCGTGAGCGTGGACGGCTTCGCGAACACCTTGTCCGCCGGGACCGTCACCTCTGTCGCGTAGCCGCCGCGCACCCGGAACGCGATGACCTCGTCGCCCATCACCGCGGAGCCGGAGCCGATCCGGGTGTCCGGACCGACCGCGCTGAGCGCACCGGACACCTCGTACCCGATCGGAACGGGGAACTCCAGGCTGGGCCGGCCGGACGCGACATGCTTCGCGTCGGCGGGGTTCACGCCGGCCGCGTGCACCCGGATGGTGACCTCACCATGCCCGGGTGCCGACAGGCGCTCCTCGACGAACTCCCATGACTCCGGTCCACCGGGCGCAGTCGCCACCCAGTGCTGCGCCAGCGGCAGCTCCCCGGATGACATCGACTGCGACACGGTTCAGACGAGGCAGCGGAGGTTGGTGACCGTGCCGGAGACATTGCTCCAGCCGCCGGCGGCCACGGTCTTCAGGACGGTCGACCCGTTGCGCACCTGGACGGAGCCGGAGCCCCGGGCGTTGGCGACGGACTTGACCGCGAAGCTCGACGGGATCGTGTGCACGGCACAGGTGCCGAACGTCAGGGATGCTCCGCCGAGCGAAGTGCTGCTGTAGGCGCAGATCCTGCCGGTCGTGCAGCTCCCGACCGACCACGATGTCAAGCCCGAGGCTGCGGGCACGGTGAGCTCCATGTCGAGCTTGGGCCACACCGCGTGCCGCCCGTCGATGATGACACCGCCCGGCACCTCATCGAGCACCGCCGCGACCAGGGGGTCGACCTCACGGTCGTCTTCGGCGGCGGCCATGGCAGGGGCTGCCCCCAGTGTCATGACGAGCACGAGCAGGGCAGCGGCCAGAAGGGTGGTGCGTTTCATCGCACGGTCTCCTCATCGAGATCCCACATCTGATACGAGATGATCGCGCCCGCGGGGAACACGTCATCGGCTTTCAGGACCGTGCGCTCGACGCCCACGATCCGTCCGGTATCGCGCGACACCAGGAGCAGGTCGCTCACGGTACCGTCCGGGGACTGGACGCGCACACCGGTCACGGGGCGCCCCAGGCGATCGGTCGTGTTCCCCAGCGCTTCGCCAGCACCGGCCTCCTCGAGCAGGAGCAGCAGTTGCGCGTGCTGCGCGTCGGTCAGCGTCCACTGGTCGAGAACCGAGGTGAGCGCCATCTCGACGTCGAACGCCGTGGGGTCTGCCGGCATGCCGAATGCCTCGAGCACCGCCACCATGTCGTCACGGGTCTCGCCGGGCACCGTCGTCCAGGGAGTGTCGAAATCCCCCGGCTCCATCACCAGATCGGTGACGACCTCTCCGCTGCTCGAGACCTCGGCGGCATTGCTGGCGACCGCGTCGGAAGGGTCGTACGGCACACCGGCGATGATGGTCATCCGCCCGGAGCCGTCCGGTTCCCACACGAGCGTGGAGAGCTGCGGCACGACCGTCGTGGTCTTCGTGTCGACATCGACCTGGAAGCCCCAGGAGGCCGTCCTGACCGTTCGCATCGGAGCCGTCGGCCCCGGGGTTTCGGCGAGTGCCGTCTCCGCGTCGTCGACGAGCTGCGCGATCGTGTTCGATCCGCTGAATTCTAGGGGTGCGGGCGTGCCGGCGACGGCCGCGCCCTGCGGCGAGAGCACCCCGATCACCAACGCGGTGGAGGCGGCGACGGCCGTGAGC
>NZ_JAAUVO010000015.1:0-105098 GCF_012030385.1 Microbacterium sp. B19(2022)
CCCCGGCACCCACCGAGCCCAAGAACTCCCTGGACCGCTTCTTCGAGATCAGCAAGCGCGGATCCACGATCGGCACCGAGATCCGAGGGGGTCTGGTGACGTTCGTCACGATGGCCTACATCGTGATCCTGAACCCGATCATCCTGTCCGGCAAGCCCGACGTCGCCGGGAACATGCTCGAGTTCAATGCCGTGGGAGCGGCCACCGCGCTGACCGCCGGTGTGATGACGATCCTGTTCGGACTCGTCACGCGTCTCCCCTTCGGCTTCGCCGCCGGCCTCGGCATCAACGCCTTCGTCGCGTTCTCGGTCGTCGGCCAGGTGACGTGGCCCGAGGCCATGGCGCTCGTGATGATCAACGGTGTCGTCATCGTGCTGCTCGCCGCCACCGGGCTGCGGAAGGCGATCTTCGACGCCGTGCCGTTCCAGCTGAAGATCGCGATCACGGTCGGCATCGGCCTGTTCATCGCCTTCATCGGCTTCGTCAACTCGGGCTTCGTGACCGCGACCGGCTCCTCGTCGCCGCCCGTGGGTCTCGGTGTCAACGGCTCGGTCGCGACCGTGCCGACGCTGCTCTTCGTGATCACGCTCCTGCTCACCGGCATCCTCGTCGCCCTCAAGATCAAGGGCGGCATGCTGATCGGCCTCATCGGCGGCACCGTGCTCGCCGTGATCGTCGAGGCCATCTGGCACATCGGAGCCCGCGGCTTCGACGACGAGGGCAACGTGGTCAACCCCGGCGGATGGGGACTCACCGTCCCGGCGCTGAACGGCTCCCCCGTGGGCATCCCCGACCTCAGCCTGATCGGCGCGGTCGACTTCAGCTTCGACCTGAGCAAGGTCAGCCTCGTGGCGATCGTGATGATCGTCTTCACCCTGCTGTTCACCAACTTCTTCGACGCCATGGGCACCATGACCGGCCTCGCGAAAGAGGCGAACCTCGCCGACGACAACGGCGACTTCCCGCGCATCAAGTCCGCGCTGGTCGTCGAGGGTGTCGGTGCGATCGCCGGTGGCGCGACCTCGTCGTCGTCGAGCACGGTCTTCATCGAGTCGGGTGCCGGCATCGGCGAGGGCGCGCGCACGGGTCTCGCGAACGTCGTGACCGGCATCGTGTTCCTCATCGCGATGTTCCTGACCCCGCTCACCTCGATCGTCCCGACCGAGATCGCCGCCGCCGCGCTGATCATCGTCGGAGCCATGATGATGGCGCAGATCCGCTTCATCGACTTCAGCGACTTCCGCGTGCTGCTGCCGGTGTTCCTCACCGTCTCAGTCATGCCGCTGACCTACTCGATCGCGAACGGCATCGGCGCGGGCTTCGTGAGCTGGGTGCTCATCCACGCCTTCTCCGGTAAGGCCAAGACCATCAGCCCGCTGTTGTGGGTCGTCGGCGCCGGCTTCCTCATCTTCTTCGCCCGGGGGCCCATCGAGGCGCTCTTCGGCGTCGGGATCTGACCCGAGGCTGCACGAGAGGGGCGGATGCTGCGGCATCCGCCCCTCTTTCGTGTCGATGCGACCTTTCGTGTCGATGCGACGCGGACGATGAGCCTCAGATGCAGGCGAGCGACTGAGGAGCCTGGACCATCATGTCGGCGTTCTGTCGCTGTCCGCCGCTGACGTAGGCGAGCGTGAAGGTGTACGTGAACAGCACGACTCCCGAGGCAGACGGCGTGAACGACACGACCGGCGACTGCGATGCCGCCAACGGCGCATATCCGCTGACTCCGGCGGGCTCGATGGAGATCGACTTCGTCCCGGCGAAGCCCTGCACAACACCGTCGAGCGCCACTCCTGCACCTGAGATCGACACGTCGAGGTATTGGGTGCCGAGGTAGCTCGCCGCCGTGTAGATCGGCAACGCGAACTGGTACCCCGTCCCCGAGGTCACCTGGACGGCGAACTGCAGGGTCACGGTCGTGGCGATCTCGGGAGCGGCGTCGGTGTTGTTGTTGTCGTCGAGCGACAGGAAGCCCGCACCGCTGACATCGCCGCCGCCCTGCCACCAGCTGGCGGGCGCAGGTGCGACCGCGTGATCGGTCTGCACGAATCCCTCGGACCAGTTGCCACTCGGCGCCTTCGCCGGGGTCCACCCCGTGCCGAAGTTGCCGTCGGCAGTCGGCGAAGTTCCCAGGGCGCCGTTGCTGCTCAAGGTGTTGCCGGCGATCTGGAACGCACCGACCGGCACGACGACGCACTCGTCGGCCCGCCCGACCGACGCCGCGGCCAACGGTGTAGCGACGGCGACAGCGACGACAGGCAGCGACCATGCGGCCGCCTTGAGCGCCGTGCGTCGGCCGATCCCCCGATCAGATCCGCTGTGCGCGGGCGCGTCGAAATAACCCATTTTGTCCTCCCCAGACATGGAAATGCGGTCCCCGGGACGCGAAGATGGCGCCGCTCGACAGGACCGCCCAACCAGCCTACCGGTGTCACGCGCAGGGTGAGGCGCGCGGGTCGGCCGTCGGGGCGGCTGTGCTCTCACTCCCGGAACCGCGCATGACCGGGGACCCGGGCATGAAAGAAGGCCCCGGAGTGGAGTCCAGGGCCTTCAGATCAAGCGTAACTCAGATCAGAGCGACTCGATGATCGCTCGCATCAGGTCGGCCGTCTCGGACGGCGTCTTGCCGACCTTCACGCCGGCGGCCTCGAGGGCCTCCTTCTTGGCCTGAGCGGTTCCGGCCGAGCCGGAGACGATCGCGCCGGCGTGACCCATGGTCTTGCCCTCGGGAGCCGTGAAGCCCGCGACGTAGCCGACGACCGGCTTGGTGACGTTCGCCTTGATGTAATCGGCCGCACGCTCCTCGGCGTCGCCGCCGATCTCGCCGATCATGACGATGGCCTTGGTCTCGGGGTCGGCCTCGAACGCGGCGAGCGCGTCGATGTGCGTGGTGCCGATGACCGGGTCGCCGCCGATGCCGATGGCGGTCGAGAACCCCAGGTCGCGCAGCTCGAACATCATCTGGTAGGTGAGGGTGCCCGACTTCGACACGAGGCCGATCGGTCCCTTGCCCGTGATGTTCGCGGGCGTGATGCCGACGAGCGCCTCGCCCGGCGTGATGATGCCGGGGCAGTTCGGGCCGATGATGCGGGTCTTGTTGCCCTTGCTCTGCGCGTAAGCCCAGGCCTCGGCCGAGTCGCCGACGGGCACGCCCTCGGTGATGACGACGAGCAGCGGGATCTCGGCGTCGATGGCCTCGATCATCGCGTCCTTCGTGAACGCACCCGGCACGAAGGCGATCGACACGTCGGCGCCGGTCTCCTTCATGGCCTCGGCGACCGAGGCGAAGACGGGCAGCTCGACGGCGGTGCCGTCCTTGTCGGTGTGGGCGACCGTGGTGCCGGCCTTGCGGGCGTTCACGCCGCCGACGACCTGGGTGCCGGCCTTGAGCATCAGCGCGGTGTGCTTGGTGCCCTCGCCGCCGGTGATGCCCTGGACGATGACCTTGGAGTCCTTGTTGAGGTAGATCGACATTCTTCTAGTCCTTCAGTCTCAGGCGTTGGCGAGCTCGGCGGCCTTGTCGGCGCCCTCGTCCATCGTGGCGGCCAGGGTCACGAGCGGGTGCGCGTACTCGGCGAGGATCGCGCGACCCTCGTCGACGCGGTTGCCGTCGAGGCGCACGACGAGCGGCTTGGAGGCCGTGGCGCCCAGCGTCTCGAGGGCACCCTTGATGCCGTTGGCGACGGCGTCGCACGCCGTGATGCCACCGAACACGTTGACGAACACACTCTTGACCTGCGGGTCGCCGAGGATGACGTCGAGGCCTGCGGCCATGACCTCGGCCGAGGCGCCACCGCCGATGTCGAGGAAGTTGGCCGGCTTCACGCCGTTGTGGTTCTCGCCCGCATAGGCGACCACGTCGAGCGTGGACATGACGAGCCCCGCGCCGTTGCCGATGATGCCGACCTCGCCGTCGAGCTTCACGTAGTTGAGGCCCGACTTCTTGGCCTTGGCCTCGAGCGGGTCTGCGGCGTCCTTGTCCTCGAGCGCCTCGTGCTCGGGGTGACGGATCTCGGAGGCGTTGTCATCGAGCGTGACCTTGCCGTCGAGCGCGATGATGTCGCCCTCTTCGGTGCGGACCAGCGGGTTGACCTCGACGAGCGTCGCGTCCTCGCCCTTGTAGACGTCGAAGAGCTTGACGAACACGTCGGAGACCTTCTCGACGAGGTCTTCGGGGAAGTTCGCCGCGCGAGCGATCTCGACGGCCTTCTCCTTGTCGATGCCCGTGAGCGGGTTGACCTCGACGCGCGCGAGCGCCTCGGGACGCTCCACCGCGAGCTCTTCGATCTCCATGCCACCCTCGACCGAGCAGAGGCTCAGGTAGGAGCGGTTGGCGCGGTCGAGCAGCACGGAGAAGTAGAACTCCTCGGCGATGCGCGCACCCTGCGCGACCATGACGCGCTTGACGACGTGGCCCTTGATGTCGAGGCCGAGAATGGCCTTCGCTGCTTCGTACGCCTCGTCGGGGGTCTTGGCGACCTTGACGCCGCCCGCCTTGCCACGGCCGCCGGTCTTGACCTGAGCCTTGACGACGACCACTCCGCCGATCTTTTCGGCGGCCGCCCTCACCTCTTCAGGGGTGTCCGCGACGATGCCGGCGAGGACCGGCACTCCGTACTTTTCGAAAACGTCTCGTGCCTGGTACTCGTACAGATCCACTGTGGTTCCTTCACTGGGCTGCTGTCTGGTAATTCTCTCGATGTCGAGACATCGACCAGTCCCCCAGCCTACTACCTCGGCCTGGACGCTCCTGCGGCAGCGGCAACGCCGGGTCAGCGGAGCGTCGGCACACCCCAGCGCCTCGCCGGCAGCGCGGCAAGACGGAGCTGTCGCGAGATCACGAGCGGGACGACGACGAGGGCCGCACCGACGGCGACGACCACGGGTCTCACCACGAGCACCGGCAGCGAGCCCCACAGGGCGATCAGGATCGAGCCGACGAGGACAGCCACGAGCACGAGTTCGGTGACGAGGAGCTGTCTGCGCACGGTCGCGCTCTCCACCGCCAGCGTGGTCGTCCGCCCTCGCACCGCGATGTGCTCGGTCCAGCGCGAGCCGTCCCACCACCGCAGAGTGCCGCGACGGCGCGTCTCAAACCATCCGGCCGCAATCCCGCGCTCACTCACGCTCCCAGTATGACGGCCTCACCTCGGCGTCTCCGCCCGCCGAGGTCTAGGCTTTCGCCATGCACGAATCCGCAGAACTGCGCACCGGCGTCGTGGCCGCAGCGCTCGAACTCTTCAGCGCCCAGGGGTTCGACCAGACCTCGGTGGAACAGATCGCCAAGGCCGCCGGCGTCTCGCGCTCGACCTTCTTCCGCCAGTTCGGCGGCAAGGAAGACGTGGTGTTCGCCGACCACGAGGTGCTCCTCGAGCAGCTCAGGGAGTTCCTCGACGAGGGGCACGACGACCCGTGGGGCGCGGTGTGCGCGGCATCCGAGTCGGTCTTCGCGCATTTCGCACACGACCCCGAGCTCGCCCGCCGTCGCTACCAGATCGTACGTGAGGTGCCCGTGCTGCGCGAACGCGAGATCATCACGGTCTTCCGCTATGAGCGCCTGTTCGACGAGTACCTGCGCGGCGCACTTCCCGGCGTCGACCCGCTGGATGCCGTGGGCTTCGCCGCCCTTGTGACCGCCGTCCACAACCACGTGCTGCGCCAGCTGCTGCGCGGGCGCAAGAAGGTGCCGCTGTCGACTTTGCAGACGGCACTGGCCGACGTACGCCGCCGCTACGGTGTGGCCGGCGAAGCCACCACCGCCCCGGACGACATGGTCGTCGCGGTGTTCCCGCGCTCGATGCCGATCGCCGAGGTCAGCCGCCGCCTGCAGTCGGAGCTCGACTAGCCGCTCGAGGGTCGTGGAACCGAGTATCGAGGAGTACGATACTCAGGTCCACGAAGGAGCCCCATGAGCACTGCAGCCACCCCGTTCCCCGGCGAGCGGGTCTCGTCGTACGACATCACCGCGCGTCAGGACAGCGACTACTACGCCGTCTTCACCGACATCCCCGCCGCCGACCGCGAGGCGTGGGACCGGGCGAAGTCGTACGTCGACGAGGTCGCCCCGCAGATGGCGGATGCCTGGGACCGCGCGGAGTACCCGCTGGAGGCGGCCCGTCGGATGGGCGAGATGGACCTCGTCGTCGACGGCGTCCAGCACCCTTCGCTCACGAGCCTGTCGCCGCTGGCCGCCGGGCTCGTCAACATGGAGATCTCCCGCGGCGACGGCTCACTGGGCACGATCCTCGCCGTGCAGGGCGGGCTCGCCCTGCGCACCCTCGCGCTGTTCGGCTCCCCGGATCAACAGGAGAGGTGGCTCACCGCTCTCGCTGACGGCTCGGTCCTCGGATCCTTCGCGCTGACCGAGCCCGACCACGGCTCGGACTCCGTCTCCCTCGAGACCGTCGCCCGCCGCGACGGCGACTCGTGGGTCATCCGCGGCGCGAAGAAGTGGATCGGCAACGGCGCGTCCGGCGGCATCACGTTCGTGTGGGCGCGGATCGACGACGAGGGCGCCGACGAGCACGGCGCGGTTCGCTGCTTCCTCGTCGAGCAGGACACCCCGGGTTATACGGGCAGCGTGATCCGCGGTAAAGCCTCGCTGCGGGCGATCCACCAGGCCCACATCGTCCTGGATGACGTGCGCGTGCCGCTCGACGCCGTGCTGCCGGGGACGAAAAGCTTCAAGGACGCCTCGACCGTGCTGTACGCGACCCGCTCCGGCGTCGCCTGGTCGGCGCTCGGACACGCGACCGCCTGCTACGAGGCCTCACTCGCCTACGCGACCCAGCGCGTGCAGTTCGGCAAGCCGCTCGCGAAGTTCCAGATGGTGCAGGAGCGCCTCACCCACATGCTCGAAGACCTCACCGCCATGCAGCTGTACTGCCGGCGGATGGCAGATCTGGAGACTGCGGGCGAGCTGCGGCCGACGCAGGCGTCGCTCGCGAAGTTCCACAACACGCGCGCCGCGCGACGCATCGCCTCGACCGCCCGCGACCTGCTCGGCGGCAACGGCATCCTGCTCGAGAACGGCGTCATCCAGCACATGGCCGACATCGAGGCCATTCACACCTACGAGGGCACGGAGAGCGTGCAGGCGCTGCTGCTCGGGCGTGACATCACCGGGATGAGCGCGTTCGCCTGAGATCGCAGCCGGCGAGCGTTCGCCGCGGTCTCGTCAGACCGGGCGCACCATGCACACGAGCCGCTCCCGGTCGTCCCAGGACGGCACGCGCTCGAAGCCGCGCGATTCGTAGAGGCGCAGAGCACCCTGTCGCCAGTCCCAGACGGACAGCCGAACTTCGGTCGCGCCTGATTCGGCCGCCGCGTGCACGGCACTGTCGAGCAACGCCGACCCCACACCGCGGCCGCGGGCTGCAGGAACCGCCCAGAGACGTTTGATCTCCGCGATCCCGTCCCGTTCCGAGAGCACGACCACACCGACGACGCGTTCCGCGAGCTGCGCGATCAGCACCCGATATCCGGCGTAGGCGGCGGAGGGGTCCTCGACCTCACGGCGATAGCGTTCCGGGAGAGGGGCAGCAGGGTCCGGAACGGTCCCTTCCTGCTGGTGCTTCTCGAGCTCGGTCTGCAGCAGATACGCCCGCACCGCGGAACCGACCTCGATCGCATCCGGGCCGGTCAGATCGGCTACGCGGACCACCGGTCGCTCGAGCGGACCCTGCGTGCCGGCGCTCACCGTCAGTCGCAGCCGCAGCCGCCGGCGGGGGTCTTCACCATGAAGCACACGTCGCACACGCCGTACTCGCGCTCCTCGACCGGCTTCGGCGCCTTCCCGGCGCGGGGCGCGGAAACGCGAGGAGTCGTCGTGCGCTTGGCCGCGCGCGGCGGGGTCAGCGGGATGAACTCGCTCGGGTGGCTGACGTAGAAGTAGGGCGCGCGACCCTCGCTCGGCTGCAGACGAAGCGGTGCGGAACCGACGACGAGCCGTTCGTCCTCGGTGAAGCCGTTCGTGTAGGTGCGTCCGATGTGCAGCGCGGCGCCCTCCCCACGACGGATGGCCTCGATGTAGCGACCACGGTCGATGAACGAGCTGATTCCGATCGTCTGGGTGATCTCCGCGATGAACGCGTGGTTCGACGGGTCGATGCGGTGCGCGCGCAGCGCTTCCTGGAGCGAACGGTATGGACGGGAGGTGCCTGCGGGGGTCGGCCCTTGTACTTCTTTCATTTGTTCCAGGATCGCACGCCGCAACCCCCTCTTTCGACCACTCTGCCCGTGCGAGACTGGCCGCATGGCACGCGCGACGATCATCGGATCCGGACCCAACGGCCTCGCCGCCGGGGTGGCACTCGCCCGCACCGGCTATGAGGTCCGCGTTCTCGAGGCCGCTGACACGATCGGCGGTGGACTGCGCACCCAGACAGGGACGCTTCCGGGCTTCCGCCACGACGTGTGCTCCGCCGTGCATCCGGCGGCGGTCTCCTCGCCGTTCCTCCGCGCCTTCCGGCTCGACGAGCGCATCGAGTGGATCCGCCCCGACATCTCGTTCGCCCACCCCCTCGACGGCGGCCGCGCGGCCGTCGCCTGGCGGGACATCGAGCGCACCGCCGCGGCCCTGGGAGTCGACCGCGACGCCTGGCTGGCCCGCCTGCGCCCGCTCAGCACCCACATCGAAGGGGTGACGGATTTCACCGGCAATCAGCTCCTCCGGATACCCGCGGACCCCGTCACCGCGGCGCGCTACGCGATCCGGATGCTCGACCAGGGCACCCCTCTCGCCCGCACGGCGTTCCGGACCGAGGAGGCCGCCGCGCTGATGTCAGGCGTGGTCGCTCACGCGAACTCCCCGCAGCCGACCCTTGCCGGGGCAGCGGCAGGGCTGCTCCTCGCCGCTCTCGCGCACGCAGGAGGCTGGCCCTACCCCCGCGGCGGTTCGCAGACCATCGCCGATGCCCTGGTGGCCGACCTCGAGGCGCACGGCGGAACGGTCGAGACCGGCGCGCGCGTGAACGACCTGCGCACCCTCGACGCCGGCGACCCTTCCCGCGGGGATGTTCTCCTCTTGAACACCTCGCCCCGGCTCGCGCTCACCCACCCCGACGTGCCGACCGGATATGCCAGAGCGCTGCGCGGGTACCGCTACGGCGCCGCCGCGGCCAAGGTGGACTTCGCGCTCGACGGCCCCATCCCGTGGTCGAACCCGGAGGTGCGGAACGCCGTGACCGTACACCTCGGCGGGACGCGTGAGGAGGTCTGGGCGAGCGAGAACGCCGTGGCCGCCGGACATGTGAGCGAACGCCCCTACGTGCTCGCCGTGCAGCCCTCCGTCTTCGACCCGACGCGCGCGCCGGAGGGCAAAGCCGTCCTGTGGGCATACATCCATGTGCCGAACGGCTCCGACCTCGACCCCACCGAGCTCATCACGGCGCAGGTGGAGCGCTACGCGCCCGGCTTCCGGGACTTGATCCTCGCTCATCACGCGGTTCCTGCGTCGTCTCGGGAGGCCATCAACCCCGGGGAGATCGGCGGAGACATCTCCGGCGGCGTGTTCGACATCCGGCAGGCGGTGCGGCGCCCCGTGTTGTCTCCGGCGCCCTGGCGCACCCCGATGCGCGGGGTGTACCTGGCGTCGGCATCGACTCCGCCCGGCCCCGCGGTGAACGGCATGGCCGGCTGGCACGCGGCCCGCACCGTGCTGCACGACGCCGGGATGCCGGCCGGGCTCGACGACGTGTTCGGCTGACGCTCGATCGGCGGCGACGCCGGGGTACCGGAATCGATGACCCGCGGCCAGGATGGGACCATGCGCTACGAGATCCCCGCGCCGATGCTCGCCAAAGCGGTGCCGGCGGTTCCGGACCCGGCGAAAACCTCCGGTGGGCTCCTGTTCGAGCCCAAGTGGGACGGCTTCCGCGGCCTCATCGCCTGGGACGGCGAGACCGTGGAGATCGGCTCTCGGGGCGCGAAGCCGCTGACCCGGTATTTCCCCGAGCTGGTCGAGGCGATCCCCGAACTACTGCCCGGACCGTGCCTGCTCGACGGGGAGATCGTCGTCGCCACCGGACCACTCGGCTCGCAGCGCCTGGACTGGGAGGCGCTGAGCCAGCGCATCCACCCGGCGGCCTCCCGCGTCGCGAAGCTTGCGGCGGAGACGCCGGCGATGTTCATCGCCTTCGATCTGCTCGCCCTCGGCGACGACGATCTGCTGACGCAGCCCTTCGAGACCCGACGAGCCCGCCTCGAGACGCTCATGGATGGTGTCGACCATCCGCTGCACATCACCCGCACGACCCGAGACCGCGACGCGGCCGTCCGCTGGCTCGCCGAGTTCGAAGGCGCAGGACTCGACGGGGTCGTCGCCAAGCCCCTCGACCAGCCGTATGCGCCGGGGAAGCGGACGCTGTTCAAGATCAAGCACGCCCGGACGGCCGATGTGGTGGCGCTCGGCTACCGCATCCACAAGTCCGGATCCGGCGTCGGTTCGCTCCTGGTCGGTCTGTACGGCGACGACGGGGTGCTGCGGCAGGTCGGCGGCGTGGCCGCCTGGAGCGACGCGCGGCGGCAGGAACTCGTCGAGGAGCTCGCTCCCCTGGTCGAGCGCGACGACAGCGGTGAAGCGGTGACCGCAGAAGGCGAGCGGTCGAGGTTCAGCGGCGGCAAGGACGTCTCGTTCGTGCGGCTGCGTCCCGAGCGGGTGCTCGAGGTGCGCTACGACCAGCTCGAAGGCGCCCGTTTCCGCCACACGGTGCAGTTCGAGCGGTGGCGGCCCGATCGCGACGCCCGCTCCTGCACCTACGACCAGCTCGACACGGTCGCCGGCTACGACCTCGCCGACGTCCTCCGCTGACGGGTTCGCGCCGACTCAGTCCTTCTCGGCGGGAGCACCGTCTTCGTCCCAGTTGGCGGCGACCTTCTTGCTCGGCTGCACGCGGGGCGGCTCCCCTGGCATCTTCGGGAACTCGGGCGGGAACGGCAGCTCTCCCAGTCCGTTCTCCCTGTCGCGCTCCCACCACTCCAGCAGGGTGTCGATGCGGCCGGGCGAATTCTGCATCGTCGCCCAAGGGTCACCGACCTCCTCGAGGCGCTTCGGGATGCTGCGCACCGTGAACGTGCGCGGATCCAAGCCGTCGAGCTCGTCCCACTGCACCGGCGTCGAGACCGTCGCCCCCGGCAGCGCGCGCGGGCTGTAGGCGCCGGCCATCGTCCGGTCGCGGTTGGCCTGGTTGAAGTCGACGAAGATCCTCTCCCCGCGCTCCTCCTTCCACCAGTTCGTCGTGACCTGCTCCGGCATCCGTCGCTCCAGTTCGCGCCCGGCCGCGATCACGCCGTGCCGCACGTCCAGGAACTCGTGGGTCGGCTCGATGGGCGCGAACACATGCAGTCCCCGGTTGCCGCTGGTCTTGGCGAACGCCTCGAGCCCCGCCTCGCGCAGCACCTCCCGCAGCGTGTGCGCGGCGGTCACGGCATCCGCGAAGTCCGTACCCGGCTGCGGGTCGAGGTCGATGCGCAGTTCGACGGGGTTGTCGGCGTCGGTGGCCAGCGACGCCCAGGGGTGGAACACGATCGTGTTCATCTGCACGGCCCAGACGATCGCGCTCGCCCGGTTGAGCACGATCTGCGGATGCTGACGTCCGCTGTTGTACGTGACGGTGACGGCGTCGACGAAGTCGGGCGTCCCCTTGGGCGGGTTCTTCGAGAAGAAGCCCTCGGCGCGCGGTCCGTCGGACGCGCCGACGCCGTCGCGGAAGCGCTCGAGCGACACCGGACGGTTGCCGTTGGCCGCGAGGAAGGGAACCGCGACGAGCTGGGCGTACTCGGCCAGCTCCGCTTTCGTGATGCCGAGGTCGGGCCACACCACCCGGTTCGGGCTCGAGAGGGCCACATCGCGCTCTCCGTCGGAGTCGGCGATGGTCAGGGTCACACGTTCTGAGGCCATGCTCCGACCCTAGAGCGATGCCCCGACCGACGGAACCCCGCGCCGGTAGGGGCAACGGGCTCCGGTACCGCTCAGTCGCCGAGGGCGACAGCCAGCGCGAGAACCGGGGTGAGCGCATCCCGCTCGACGACGATCGACGGACCCGCGGAGTCCACGATCACGCCCGCCATGTCGGAATGGCTCGACAGGACCTTCGCCAGCTGCTCCGGCTCGAACGGGAGCGGACGGTCGCCGCGGCCCAGGGCGATCACCTCGAGGGGGTGGGAGAACAGCTGCAGGAAGCGGCGCCCGTCGGTGGTCTGCGCCTCGGCGATACCGGCCTGGCCGCTGCCGTCACCCTCGTTCACGGCGACCCACATGCGCTTCACCGCGAGCGCTTCGCCGACCTTGAGCGTCGAGTCCTGCTCGCGCGGAGCGGCGAGGATGCTCTTGACCGTCATGTCGACGTCAGCCTGCTCGAGCGTCTTCTGCAGCAGATCGGTGGGGAACACCACGCGATGCGGGGCGGAGGCGTTGTCGACGATGAGGCCGGCGAAGTCACCGGACACGACCTGCTGGAGCACCGAGGTCACCGGCTGCGCGACGGCAGAGGTCGCGGCGGGGTCGGCCTCGAGCTGTACCGAATCGCGCACGGCACGGGCCGAGCTGAAGGCCAGCATGAACTGCCGGTCGTCGTTGTCGCGCACGACAGCGACCGACAGCGGCTTTCCTTCGCTGATCTGCGCACGCGCGTCGCCGTTCACGCGGATGTAGAGGTGGCCCTGGAGCGCCTGACGCATCACACCGAGGAGCTGGTCATTGCTCGCGCCCGCCTCGATCTCGGTGAGGGCTTCGCGGAGCAGGACGTTGTCCTTCATCCCGGCGACGGTCTCGGTCTGCTCGGGCGGCAGGGGCGAGGCGAGCGGAAGACGCCTTTCCTCGGGCGCTGCGGGCTGCGCGGGAGCAGCGGGCTGCGCCGGACGCGGGTCCGCGGCTGCCGCCTCGGGCTGCGCATCGGAGGTCGGCAGCGCGACCTCGGGCCCGGCCTGGGCACCGACGCCACGGAACGCCTGCACCGAGATGCCGATCGACGGCGCCTCGACGGGCTGCTCGGCCTCGGTCGTGGCCTGATCGGCGTTCACGGCATCCGACCCGGTCGCGGTCTCCTCCACGTCGGGGGCGGGGGTGACAGCATCGTCTGCGGACTTCTTGCGGCGGGAGAAGAGGGCCATAATCAGCCAGCCTAACCGGCATTCCCCTGCGTGCTCCGCCGTTGCCGGGCGCGGGGCGCGGGCTAGATCTTCTCGATCGGCGCGACCTTGATGAGCAGCTTCTTCTGCCCTGCCGAGTCGAACCGCACGTGGGCGATGCGCTTCGCGCCCTCGCCGGTCACGGCATCCACCCGCCCTTCGCCGAAGTCGACGTGACGGATGCGGTCGCCCGCGGTGAGCTCGAGGTCGCCGTTGTCGCGCATCTTGGCCGTGACCCGGTTGGGGAACTTGTCCATCGCGGTCGAGAGCGGCTTGAGGGAGTCGCGACCGGGCAGCGCCTTGACGGCGAACCGGTCGCCCGAGCCGGAGCCGCCGAAACCGCCCTGGCGACGGGCGTTCAGCGCCCGCGACTGCATGCCGCCGCGGGAGTTCACGTCACCGGGCGACTGCCGCCAGTCGATGAGGTTCGCCGGGATCTCCTGCAGGAAGCGACTGGGCATCGCCACGGTGACCTCGCCGAACTGCGCTCTCGTCATGGCGAGCGACAGGTGCAGCCGCTTGCGGGCGCGAGTGATGCCGACGTAGAAGAGTCGTCGCTCCTCCTGCGGCCCACCGGGCTCTCCCGCCGAGATGCGGTGCGGGATCAAGTCTTCCTCGACACCCGTGACGAACACGGCGTCGTACTCCAGGCCCTTCGCCGTGTGCATGGTCATCAGAGAGACCGAACCGGACTCGTCGTCGAGGTCGTCGGCGTCGGACACCAGCGCGACCTCGGTGAGGAAGTCGACGATCGTGCCCTCGGGGTTGTTGCGGGCGAAGTCGCGGGCGACGGCCACGAACTCGTCGAGGTTCTCGACACGAGCCTCGTCCTGCGGGTCGCGGCTGGCGCGCAGCGCGTCGAGGTAGCCGCTCTTGCCGAGCAGCACGCCCAGACCGTCGGCCACGCTCGTGGGAGGCGGCACCTCGCCGGTGGCGGGAGTCAGGATCGCAGCAGCCTCGGCGAGCACGGCGTCGAGCTGTCCGATCGCGGCCTGGATCTTCGGGCCGACGCCGAGCTGCCCCGGCATCGACAGCGCGTCGCGGAAGCTGATGCCATGCTCTTCGGCGAAACGGGCGATGGCCGTCTCGGTCACATCTCCGATGCCGCGCCGCGGCTTGTTCAGGATGCGTCGCACCGACATCTCGTCGGCCGGGTTCGCGACCGCCACCAGGTAGGCCAGCGCGTCTTTGATCTCGGCGCGGTCGTAGAACTTGGTGCCGCCCATGATCTTGTAGGGCACGGCCGAGCGGATGAAGATCTCTTCCAGCGCACGGGACTGCGAGTTCGTGCGGTAGAAGACGGCCATCTCGGAGTACGGCATGCCCGCACGGTGCAGCGCCTCGACCTCGTCGGCGACGAACTGCGCCTCGTCGTGCTGCGAGTAGCCGGTGAAGCCGATGATGGCGTCGCCGTCGCCCTTGTCGCTCCAGAGCTTCTTGTCCTTGCGGTCGAAGTTGTTGCCGATCACGGCATTCGCGGCGGAGAGGATGTTCTGCGTCGAGCGGTAGTTCTGCTCGAGCAGCACCACACGGGCGCCCGGGAAGTCGCGTTCGAACTCGCTGATGTTGCGGATGTCGGCACCGCGGAAGGCGTAGATCGATTGGTCGGAGTCGCCGACCACGGTGAGCGAGGCGCCCGGTTCGCCGGCATCTGCCGTGGGCGCGGGATCAGGCTCGAAGATCATCATGCCGTTGGAGGCATACGGGTCGGGGGCCGAGCCCGCAGCACCGGAGACGGGGCGGGTGAGCTCGTGGATCAGCGAGTACTGCGCGTGGTTCGTGTCCTGGTACTCGTCGACGAGGATGTGCCGGAACCGTCGACGGTACGTGTCGGCGACCTGCGGGAAGGCGCGGAACAGGTAGACGGTCTGACCGATGAGGTCGTCGAAGTCGAAGGCGTTGGCCTTCTGCAGCTGCCGCTGATAGTCGGCGAAGACCTCGACGAAGACCCGCTCGGCCGGGTCGCTCATGTTGGCCTGCCGGGCGTAGGACTCGGCGTCGGACAGCTCGTTCTTCAGTTTGGAGATGCGCGACTGCACTGATGCCGGGGTGAGCCCGTAGGCGTCGGCCTCGTGCGCCTTGACCAGGCGCTTCAGCAGCGCGCGCGAGTCGCCGGAGTCGTAGATCGTGAACGACTTCGTGTAGCCGAACTGCTGGGCCTCGCGGCGCAGGATGCGGACGCAGGCCGAGTGGAACGTCGAGATCCACATGCCGCGCGCGGCGTCGCCGATGAGGCCTTCGACGCGCTCCCGCATCTCGCCGGCGGCCTTGTTGGTGAAGGTGATCGCGAGGATCTGACTCGGCCAGGCTTCACGCGCGCGGAGCAGCGAGGCGATGCGACGGGTGAGGACGCTCGTCTTACCCGATCCGGCACCCGCGACGATGAGGAGCGCGGGGCCGCGATAGGTGACGGCCTCGAGCTGTTGCGGGTTCAGGCCGGCGAGGAGATCGTCCTGCCCCGGGGCCCCGGAGGAGCGGGGGCCGACGGATCCGGGGACGATGAGAGGAGCTTCGGTCATGGCCTTATGAGTCTAGGCGTCGGCACCGACATCGCGGCACGAGGAGGCCGCGCCCACGACTGCTGCGGGGGGGGTGCGCGGGCGAACCCGCGCACCCCTCCGATCTCAGACGGTGCGCGTGCGGCGGCGGACCGCCACCCCTCCCGCGACCAGGAGCATCAGCGCCAGCGCGATCGCGGCGACGGGGAACTCGGCACCGGTCGCGGCGAGCCCGCCCGCGCCCTCGGAGATGCGGATGTCGGCCCAGCCGAGCAGCGCTCCATCGGCGTCGTACACCGCGATCCGATGCGCACCCAGCGCGGCATCGGTCGGGACCGTCACGGTGATCGACCCTGCCGCGGACAGCGTGCCTGTTGCGAGCTGCACCGGGTCTGAGTACATCCACACCGCGATGTCCTCCCCCGCCGCGTCCGCGCCGACGGTGACCGTGACCTTCTGACCGCGGGTGGCGACCGCGGGATCGACCGTCACGCCGTTGCGGTTGCCGTCGACCAGGTCCGTGCCGGGCAGCGGCGGGTTCTCGCCACCGGGGTTCTCCCCGCCGGGGTTCTCGCCACCGGGATTCTCACCGTCGACGCCCGCAAGCGTTCCGGTGCGCAGCGACTCGGAGGCGAAGCCGTCGGCGAACCACCACACCGGACGCTGACCGTCGACCGAGAGCGAGGCCGGCGCGGTCGCGAAGCCCTCGTTGTTGATGTCGGGCATGCCGGCAGGACGCGCGTACTGGACGATGCCCGGCTGGGCGGTGCCGTTGAGGGTGATCTCGGCCGAACGGCCCTGGCAGCCGTCGTCGCAGACGGCCCAGAGCGTGCCGCGCACACTGTCGTAGTCGAGAGCCATCACGCCGGCGAGCCCGGGAGCGACCTCCGAGACCAGCGTCGCCGAGCCGTCGGCGCCGAGCGCGAACGCGTACACATGACCGTTGTCCTCGACCGCGACCAGGAACAGCCCGCCACCGTGGCCGGCATAGTCGGTGGGCTTGTACGCCGCACCGGTGTTGTCGTCGAAGAGCTTTCCGGCGAGCGCGGCATCCGGCACCCACTGCACGGCCTCCATACCGAGGTTCGCGCCGACGGAGGGCAGCAGCGCGGTGAGGTCCCACTCCTGCTGTGCGACGAGGTCGCCGTTCGCCGCCTCGGGGTCGACCTTCAGGACCTTGTTCTGGTTCACGCCCTTGGCGCTGTTGTCACGTTCCGAGGCCACGTACACGAAGCCCTCTCCGTCGACCGTGATGCCCTCGGTGTCCGGGCCTGCGGCACCCGCGTCTGCGGCGTCCTTCTGGAACCGGACCCGCTTGCCCGCATCCCAGCCGTCGACCTTCTCGACCGAGCCGTCGGCATGCGCCTCGAGCTTCCAGATGCGGCCCTCGCCGTTGTCGACCGCCCAGAGGAACGCGCCGTCGGCGGTCTCCTGCACGTCGAGCCCCGAGCTGTCCTCGAGGAACGTCGGGATGCTGTCGAGCACGCGGACCTCGGCCGAACCCGGCCACGGCGAGACGGTGACCTCGCCGGCGCAGACGTTCGCGGCACCCTTCCTGGACTCTGTCGTCGCGGCGAACGCACCCGTCGTGTCGGGGCAGCGCCCCCAGGTGATGGCCGCGTGGCCCTCGCCCCAGCTGGTCTCGTCGACGAGCAGCTCGCCGTCGAACAGTCGCACCGCGTCGCCGCCGCCCAGGCCGAAGCCGAGCTGCTCGCGCTCGATGACGAGGTACTCCCCCGCGCCGATGCGGGTTCCGTCCGGGATCGAATAGGCGTGGGTGTCGTCGTCGTCCTTCACCACGATGCCCGAGACGTCGAGCGCCGCGTCGGTCGGGTTCACCAGCTCCACCCAGTCGTCGGGCGAGCCGCCGTCGGACTCGACCTCGTTGATGCGCACCGGGTTGCCGCAGGCGTTGCGCAATCCCTTGGTCGAGACCGCGACATCGACGAAGTCGCCGGAGCCGTCGGCGCAGCGCGCCAGCACACCCGCGGCGTGAGCGGTGTACACGTGCTCGTCGACGGTGTTGCCGTTCGCATCGCGAACCGTCACGGTGTCGCCGTTGCCCAGACCGAAGACGAAGTTCGCGGGCTGGTCGAACACGAAGTACGCGCCCGGCTGCAGCGTCGTGCCGGCCGGCAGCGGGGTGGTCTCACCCGCGTGACCGGTCGGGTCGTTGTCCATGACGGTCCAGCCGGACAGGTCGACGGCCGTGCTGCCGGTGTTCGTGACCTCGACCCAGTCGGTGGTGTCGCCGTTGGACTCGATCTCGTTGATCACGACGTCGGGCATGACGCACGAGTTGGCGGCTCCGGGGGTCGAGTGCGCGAGAACGAACGCGCCGACGCCGTCCGGGCAGCGTGCGAGCGTGGCGGCGGAGAAGTCTCCGTCGATCGCCGCGTGCCCCTCCCATGGGAGGGTGTCGTCGATCTGCGTTCCCGCCGCGTCGAACAGGCGGATGCGGTCGGCGCTGCCGATGCCGATCGGGTCGCGGAAGGCCGCCTCGCCTCCTCCGACGAGACCGATCGTGCCCTCGTCGACCACAAGGAACTCGCCTGCGCCGATCTGAGTGCCGGCCAGGAACCGCCAGCGGTGATCATCGGAGTTGTCACGGATCTCGTAGCCCGAGATGTCGAGCGCCTCGGTTCCGGGGTTGTAGAACTCGACCCAGTCGGCGGGCTGCGAGTCGACCTCGTTGATCACGATGGATCCCGACACGGGTGCGATCGAGCAGTCGTTCGCCGCGCCAGGGGTCGCTGCCGTGGCATGCGCCCACTCGCCCGTGCCGTCGGCGCAGCGCGCCCACACCGACAGCGGCGCGGTGTTCTCGTAGGCGTAGGAGTCGGCCTCGGCGCCGCTCGGATCGAAGAGCACGACCTCGTCGCCCTTGCCGAGACCGAACGGGAAGTCGACGTCCTTCACTAGCACGAGGAACTCACCGGGGGCGAGAGACGTACCCTCGGGTGCTGCGCCGAAGCTGTCGCGCTTCTCGTCGGCGACCTTCCAGCCCGCGAGATCGACCGTCTCGGCACCCGCGTTGTAGATCTCGATCTGGTCGGGGAGGCCGGTCGCCGCATCGTCGTAGACGATCTCGTT
Source organism: Microbacterium sp. B19(2022) (assembly GCF_012030385.1). Taxonomy (NCBI): domain Bacteria; kingdom Bacillati; phylum Actinomycetota; class Actinomycetes; order Micrococcales; family Microbacteriaceae; genus Microbacterium; species Microbacterium sp. B19(2022). Next base: position 18,720 of record NZ_JAAUVO010000015.1, read on the forward strand.
GAGCACGAGACTCGGCGCGGCCGAGACCGTCTCTGCGGGGCGGATGCCGGGATCGGCGCCGATGGCGGCGGCGGGAGTGGCGAGCAGGGCGGCGGCGCTCAGTGCGCACACCGCCGCGACCGCGGCTGCGGATTGCAGGCGGGGCATGGAGGACTCCTGGTGGGCTCGGCCGGCGGGCCCCCAGGCGGGGCCCAACCGGACTCAGTCGGGTACCAGCCCAGACCACCGATCCCGCGTGGCCGCGAAGAATCCCTCCGGTGCACGGAAGGTGAACGGGAGGTGGCGACTTCCCGTTCCCCCTTCCGTTCTCACGTCCTCAGGCGATGCGGGTGCCCGGCGGCAGACGCTTCGCGGGCGTCCGCGTACGCGCCCATGCCCCGGCGAACAGCGAGCCGGCGATGACGATCTGCACGCCGAGTCCCACGAACCAGCTGGGCACAGACGAGTCCATGATCTCCTCCGGCGTGCGGTAGCCGCCGTTCGGGTCGCACTCGTCCCAGCGCTGTTCGAGCGGCGACTGCTGCGCGCTGCGCACGCCGAGCTTGATCTGGCCGAACAGGTCGACCGGGTAGCCCTCGGGCGAGAACTCCGTGGGCGTCGCATCGGCGAGCACGACGAACGGGTTCGCCGACAGCGCCCACCAGACGTAGTCGAACCGCGGCACCTCGTAGGTGGTGCCGACCTCCCAGTCGTCGCAGATGGGGGCGCCGTTCGCGTCGTACGGGCGCGAGTACGTCGTCGCCTCGCTGCGCACGGCCATGCCGCCCAACCCGAAGGCGATGAGCGTGCCGAACACGAGGCCGGCGACCACGAGATACGTCGCCGCGACCGAGAACAGCGGGCGGGCGATGAGTCCGCTCAGGCCGACGCCGATGGCCGCGACCACGATGATCTCGACCGCGAGCACGAGCAGCGAGACCAGCAGCACGAGCGCATCCGCTCCCCCGCCCAGGAGCGACAGGGCGAGGAACGGCACGGCGACGAGCAGGAAGGCCCCGCCGGTCGCGATGGCGGCGAGGAGCTTGCCGAGCATGATGTCGCCGGTCGACGCCGCGGTCACCTGGACCGCGGCGAGGGTCGCGGCATCACGGTCGCCGTTGATCGCGTTGCCGCTGAGTGTCGGCGACACCAGCACGACCAGAAGCAGCACGATGTTGACGACGATCGAGTAGACGCCCGCGCCGACGAAGTCACCCCACGAGTACACGGCGAACGCGAGTCCGGTGACCCCGAGCAGGATGAGCGCGAAGACACCCAGGAGGACGTACCAGCCGACGCTCCGCAGCCGCTGGGTCAGTTCGAGTCGGGCGATGATCCCGATGTTCGCGAGGCTCATGCTCCCGCCTCCGTTCCGGTCGGTGCCGCGGGGGCGGGTGGTGCTGGTGGTGCGGCAGGCGGCGCAGGATGCGGCGGGGCGGAAGCGGCGGCCTGCGGCAGCGGCGCATGCGGCAGGTTGAGGAACGTGTGCTCCAGGTCGCTCTGCGCGGGGGCGAACTCCGCGACCGGCAGGCCCGCCTCGACGAGCCGGCGCAGCGACTGCGCCGCAGCGTCTTCACCGGCGAATCCGACCAGCACCGCACCGCGATCGGTGGCGAGGGAATCCGGCGAGAGACCGAGGTTCGACGCCACCTGCCAGGTGTCGGCGTTCAGACGCTCGGGAGTCGCGCCCGCCAGCCGCACGCGCCATGCGCGCACAGAGGTCTGGATGGGAGCGCCGTCGACCACCGCTCCGGCCACGAGGAAGACGGAGTCATCGACGACCTCTTCCAGCTCCGAGAGGATGTGGCTCGAGATCAGCACCGTGCGCCCCTCGGCGGCCAGACGACGCAGCAGCTCGCGGAGTTGGACCCGCGCCTCGGGGTCGAGTCCGGATGCCGGCTCGTCGAGGAGCAGCACCTGCGGGTCGTGCACGAGCGCGCGCGCAAGGCCGAGCTTCTGCTTCTGCCCTCGCGACAGCACCTTCGCGGGCGAGTCCGCCAACTCCCCGAGCCCGACGAGCGTGAGCAGCTGCTGCGCCCGCGCGGCGGCATCCGGCTTCTCGATGCCGTACAGGCGGGCGGTCGTGACGATGGTCTCCCGCGCGGTGAGCGAAGGCCAGGCGCCGAGTGCGTCGGGCATCCAGCCGAGCAGACGCCGTGCAGCGAGCGGATCGACCGACGGATCGACGCCGCCGATGCTGATCGTCCCGCTGTCCGGGGCGAGAAGTGAGGCGAGCATGAGGAGCAGCGTCGTCTTGCCCGCTCCGTTCGGCCCGACCAGTCCGGTCACGCGGCCCGGCTCGGCTCGCAGGGTGGCCCCTCGCACCGCCTGCACCGTCCCGAACGCTCTACTGACGTCTTGCACCACGATTCCGGTCATGCGGTCAGTCTGGCATCCGGACCGCCGCGCGCCCGGGACCTCGGGGCGGATGCTCAGACACCGAGCCGCACGGGTGACACAATCTCCCCATGCGCACGATCCTCAACATCATCTGGGTCATCCTGGCCGGATGGGCCCTCTTCCTCGGGTACGTCCTGGCCGGCATCCTGCTGTGCATCCCGATCATCACGATCCCGTGGGCGATCGCCTCGTTCCGCATCGCCGCCTACGCGATCTGGCCGTTCGGCCGCGAGGTCATCAGCAAGCCGACGGCCGGCGTCGGCTCTTTCCTCGGCAACGTCCTATGGGTGATCCTCGCCGGCTGGTGGCTCGCGATCGGCCACATCGTCTCCGGCATCCTGCTGTGCATCACGATCATCGGCATCCCGATGGGCATCGCCGACTTCAAGATGGTCCCGGTCTCGCTCATGCCGCTCGGCAAGGAGATCGTCTCCACCCGTCGCGGCGCCTTCGACCGCACCCTCTGACGCGGCCCCTGCCTACACTGGGGCGATGGATGCCGCCCGCCTGATCGCCTGGGATCACGAGCTCCGCTCGGCACACTCCCGTCTGCGCGCGGCACTCGCCGCCACCCGCGAGGCCCTCGAGCAGGGCGAAGCGGCACCGGACCCCACCTCCGAGCTCGTGCTCTACTGCATCGGCTTCTGCACGGCGCTCGATGGCCACCACGGCGCCGAGGATCGCGCGCTCTTCCCCGCGCTGCGCGCGGAGCATCCCGAACTCGGCGGTGTGATCGACAAGCTCATGCAGGACCACTCGATGCTCGCCCACCTCCTCGGCTCGCTGCGCACCGCAGCCGAGCGCGGAGACGATGCGCGCGCGATCGCCGGACACCTCGACGGCATCGCCGCGATCATGGAGTCGCACTTCCGGTTCGAGGAGCGCGAGATCCTCGAACCGCTGCGCGCACTCGCGCTCGACGGCGACGTGAAGACCGTCCTCGGTCCGCTCTGACCCGCGGCGGCCGGAAGGCACCTCCGCTCAGCTGCGGAAGAACGCGACGCCCAGATCGGGGTGGTCCACGAACACGCCGTCGATACCCTGGCGCGCGATGACGCCCCACTCCGACTCGTAGTCCCCGAACGCCGAGCGTCCACCCGAGCCGCGGAACTCCGGCGACAGGAACGCGTTCTCCGGCCGGCACGTCCAGGTGAAGACCTGCAGGCCGCGCGCATGCGCATCGGCGACGATCGTGTTGCCGCGGTCGAGCAGCATCTTCTTGCTGACGCTGATGCCGTCGACACGGCCCACCAGACCGTCGAGCCCCTGCGGAGTGACGGTCGCCTTGTACGTGAGCGCCTGCTTGCCCTCGGCCACCAGCCGGTCGTACGGGCGGCCGGTCGCCTCGATGAGGTAGATGTACGACGCCGCGACGCCGCGCTCGCGCAACTGTCCGAGCACCGTCGACTCGAAGCACTCGATCACCAGAGGCAGCTCTCCGTCGGCCCAGCCCGCGTCCCGCAGCTCGCGCTCGATCAACGGAGCCAGATCGAGGCCGATGCTCGCGAAGTACGTGGCGTGCTTGACCTCGAGCACCACACCGATCTCTCGGCCGTGCTCGACCGAGCCGTCGCGCACGATGTCGAGCACGTCCCGCAGGCGGAGGATGGCCTGCGAGTCGTCGAAGCTCGCGCTCGACACCCGCACCTCGGGCAGGCGCTCGCGTCCGCGCAGAGTCGACAGCTCCGCCCAGGTGAAGTCCTCGGTGAACCAGCCGGTCAGCGCCTGTCCGTCGACGCGCTTGGTCGTCTTGCGGTCGGCGAACTCCGGATGCAGGGCGACGTCGGTCGTGCCCGAGATCTCGTTCTCATGCCGCACGACGAGGACGCCGTCCTTCGTAGCCACGACGTCGGGTTCCACGGCATCCACGCCCATGGCGAGCGCGAGCTCGTAGGAGGAGCGGCTGTGCTCCGGTCGATAGCCGGGCGCACCGCGGTGCCCGATGACGAGGGGTGATTTCCTGGGCACGCTCTCAGCGTAGAACACGCCCGGAGCGCCATCGCCCGAGTATCGTGGAGGAAAGAGACCTACTACCCCCCTTTGGAGTGAGGCCCACCAATGAGCAACTTCGCTTTCAACAACCCTGCTTTCCAGCAGCAGGACCCGCGCAATGTCGCGACCTACCCGGGCGGACCTCAGGCTGCTCAGGGCGCGCAGAACGCCTCGCTCCAGCACGGGGCGATGGATGTCGCGGCCAACGCGCAGCTCGAGGGCATGTACGCCGCGCCGCCTGCCGGTGCGATCGAGACCGACCGGATGTCCGTCGAGGACACCGTCTGGAAGACCGCCGGCCTGTTCGCCATCCTGCTCGTCACCGCCGCCATCGGCTGGGTGTGGACGCTCGGTGGGATCGACGCTCCGCCGTACAACCCCCAGAACCCGGCGCCCGTCAACATGATGCCGTGGATCATCGGCGCGCTCGGCGGCTTCGTGCTCGCGATGGTCATCACCTTCACGTCGCGCAAGAAGGTGCGCCCCGCGCTCATCTTCGGCTACGCCGCGCTCGAGGGCCTCTTCATCGGTGGCATCTCGGCGTTCTTCGAGGTCATCTACCCGGGCATCGTCTTCCAGGCGACGCTCGCGACCGTATCGGTCGTCGGTGTGACCCTGGCGCTCTTCGCGAGCGGAAAGATCCGCGCGTCGAAGAAGGCGACCAAGATCTTCATGATCGCCATGATGGGCTACCTCGTCTTCTCGCTGCTGAACCTGGTCCTCATGTGGACCGGCGTGCTGCCGCAGGACCAGGCGTTCGGCATGCTCAGCGCCACCATCATGGGCATCCCGCTCGGCGTCATCATCGGCGTCCTGGTGGTCATCATGGCCGCGTACTCGCTGGTGCTCGACTTCGACCAGATCCAGCAGGGCGTCCGCAACGGGGCTCCCCGCCAGTACGGCTGGCTCGGCGCCTTCGGCATCATGGTCACGGTCGTGTGGCTCTACGTCGAGATCCTGCGCATCATCGCGATCGTCCGCGGCAACAACTGACGCGAACCGCAGTACGAAAGGCCCGTCTCCCTTGCGGAGGCGGGCCTTTTGGCACATCCGGGGAGGTGCGCGCAAGGGGTTGTCGTGCGGTCTCGAAGAGCGGCAGTGTGGGTGTCACGAAGCCCTGGCACCCCGGGGCTCCCGACACATAGGAGCTGACCATGAGTTTTCTCGGCTTTCTTCTCCTCGGCCTCATCGCCGGGGCCATCGCCAAGCTGATCCTGCCCGGCAAGCAGGGTGGCGGGTGGTTCATCACCCTCCTTCTCGGTGTCGTCGGCGCCCTGCTCGGCGGCTGGCTCGGCAGCTTGATCCTCAACCGTCCGCTGACCGAGTTCTGGGATCTGGGCACCTGGCTCCTCGCCATCGCCGGTTCGATCGTCGTGCTGCTGATCTACGGTCTGATCGCCGGTCGCGGTCAGAAGGTCAACGACTGACGCTTCCCCGAAGTCCCACACGCCCGTCCCCTTCGGCAGCCTCGTGCTTCCCGAAGGGGGCGGGTCATTTCTCTGCCCCGGCGGCCTTCCGCTCGAGCAGCGACCGTTCGCGATCGTTGCCCGCGAGGCCGGCCGCGACGGCGAACTCGCTCCGCGCCTCCTCCTCGCGCCCGAGCCGGCGCAGCAGCTCCCCCCGAGTCGCGGGCAGCAGGTGGTACCCACGCAGCGCTCCCGAGCTCGAGAGCTGATCGATGATGCGCAACGCGGATGCCGGGCCGGTCGCCATCGCGACCGCCGCCGCGCGGTTGAGCTCCACCACCGGCGAGGGGGCTATCCGTCCGAGCGCCTCGTAGAGCAGCACGATGCGGTCCCAGTCCGTGTCGTCGACGGATGCCGCCACGGCATGACACTCGGCGATCGCGGCCTGCAGGCAGTAGGCACCGCGACCGCGACCGAGCGCGTCCGCCGTCGCCAGCGCCGCTCGACCGCGGGTGATGCGCCCGCGATCCCACCGCCCACGGTCTTGATCGGCGAGCAGCACCGGGTCGCCGTTCCGGTCCACGCGCGCGGCGAACCGCGCCGCGGTGAGCTCCATCAGCGCCAGCAGGCCGTGCACCTCGGGCTCGCGCGGCATCAGCGCCGCGAGCACCCGGCCCAGACGGATGGCCTCGTCGCTGAGCTCGGGCCGCATCCACTCGGGCCCGCTGCTCGCCGCATGCGCCTCGTTGAAGATCAGGTACAGCACGCCGAGGATGGCACTCAGACGCGCGGCATGTTCCTCGCGGGGCGGCACCTCGAAGGGTGCGTTCGCCGCCGCGAGCGTCTTCTTCGCCCGCACGATCCGCTGCTGCACGGTCGCGGTCGGCACGAGAAAGGCGCGGGCGATCTCCTCGCTCGACAAACCGCCGACCACCCGCAGCGTCAGGGCGACCTGCGCCTCCTTCGACAGCACCGGGTGGCAGGCGATGAAGATCAGACGCAGCACGTCGTCGTCGACGGCATCCGGGTCCCACAGCATGTCCGGCGACTCGGCCTGCTCCCGCTCCAGGTCGTGGGCGAGAGCGGCGACTCGGGCATCCAGGCGCTCCGCGCGGCGCCACCCGTCGATCGCCTTGCGCTTCGCGACCGCCGTGAGCCAGGCCCCCGCGTTGCGCGGCACCCCCTCGACCGGCCACTGCCGGAGCGCATCGACCAGCGCCTCCTGGGCGAGGTCCTCCGCGAGCCCGAAGTCGCCGACCATGCGGGTGAGCGCCCCCACGATGCGCGCGGACTCGATGCGCCACACCGCGGCGACCGCACGCTCCGCCGACCCGTCCTCGGGGGCGGAGCACGCCGTCTCGTCGTTCGCGGATCCGTCCATCACTGCTGGGCGCGCTGTGCCGCTTCCTCGCGCCAGCCGGCTTCCTTCTCGATCCACTCGTTGTCGGCCGGGAAGTCCTCCACACCGGTGACACGACGCACTTCGAGGAACGATCCGGCGCCGAGGGGTGCGCGGCTCGCCCATTCGGCGGCTTCCTCGCGCGACGAGACCTCGACGATCCAGAACCCGTTGAACAGCTCTTTGGTCTCGCCGTAGGGGCCGTCGGTGATGAGCGGCTTCTCGGCGCTGAAGTCGACGACGAATCCCTCGGCGGCGTCGGTCAGGCCCTCGCCCGCGACCAGCACGCCGGCCTTGATCATCGACTCGTTGTACTTGCCCATGGCCTCGATGACCTGCTCGAAGGGCATCTCCTTGTATGCCTCGACGGCGGTGTCGTCTGCGCGCATGATGAGCATGAACTTCATGATGTTCTCCTTGTTCGAAGGGCCGTCTCTCGACCCTCTCACTTCAGACGTCGAACGGGAACGGCCCGGATCGACATCGTCGGCAGAAGTCTTCGAGATTTCTTTTGCAGTCGCGCATGGGTCCGTCGTCGAGCCGGATCCGGCGCGACGGAGAACGGGGTATCAGCGACGCGGCGGGGCTGCGACCGCGGTCGCGATGACGGCGGTGAGGGCGTCGAGCGAGCGCTGCGGGCTCCAGGCAGCGGCGACCGTCGGCGCCTCAGCGCTCAGCGCGGCGAGTCGATCGGGGTCGGTGAGCAACGCGCGGATCGCGTCTCCCAGCGCCTCGATGTCGCCGTCCGGGACCAGCACTCCCCCGCCGGCGCCGAGGACGTCGCGGATGCCGTAGCGCACGTCGTACGACACCACGGGCGTGCCGTGGAGGAGCGATTCGACAACACCGAGCGGCTGCCCCTCGAACGCCGTCGACGTGACGAGGAGCGATGCGCGATCGAGGACGGTGCCGGGGGTCTGCGTGTAGCCGGCGAGGACGACACGGTCCCCCGCCGCGAGTTCCTCGATCAGCGCCTGCAGTCGTCCCTGCTCGGGGCCACCACCCCAGATCTCCATCCGGGTGCCCGGCACGTCGGCCGCGAGGAACGCGCGGATCGCCTGGTCGACGCGCTTCCCGGGTGCGAGGCGTCCGAGCATGATCACGAGGCCGTCCTCGCGCAGGTCGTCGCGGGCCTCCACCGGAGCGATGGGATTCGGCACCACGACGTGCGACGCCGCGTCCCCGAACCGGGCCACCACATCGTCACGCTGGGTGACGGTCGGCCAGACGACCGCGTCGAAGCGGTCGGCGAGACGGAACCAGCGGGTCCAGAGCGTGTTCATGGTCGCGTCCGGCGTGTACGGCGCCTCGACGTGCATGGTGTGAATGGTGTGGACGATGCGCACGCGCGGGTCATCCCAGTCCGCGATGAGCTCTCCCAGCTGGCGCGACTCGCAGATCACGATGATGCGACGTTCGCCGAACGCGGCCGTCACGTGGTCGAGCCAGGCCCGGTACAGCCCGCGGAAACCGTGCAGGGCGCCGACGACCTCGCCCGCCGCGTCGTACACGAGTACCGGTTCCTCGGTGAGGTGCCAGTCCGGGTTGCCCGGGATCACCGGGAGCGCCGCGAACGGTCGCCCCTCGGCGTCCGTCAGCACGCGGTACTCGACGTCGGGATCGGGGGTCACCGCGGTGTCGGCGGCAGCGCGCAGCCAGCCTGCCGCTCCGCCATCCGGCTGTACCGCCTCGTCGAAGAGGTTGCGCATCCGCGACGCGTCGAGAAGCGAGCCCTGCTCGACGAACGTCCCGCGGTGCGCGGCATGGTCCGCCGCGGTACCCGGGTCGAACGTGAGCAGCTGCGGGCCGGAGCCGTCGGCGACACCTGCGCCCGCCAGCTGACGGGCGCGCGCGAGCGTCGCGATCGTGTACCCGCCGTCCAGGCCCGGGATCAGCCGGCTGGACAGCACCAGGTACTCGGCGTCGGGCAGAGCCGGCGCCGCATCGGGGAGCATGGTGCTCCCTACTCCCACTCGATCGTCCCCGGCGGCTTCGACGTGACGTCGAGCACGACGCGGTTGACGTCGCGCACCCCGTTCGTGATGCGGTTCGAGATCTTCGACAGCACGTCGTACGGCAGACGCGTCCAGTCGGCCGTCATGGCGTCTTCACTCGACACGGGCCGCAGCACGATCGGGTGGCCGTAGGTGCGACCGTCGCCCTGCACGCCCACCGAGCGCACGTCGGCGAGGAGTACGACCGGGCACTGCCAGATCTCCTGGTCGAGACCGGCCTTCGTCAGCTCTTCGCGGGCGATGGCGTCGGCCTCACGCAGAATCTCGAGGCGGTCAGCGGTGACCTCACCGATGATCCGGATGCCGAGGCCGGGCCCCGGAAACGGCTGACGTCCGACGATCGCCTCGGGGATGCCGAGCTCGCGGCCGATGGCACGGACCTCGTCCTTGAACAGGGCGCGCAGCGGCTCGATCAGCTCGAAGTCGAGGTCGTCGGGAAGGCCGCCCACGTTGTGGTGCGACTTGATGTTCGCGGTTCCCGCACCACCACCGGACTCGACGACGTCGGGGTAGAGCGTGCCCTGCACGAGGAACTTGACCGGAGCGCCACCGGAGGCCTTGGCCTCGGCGACGAGGTCGAGCTGCACCTTCTCGAACGCGCGGATGAACTCGCGGCCGATGATCTTGCGCTTCTCCTCGGGGTCGGTCACACCCTCGAGGTGACCGAGGAAGGTCTCCGCCGCGTCGACCGTGATCAGACGCACACCGGTGGACTCGACGTAGTCGTTCTCGACCTGCTCGCGCTCGCCCTTGCGGAGGAGGCCGTGGTCGACGAAGACGGCGGTCAGCTGGTCGCCGATCGCCTTGTGCACGAGTGCCGTGGAGACCGCGGAGTCGACGCCGCCGGAGAGAGCGGAGATGACGCGGGCGTCGCCCACCTGCTCGCGGATGCGCTCGATCTGCTCGGCGATCACGTTGCCGCTGTTCCAGTCGGACGCGAGACCCGCGCCCTTGTGCAGGAAGTTCTCGATCACGCGCTGACCGTGGTCGGAATGCTTGACCTCGGGGTGCCACTGCACGCCGTAAAAGCCGCGCTCCTCGTTCGAGAACGCCGCGACCTTGGTCGCATCCGTCGTCGCGAGCACGTCGAAGCCTTCGGGGGCCTTCGCCACCTGGTCGCCGTGGCTCATCCAGACGTTCTGCTCCGCCGGCTGGCCGCCGAGCAGTGTGCCGCCGTCGCCCGAGATCACGGCATCCGTCGCGCCGTACTCACGGAGTCCGGTGTGCGCGACCTCGCCGCCGAGCGTCTGGGCCATGTACTGGAATCCGTAGCAGATGCCGAGCGTCGGGACGCCGAGGTCGAAGACCGCCGGGTCGAGCTTCGGAGCGCCCTCCTCGTACACCGACGAGGGGCCGCCGGAGAGGATGATCGCGACCGGGTTCTTGGCGGCGATCTCTTCGGCCGTGGCGGTGTGCGGCACGATCTCGCTGTACACACCCGCTTCGCGGACTCGACGGGCGATCAGCTGCGCGTACTGCGCGCCGAAGTCGACGACGAGCGCAGGACGCTGCTGGGTCTCGGACTGTTCGGTCAACGGACACCTTCCGGGGCGGGGGTGGAGGCCTCGGCGGCCTCTCGGGTGGCGAGATAGGTCTTGACCTCACGGGCGACGACCGCCTCCATGAAGAACGACAGCAGCGGGATGACGCCACCGAGCGCGAGGAGGATGAAGCGCGGGAAGCGCCAGCGCATCAGGCTCCACATGCGGAAGCACGCGAACAGGTAGACGACGTAGAACCAGCCGTGCGCCACCAGGATGAACAGCGAGAGGTTGAACCCGTCGCCCAGCGAGGTCATCTCGCAGGAGTTGGTCATCGGGGCGAACAGCGACCACCACTGGCAGTCGGGTCCGGCGAGCACGCCGGCGAACCACAGCGGTCCTCCGGAGCCTCCCAGGAAGAGCTCGAGGTGGATCGGCGTGTACTTCAGCACCATCTCGGTCAACAGCAGGAGCAGCATGACTCCTGTGATGATCGACGCGATCTGGTAGAACTTCAGCGCACCGCGGATCGCCGGAAAGCTGGCGACTTTCGGTTCGGGCATGCGTCCAGTCTAGCCGCCGGGATTCGCCGCTCGATCCCGCGCGATCGGCCTCACGACGCCGGGGGCCGCGACGCGCTCCCCTACCCCGCGCCCGCACAACTTCGGAGAGAGGCGACGACGAAGGCCGCCAGGATTGCTCCCGGCGGCCTCCGCCTGTGTCATCCGACTAGCGGATCAGAACCGCTCTTCCCCGATCAGAACCACCGGGTGAGCAGTTCCCAGAGCCAGTCGAGGATCGCGCCGATGATGCCGCCGGCGCGGTTGACGGTGACCGTGGCGGTCGCCGCGTCCCCGTCGGCCTGAGAAGCGGCGACGGTGTACTTGCCCGACGGCGCGCTCTTCGGCACGGTGACCTGGGTGCTGAACGTACCGTCAGCCCCCACCTGGACCGTGCCGACCTGGACGGGCTTGCCCTTCTTCGGACGCAGCTCGATGTTCACCGTCTCACCGGGCACGTAGCCTTCACCGGTCACCTTGAGGTTCTTGCCCGCCGTCACCTTGGACGACCCGAGGGCGATCGTGCCGGCGAACTCCTCCTCACCGGCGATCGTGAACGGCACCTGCACCGTCGTCCCGGTTCCGGCGACCGCGACAGTGAGCGACTGCTCGCCGAAGACGCCCGAGGGAACAGTGAAGGTGAGGCTGGCGCGCCCACCCTCATCGGTGGTGTCGACGACTGCGGGGTCGACGGCTCCGGTGGCGAGCACCGTGTCGCCCAGCGAGAGCGTCACATCGCCCGGCGCCGGCTCGCCCGCGCTGAAGGCCAGCGAGGAGAGCGACACCGTCACCTGGTCGCCGGCGCTGTAGCCGTCGGCATCCGCCGCGCTGACGGCGACACCGACCGCGCGCTGAGCCTGGTCGGGGCTCGCGGTCTTGTTCGCGTCGAACCAGTCGACCATCGACTGCAGGTCGATCTTGCCGGTGTCGCGCTTGCCCGCGCCCTCCTTGAAGGTGAAGAAGTTGTCTCCACCCGCAGCGAGGAACGAGTTGGCGGCGACCGTGTAGTTCGCTGCCGGGTCGACCGGCGTGCCGTTGAGCGTGATCGACGTGATCCGCGAGCCCTGCGCCGCGGTGGGGTCGTAGGTGTAGACCAGCCCCTCCGAGACTCCGAGCTTCAGGAACGGACGCGCCGAACCCGCCGGTTGCCACTGCTCCTCGAGCACGCCCTTCAGCTGCGTGCCGGTGAGCGTCAGCGTCACCAGCGTGTTGGCGAACGGCTGTACCGTCGCCGCCTCGCGATAGGTGACGTTGCCGTTCGGGTCGTTCGCGTTGGACGAGGCGTAGGTGAGGTTCGCGCGGATGCCCCCAGGGTTCATGAGTGCCAGGTCGGCGCCCGTGGACCACTGCTGCACATCGGCGACGAAGTTGCCGATGGTGGACTCGCCACCGCGGTTCTCCGTCTTGCCGTCGCTCTGGCGTGCGCGGTTGAAGTCGGCCGTGATGTCGCCGACCTTGATCGCGCCCAGCACGTCGGCCTCGGCCTTGGCCTGGTCGACGATCGCCTGCACCTCGGGCACCGCCGGGTACAGCGGCTTGCCGGCAGCGGTGAGGGGCTTGATCTCGTTGGTGATCGAGATCAAGTCCTTCGTCTTCGGGTCGACCTTGATGTTCATCAGGCCCAGGTTCTCGCCGTACTGCCCCGCCGAGACGACCGGGCGGCCGTCGATCACGTGGTTGTACGCGAGGTGGGTGTGTGCCGACACGATCGCGTCCACGTCGTCGTCGACACCGTAGACGATCTCGCCAAGGGGCGAATCCGGGGTGATGCTCGACAGCTCGACGCTGGAGGCGCCCTCGTGCACGAGCAGGATGACGACATCCGCCTCACCGTTGGACTCGTCACCGTCGCGCAGATCGTCGGCCACCGCATTCACGGAGTCGGCGATGCTGCGGACCTCGAGGTCCTTGATGCCCTCGGGCGAGACGAGCGAGTCGAGGTCTTCGGTGACGGCACCGACGAAGCCGACCTTCACGCCGTCGAGCTCCTTCACCCAGGCCGGTGCGAGCGCAGGCTCGCCGGTCTCGGTGACGAACACGTTCGACGAGATGTACTCCCAGTCCGCACGTTCCTGCACGCGGTCGCGCAGGTCTTCCCAGCCCTGGTCGAACTCGTGGTTGCCCGCAGCGCTGACATCGAGACCGGCCGCGTTCAGCGCGTCGATCGTCGGGTTGTCATCGTTGATGAACGAGGTGAACGTCGAAGCCCCGATCAGGTCGCCGGCACCGGCGAAGATCGTGTTCGGGTTCTCGTCGCGGAACTGCTTCACGGCTCCCGCGAGGACGGCGGCACCGGCGGCAGCACCGTCGGCCTCGATCCGTCCATGGAAGTCGTTGACCGTGACGACGTCGATGCTCACCGGCGGGATCTCCGAGGAGACGCCGACGATGATCGGGTCATGGTCGCTGGACCGGTAGGGCGTGCCCTCGTCGGTGGCGCCGTACGCGTAGCCGCGGTCGCTCCACTCCGGCGAGTTGATGCCCCACACGCCTGCGCTTGTGATCGACGAGGCGAGCGACGGCGACGCGATCACGTGGTCGAGCGAACCGAGTTCACCGTCGAACGTGTACGTGTACTGGCCATCGGTCTTGTCGGCGACGAGGTCGCTCCACCCGTTCGACGTGAACACGTTGATCGGGTCTTCCTTGCCGTAGGCGTTGAAGTCGCCGATCAGCAGCATGTCACTGCTGCCGGTGGTCTCCTCGAGGTCGGCAGTGAAGGCGAGGATCGCATTCGCCTGCTTCACGCGGTCGGCGTTGAAGAAGCCCTGACCGTCGGCCGGCTCCGCGCCCGCCCCCTCGGGCGGCGACTTCGACTTCAGGTGATTCGCCACCACCGTGACGACGCGACCGTCGATGTCGAACGCCTGCGCGATCGGCTCGCGGGCGTTGCCCCACACGGTCTCGTCGGTCACCGTGGCGCTGTCGCCCACCGTCTCGACGGCGTCTTTCTTGTAGATGATCGCGTTGGTGATGAAGTCGGTCGTCGCCGCATCGTTCAGCGCGGCGGGCGTGGGAACGTAGCCCCACACATCGCTGCCGGCGTCGGCGTTGAGGCCCGCGACCAGGTCTTTGAGGGCCGCGTCGACGGGCTTTCCGAGCTTGACCGAGTTCTCGATCTCCATGAGGGAGACGATCTCGGCGTCGAGTCCGTTGATCGCCGCGACGATCTTGGACTTCTGGATCGCGAACTGCGCCGCGTTCGCGGCCCCGCGGGCGTTGGAGTTCTCGCTCTTGAGCGTCGTGAAGTAGTTGTAGACGTTGAAGGACGCGACCTGCACGTCGCCGCCCACCTCGGGCGCGGATGCGGTGCGCGGGTTCGTCGCCTCGAAGCCGACCTTGAGGTCGGCGGACGAGGAGTCGTCGATCGGCACGACGGGCTGCAGACGCCAGTCGTTGAAGCCCCACTGCAGCACGTAACCGTTGTCGCCGAAGTCGACCGTGTCGCCGTTGCGGACGACGGCATCCTTCGTGAAGTACGGCTGCTCGCCCGGGTGTCCGCTGTTGGACACCTGGATGGACCAGCCGTCGTCGAGCAGGATGCGGTTGGCACGGTTGGCCGCGGCGATCGCCGCCGCCTCGTCGCCGGGACGAGTGGTCTCGGTGCTCTTCACCGCGAGGTCTGCTCCGGCGTTCAGCCACAGCGTGCCGAAGTTGAAGAGCTGGTGGCTGGAGGCGAGACGGTAGCTGCCCTCGGGAGCCACATACATGTTCTCGTACTGCTCGCGGTCGGCACCCTGCACCGTGGCGGGCAGCGGCGTGACGGCGGGAACGCCGACGCCGGCGGTCAGCACCCCGATGTCGGCTGCTGCGGCCGGGTTGAGCTGTGTCTGCCCGAAGTACTCGCTCACGGAGCCGGTGACCGAGACGAGGTCGCCGATCTCGAGGCTCGGTGCCAGTGCGTTCAGGAAGACGAACACGCCGTCGGAGGCACCGGGCGTCGCGTCCGTCGCACCGCCGGAGCCCTGCGTCTGGATGACGATGCCCTTGTAGCCGCCGGTGCGGTAGTCGGCCGTGACGACGCCCTCGACCTGCACGGTCTTGCCGCTCAGCGGAGAGACGTCGGTCGTGCCCTGCACCTCGGCGATCGTCGCCTTGGTCGGCTCGCCACCCGGGTCCGTGCCCGGGTCGGTGTCGCCGGAGTTCTGCGGGGTGATCGTGGCCGAGAGTGTGAAGTCGGCGCTGTTGTCGTCGGTGTCGACGCCGTCGGTGCGGTTCAGCGACTTCACGTCGGTGTTGCCGGCGGGCGGGGTAGCCGCCTTGGCCTCGAACGTGTTGGAGGTGCCGTAGCCGAGCAGGTCGACCACGCCGTCGACGCCCACGACCGAACCGGGAGTGAGAGTCACCGCCGCCGTGCCCTCGACGAGCGCCAGCGTTCCTGTGGTGCCGCTCGGGGTCAGTGTGCTCGTGGCGTCCGGAGCGGGCAGTTCGGCGCCGTTCGCGCCGTTGCTGTTGCCCTGCACGAGGTAGTGACCGCCGGCCGGGATCACGCCGGTGAGCGCGGCGACGCCGTTGGCGGCGCCCGTGCCGGTGCCGGACCGGTACTGCAGCGACATGCCGTCGAGGGTGATCGGCGCCGAGGTCGGGTTGTAGAGCTCGACGAACTTGTTCTTGAACGCCGCCCCTGCGCTGCCGCCGGAGAGGTACGCCTCGTTGATCACCACCCCCGTGCCGGTGGTGTCGGCTGTGGCGGGCACAGCGGCCAGCGAGCCGAGGCTCAGCGCGGCGACGCAGGTCACGGCGAGAGCGCCGATGCGCCCCCGACTTCTACGGTGCGAGACGGAACCCATGCGGTTCTCGTCGTCTGGAGCGGACATCATCGGTGCTGTCTCCTCGGTCGGGTTCGACACTTCTCAGGACTGACGCTGCACACAGGGGAAACTCCCAGCATGCTCACATGGTGCGAGCATACGTAGCGGTCCGGACATCCTCAACGGAGTTTTCCGATTCGACATCCAGCGCTCACCGGATGGCCTCGACGACCCCTGACGAAGGTCGCTATCGGGAGGCGGCGGCACGCAATTGCGCACCGAATCGCGCGCGGATGCGCGGATCGATCAGACGGTTTCCGCGGCCGCCGCGTCTTCGAACTCTTCGACCTCGCGCTCCCAGGCGTCTTTCGCGAGGCGATACCAGAGGTAGAACGCGAACCCGGCGAAGATCGCCCATTCCACGGCGTAGAAGACGTTGAGCCAGTTCACCGGCGACATCTCCTCGGGGGCCGGCGACGAGATGTCGACCAGCCCGGCCGACGCGGTGGTCGAAGCCAGGTAGGGGCGGTAGACGTCGAGCTGATCGATGTCGTGCCAGCGGCTGAGAAGCGCGGCGGGCGACATCCTGTCCAGCTGTGCGGGATCGGAGTGCGGGGGGACCTTGGGGCCCTCGTCCGAGATGATGCGCCCGGTGATATCGACAGGAGAGCCGTCGGCACCCGCCTCGAGTTCCTCCACCGCCGCGTCGGCGGTGGACCGATCCGGCGCCCATCCGATCGCTACCGCGATGGAGGTGCGCTCGTCGACGCGCAGCTGACCGGTGACCCAGTAGCCTTCGACGTCGTCGTTGAACCGGCTCGACACGACGATGAAGTCCTCGGGAACCCACGCACCGGAGGTCTCCACCCGCTGTCCCACCAGGGGCTCCGGGAGGTATTGCGCCGGCTCGAGGACGTCAGTGAGCTGCTGCACCTGCTCGGTCGCGCCGGGGTCCGGCGGATCGGTCTCGATCGCGCGCTCGAGCTGCCACTGGCCGAGCCAGGCGAACACACCGGCGACGAGGAGGCAGAGCAGCAGCATGCCGATCCAGCGTCCCCGGAGCATGACCTCACGAAGGGTCGGGGGGAACAGAGCAGGTGTCGTCACGGTGGTGCGCTGAACCTCAGGCCTCGTACGGCGCGAGCACGACCTCGACCCGCTGGAACTCCTTGAGGTCGGAGTATCCGGTGGTCG
The DNA here is from genome assembly GCF_012030385.1 of Microbacterium sp. B19(2022). NCBI lineage: Bacteria > Bacillati > Actinomycetota > Actinomycetes > Micrococcales > Microbacteriaceae > Microbacterium > Microbacterium sp. B19(2022). Next base: position 35,897 of record NZ_JAAUVO010000015.1, read on the forward strand.
CCATCGACTTCCGCAGCGCACCGATCAGGTTCGCGGTGCCGTCGGCGACCGGCGCGGGGCCGTAGAGGATCTCTTCGAGCGTGCCGATGCCGCCGACCTCGACCCGACGACCGCGCGGGAGCTTCGGGTGGTGGGCCTCGGGACCCCAGTGGAATCCGCGTCCCGGCGCGTCGGTGGCACGGGCCAGCGCGACGCCGAGCATGACGGCATCCGCTCCCATGGCGAGCGCCTTGACGATGTCGCCGGAGGTGCCGACTCCCCCGTCGGCGATGACGTGCACGTAGCGGCCGCCGGACTCGTCGAGGTAGTCGCGTCGCGCGGCGGCGACGTCGGAGACGGCAGTCGCCATCGGCGCGTGGATGCCGAGGGTCGCGCGGGTCGTGGACGCCGCTCCCCCGCCGAAGCCGACGAGCACTCCGGCTGCTCCGGTACGCATGAGGTGCAGGGCCGCGGTGTAGGTGGCGGCTCCGCCGACGATGACGGGGACGTCGAGGTCGTAGATGAATTTCTTGAGGTTCAGGGGCTCGGCGACGCTGGACACGTGCTCGGCCGAGACCGTGGTGCCGCGGATGACGAACAGGTCGACTCCCGCACGAGCCACCGTGTCGTAGAACTCCTGCGTGCGCTGCGGCGTGAGCGAGCCCGCCACCGTGACGCCGGCCTCGCGGATCTCGGCGAGGCGGCGAGTGATGAGCTCGGGCTTGATCGGCTCGGAGTACAGCTCCTGCATGCGGACCGTGGCCGTTGCCTCGTCGAGACCGGCGATCTCGGCGAGCAGCGGCTCCGGGTTCTCGTACCGGGTCCACAGACCCTCGAGGTCCAGCACGCCCAGTCCGCCCAGCTGGCCCAGCATGATCGCCGTCTGCGGGCTAACGACCGAGTCCATGGGGGCTCCGAGCACCGGGATGCCGAAACCGAAGGCGTCGATCGTCCAGGCAGTGGACACGTCCTCCGGGTTGCGCGTGCGCCGAGAAGGCACCACCGCGATGTCATCGAACGTGTACGCGCGACGTGCGCGCTTTCCTCGGCCGAGCTCGATCTCCATGGTCACCCCTCCAGCCTACCCGGCGGTCGGACGCCTCCGTGCGGGGAGAGGGATCCGAGCTCGGGAGCCATCCCGCGTCCTGAACCCGCGCCGTCAGCGCGCACGAGCCACCCGCTTCTCGTCCCACACGGGTTCGCCCGATTCATAGACGTCGCCGTCCGACCCGAAGACCAGGAAGCGGTCGAACGACCGGGCGAACCAGCGGTCGTGGGTGACCGCCAGCACCGTCCCCTCGAACCGCGCCAGGGCCTGCTCCAGCGCCTCGGCGGACTCCAGGTCCAGGTTGTCGGTCGGCTCGTCCAACAGCAGCAGCGTCGCCCCGGAGAGTTCGAGCAGCAGCACCTGGAACCGCGCCTGCTGCCCGCCCGACAGCGAGTCGAACGTCTGCTGCGCCTGCCGCACGAGCCCGTACCGGTCGAGCGCCGAACTCGCGGCATCCCGAGGCATCCCCGCACGACGATCGTCGCCGCGGTGCAGGATCTCCAGCAGCGTGCGCCCGACGAACTCCGGGTGCGCATGGGTCTGCGCGAACAGCCCCGGCACGACGCGTGCACCGAGAGTCGCCGTGCCGGTGTGCGCGACCGCGCTGACCTGCTCTCCGGTCGTCGTGACATGGCCGAGGGTGGCATCAGGGTCGCTGCCGCCGCGCGCGAGCAGTCGCAGGAAGTGCGACTTGCCCGATCCGTTCGAACCGAGCACTGCGACCCGGTCGCCGTACCAGACCTCCGCATCGAAGGCACGCATGAGCCCGGTCAACTCGAGACGCTGTGCGACCACGGCCCGCTTGCCGGTGCGGGAGCCGCGCAGACGCATGTCGAAGTCCTGCGCGGGCGGTCGCTCCTCGGGCGGCCCCGCCTCCTCGAACTTGCGCAGGCGGGTCTGCGCCGCCTGATAGCGCGAGGCGAAGCCGTCGTTCGCCGACGCCTTCACCTTGAGGTTCGCGACCAGCGTGCGCAGCTTCTCGTGCTGCTCGTCCCAGCGCCGACGCAGCTCGTCGAGGCGGTCCATCCGGTCGGTCCGCGCTTGCTGGTAGGTGGCGAACCCTCCACCGTGCACCCACGCCGTGGCACCGGCGCCGCCCGGCTCGAGCGTGATCAGCCGGTCGACGGCACGGGCGAGCAACTCCCGGTCGTGCGAGACGAGCAGCACGGTCTTGGGCGTCTGACGAAGCTGCTCCTCCAACCACCGCTTGGTCGGGACATCGAGGTAGTTGTCGGGCTCGTCGAGCAGCAGCACCTCGTCGGGTCCGCGCAGCAGGGCTTCGAGCGCGAGCCGCTTCTGCTCGCCGCCGGAGAGCATCGTGAGCTCGCGATATCGCGCCCGCTCGAACGGCACGCCGAGCGCTGCGACCGTGCACTGATCCCAGACGGTCTCGTGCTCGTAGCCGCCGGCGTCCGCGTACTCGGAGATCGCCGACGCGTATGCCATCTGCGTGTCGTGCTCGTCGCGCTCGATCAGTGCGTTCTCGGCGGCCTCGAGAGCTTCGGCCGCCGCGCGAATGCGGGCCGGGGCGACGCGCGTCAGCAGCTGGTGCACCGTCTCGCCCGCCTCGCCGTGACCGACGAACTGATCCATGACGCCGAGTCCGCCGTCGATGGTCACGACCCCGTCATCGGCCGCCTGATCGCCCCGGATGATCCGCAACAGGGTGGTCTTGCCCGCCCCGTTCGGTCCGATCAGGGCGCTGGTGGAGCCGGCGCCGACCCGAAAAGTCGCCTCGTCGAGAAGCGGTCTGCCGTCGGGGAGCGTCAGTGAGACGCTGGAGACATCGATGTAGCCCACGGTGCGTGGCCGTCCTTCCGCCCGCGCATGCCGAGCCGACCAGGCTATCAGGCGCGGACGCCACGCACCGAACCGCGCTCAGGCGAGAGCGCTCGATGTCGGCACGGGCGCCGCGAAGAGATCGAACACGGGGCAGTGCGCATCGACGACGGTGCGCAGGTTCTCGTACTGCTCGGCGCTGTCCGGGCCCGTGATGTCGACCGAGACCCGGACATCATGGAAGCCCGCCCTCCCCGACTCGTCGATGCCGAAGAGCGTGCGGACATCGAGGTCGCCCTCCGCGGTGATCTCGATCTCATCGATCGTGAGACCGAGCGCCTGCGCGTAGAGACGGTACACGACCACCTGACAGGAGATGAGCGCACCCAGCGCGTACTCGACGGGGCTCGCCGCCACGTCGTCTCCGGCCAGCGCGCCGGGCTCGTCGACCAGGAAGCGGTGCTTCCCTGCGCGGATCTCTGTGGCGACGGAGCCGATGCCGCGCCCGCTCACGCGGTAGGTGAGCTGCGCGTTCGCGGCATCCGCGGCGATCCGCTCGTTCCACGCGGTACCCGCGTCGGTGAGTCGCTGCGAGCGCTCGGCGGGAGTGACATCGGCGATGCCGGCGAGCTGGTCCTGGAGGAGAGTCATGGCCCGAAGGTAGCGATCCGCTCACTCGCGCCGTACGGGTCACGTCATCCGGCTTCACACCCGGACACGGAGCGTCACGGATGCGACGCTCCGCGGTTCAGGGTCAACGCCGGAGCTGCTCGACGCGTTTGGATTCGCCCCAGGCGCGATCCGCCGTGAGCGCGACCGCGTCGAGACGCGCCGCTACCGCGAGGCACAGCCGATCGCCGAGCGAAAGGCCGCTCCCGCGCTTCCACAACCGGGCCGCCTCCTCGGCGTCACGGTGCGACACCGGCTCGACGCGCAGTCGATAGCTGAGCAGCAGTCCGGACGCCACGCCCCAGTCGGCACCGGAGGCGCGCACCTTCTGCGCGACCTCGGACCAGTTCGCCGCTCCGACCACCGCTTCGTCGAGAGCCTCCTCGACGCGATCGGCTCCGGGTTCGCCCTGCAGGAATGCGAGGAGTGCGGACGCATCCAGGACGATCACGCAGCGGCGTCCTCGGAGCTTGCGGCCGCCCGACGTTCGGCGAGAAGCGATTCCAGAACGTCCTTGCCTTCCAGCTGAGACCTGACGAGGGCCTTGGCCTGCTCGCGGGTGACCAGGATGACCCCACCCGCAGTCTCGATCATCAGCAGCGGCACACCCTGCTCCCAATGCTGGCGGCTGCGGAGCTCGGCCGGGATGACCAGACGACCACGATCACCCATCGGTGCGACGAATGTGGTATCCATTGCCCCACGGTACCACTCGCGCTCTCGCGGTGGGAGATCAGTCGGCGCGGCTCACACTCATCAGCACTTCGGTGCGGGGCGCCGACGGCAGGACGAAGCGGAACTCGGTGCCCACGCCCTCCTGGCTGGTGACATCCATGCTCCCGCCGTGCGCCAGGACGATCGCCCGGGTGATCGTGAGCCCGAGCCCCACGCCCGGCACGGCGTTGCGCGTCGCGGTCGACGCACGGAAGAACCGGGTGAACAGCATCCCCTGTTCGTCTTCCGGGATCCCGACGCCCGTGTCCTGCACGGCCAGCTCCACTCCCCCGTCGACCGGACGGACGCGGGCGTTGACGCGCCCGCCACGCGGGGTGAACTTGATCGCGTTGGACAGCAGATTGTCGAGAGCCTGACCGATCCGCCCGGAGTCGATCAGGAGAGGAATGGCGTCAGCACCGACCTCCGCCGCGATCTCTATGCCCTCGCGCTGCGCGTGCGGACCCGCCGAGACAACCGCCGATCGGACGAGCTCGGCGATATCGACCTCTTCGCGCTCGAGCGGGAACCTCCCGGACTCGACCTGCGCGGTGAAGAGCAGATCGCCGACGAGGTTGAGCAGACGCTTCGCATTGCGCTCGATGATGCCGACGAACTCCTGCTGGTCCTCGGTGAGAGGCTGGCCTGGATCGTTCTGCAGCAGATCGAGGAAGCCGATGATCGCGCTCAGCGGCGTGCGCAGCTCGTGGGAGATCATCCCCACGAACTCGTCCTTCATGCGCGCGACCTCGACCGCCCTGGTCTCGTCGGTGAGCACGAACAGGTATCCCTGCTGCGCGCCGGCGCCGTCCTTGTGCGGGGTGACGGTGACCCGGGCGGGAACCGTCGTACCGCCCGCCGTCGTCACCTCGACGTCCCCGTCGACCGGGAGCCCGGCGTCAGCCTGCGAGAACAGCGCCTGGATTCCGGGCGAGAGCTCCGCGTAGCCGGGCAGAAGCTCGTGGTCCGAGCCGGGACGGTCGACGTTGTCGGCGGCCAGCATCGACAGGACCGCCGTCGAGAAGAAGCGGTCGATGCGCACGTCGTCGCGGGCCTCCTCCGCCGAGAGTCCCAGCAGGCGTTCCGCTCCGGGATTCCAGGCCGTGATCTTCCCGCTGCAGTCCGTCGCGATCACCGCCTGCGCCGTGATCGACGCCCACAGGCTCTCGAACGAGTCCAGCAGCTCGCGGTACTGACGTTCTTTGTCGCGGAGCTGCACGATCATCGCGACGTTCTCCGACAACGCTCGCGTGCGTTCGACGACGAGCTCCTCCGCCTGGTCGACGCGCATGCGCTGCTGTCGGGACAGCTCATTGACGACGGCCGCGACCGCGGAGAACACCAGCGGCCCGATGACCCCGCGCAGCCACTCCACCGACGTCGAGGGCGGATCGGCGAAGTACGGCAGGAGCAGGGCGATGGAGGTGAGTCCGCCGACCACGAAGACCCAGCGGATGCCGGGGGCGGCCGCGATCCACACCACAGGCAGGATGACCAGCGAACCGAAGATGGACGAGGCGCCGCCCGTGCCGGCCCGGAAGAAACCGAACCCGATGATGTCGATCATCGGGACGAGCAGCACGACCCAGCCGTCATAGACGTGACGGGCGCTGAGCACCGCAGCCTGCAGCGTCGCAGCGAGGAGAAGGCCGATGCCGAGGAGGGCGACGCCGAGGTTCGTGAAAGGCAGGTCCGCGTTCCCCCATGACAGCAGCGCCGCGATGACAATCGCGGCCGCCGACGGCAGCTGCTTGACCAGCGGGCTCGGGTTGTCGAACATCCGGTACCACCGGCTCTCGGCCCGGTCGATCGGGGTCGCCCTCACCGCTTCACCTGCTCCACGATGCGATGCAGGTCGGCGCCCGTGATCGGTTTCGGCAGCGCGGCATCCGCCGGCGGGTAGTCAGCGGCATCGAGCACCGAGCTGATCACGAGGAAGCAGTCGGGGAATCGCTCCTGCACCAGGCGCGCGCAGGCCTGCCCGGAGATCCCCGGGAGCAGCAGATCGAGCACGGCGACCACCGGATCGATGTCCGGGAAGGCCGCGATCGCCGACTCGGCGTCGTGCGCGATGAAGACATCGAAGCCCTCACGATCGAGATAACGCCGCAGGAGCGCAGCCTGGTCGGGAGCGTCCTCGACGACGAGGGCCAACGGCCTCCCGGTCATCGAAGGAACAGCTCTCGCACGACGACGACCACGACGACGACGACGAGCGCGAGAACAGCCTGCGGGATCAGTCGTCGCTCGCGCCGGGCATCCGCGACGATCTCCTCCCGCTCGGCTTCGGGTGACGGTGCAGCGTTCATGAGTCGACGCGTCCGATCTTCTCGGTCTTGATCCAGGAGGCGTCGGCACGACGCCACTCTTTGATGTAGGAGTCCACGGTGATCGCGCACAGCAGGGAGCCGTAGCCGCAGATGTAGAGCAGGAGCCCGGCGAAGAAACGCCCGCCCGGAAGCTTCTCGACCGCGCGCGCGAGCCAGATCCCGAGCATCGAGATCGGGCCCCAGAGGTAGAAGATCACGGCCCAGAGGATGCGCGTCTCGTCGGTGAGATCCAGTCCGACGGCCTCGAGACCGGATTCGAATGCCCACGGGAAGAGGGCGATCGCCATCAGGAGGAGCGCACCCAGCCCCGGGAACATGATCGCCTCGCGCCAGGAGTGCCGGCCCGTACGGGGATCGAGCTGCACCGCGTACAGCATCGAATACAGGTAGATGCAGGCCGCCGAGATCCACATGAAGCGGAACACGAACTCCGCGATGTCGCTGTGCAGCACGAGCAGAGCGAGCATTCCCGCCGCGGCGAGCAGCATGAACGCGGGCAGCAGGAGGATGGTGAACCAGGCCAGTCCGAACGAGAAGCTGCCCAGGTTGTGCTCGCGGCTCGGACGGAACCACAGCTTGCGGTAGATCGAGGTCAGCTGCACGTTGCCGCGGGCCCAGCGCAGTCGCTGCTTCCAGAGGCTGTCGATCGTCCGCGGCTCTTCGGCGAGCACGACGGCGTGCGGCTCGAACACCATCCGGCGACCCTTGAGCTGACCCTCGAACGTGGTCATCGTGTCTTCGGCGAGAGTCCCCGTCGGGATGTGCCCGCCGATCGCCTCGAGGTTGGCCCGCGAATGCAGCTGGGCGCCGCCGGCGAGACAGGCGATCGCGCCGCCGACGTTCTGCACCCGACGGGCGGAGAGCTGGCCGATCACGTACTCGATCGCGATGAACCGCGTGAGGTAGTTGCGGTCGCGGCTGCCCTCGGCGATGTAGGCGGTCACCGCCCCGACCTTGTCATCGGCGAGATGCCGGCTGAGTTTGCGCAGGGAGTCGCGCGCGAAGATCACGTCGGCGTCCATGATGAGCACGGCTTCGGTCCAGACGTCGGCGAGCACCACATCCAGGCCGTGGTTGAGCGTGTGAGCCTTGCCCTCGCCACCCTTCTCGCGCCGCAGGTGCACGACCCGTCCGGGGTGGGCATCGGCCTTGGCCCCGACGATAGCGGGGGTGTCGTCGGTGGACGCGTCGTCGACGACGAACACGCGCAGGCGATCGGCGGGGTACTCCAGCTGGAGCAGCCGCTCGATCGCCGGGCCGATGACAGCCCCCTCGTTCCACGCCGGGATGATGACGGCGACGTTCGGATGGTACGGCGCGGCCTTGCCGTAGTGGTTGCGGAACGCATGCACCGGCAGCATGAGGAACTGCAGTCCCGTGTTGATCACCGGCAGCGTGCCGACCAGAACGCACAGCAGGAGGATGACCACGAACACGGTCTGCAGCCAGGTCAGATCGGCCATCAGGCGGCCTCCACCGCATCGAGCAGCGGAATCACCCGCGAGTAGCGGCCGACCTCGGCGGCGTCGTGGCTGTCCGTGGAGGCGACGATCACTCCCCCGGCGCGGCGGAGGGCCGACAGCGCTTCGACGCCGGGGCACCCCCACTTCTCATTGACCTCGACCAGGGTGTCGGTCTGCGCCGCGGCGAGCGCCCACGCCTGCGTGCGCTCCGGGCCGAGATCGAACTCGGACAGACCGATCTTGGGGAGGATCGAGAAGCAGTGCGCGAGCTGATTCCCGGGATGCCGACGCATCGTCGCGATGAGCGCGTCGACGAACTGATCCAGCACGTCGTCCGGGGCCCAACCCGCGGCGATCCGATCGCGCACGGTCGAGGGGCCGAGGGGGCCGTCCGTTCCCGGGAACTGGTGATCGGCGATCAGGATCCGGTCGATGCCCTCCGGCAGCACCGGGATGTCGAGCGCCCCCGCGGCATCGAGGATCTTGGCCTCGACGCCCGAGAGCACGGTGAGTCCATCGGGCACCCGCAGCGCGCGCACGGCGGCCAGGTACTCGGGCACCCACGTGGTGCTCTGACGCACGTGGTCGACGAGACGCAGCGTGGTCAACCCGGCCGCGACCGCGGCATCGACGTTCTGGGCCAGCGTCGAGACGGCATCGTCCGAGAAGGTCGAGTGCACGTGATGGTCGCCGCGCAGTACGGCGTGGGTCACAGCTCCTCCTGATGACCCGCGTGCTCGGAGACCAGCAGGTCATCCACCTCGACGATCACGTCCTCCAGGAAACGCACCGACGCGACCTCCCGGAACGGGACGTGCACCGGCAGCTCGCGTCCGAGGAACAGGTCGGCCACGAGAGAGGGGATGTCGACACCGGCCGCGATCGTCAGCGGCAGCGCGCCGGGGAAGCGCGGATTGACCTCGAGCAGCACGGCCCGGCCGGCGCGGTCCCGGCGCAGCTGCACGTTCGCGACGCCGACGAGTCCGATGGCGCGGGCGATCGATGCCGCCGCCTCTTCGAGCTCCGGGTCCTGCACGGTGCGTCCGGCGATGGCGACCCCGGAATCGACCCGGGCACGGGTGCGGGGCACCGCGGCGACCACGTGACCCGTCGCATCCGCGATGACGTCGACCGAGTACTCCTCCCCCGGAAGGAAGTCCTGCACGATCAGCCCCTCATCCGTGGGGAGTGCCTCGAGTGCCGTCCGATCGGGCACGAGACGCACGCCCCGGCTGCCGGCGCCCTGGCGCGGCTTGGCGAAGACCGGGAACTCCCAGTCGACGGCCTGCGCGTCGGGTCCGGCGAGCACCGTGCGGGGAGTGAGACCGGTGGGAGCGCACCGTTCGGCGAGCGCGAGCTTGTCCAGCGCGGTGTTCAGCGTGTCCGCCGACGGGGCGGCGAGCACGGCGGGTGCCAGTTCGTCCCGTCGCTCGGCCAGCGCGATGAGCTCGACGTCGACGGTGGAGATCACGAGATCGATCCGGTCCGCCTCGACCATCCGCGCGATCGCCGGCACGAAGTCGTCGTCCCTTCCCGGAGGGACCAGGCGACGCTGCGCCGGTGGCACCAGATAGATGCCGCTCGCCCAGCCGTCCATGTCGGCGGCGAACACGGTCAGATCGGATCGGCGGAGGAGGGATCGGATCACGGCGACTCCGGCCGGTCCACCCGCTCCGGTCACCAGGACACGTGTGGTCATCAGCTCTCCCGTCGGCTGAGTTCGTGGGCGCCGATGAACTCGGCCGTCTCGCGCACCACTTCGAGGGGTTCCACGGCTGTTCCGCCGCCGAACCGCGACCAGTACCGCGCGGTCGCGGTGACGAACTCGGGAGCCAGGTAGTCGCGGTTCGCCGTCTGCGAGCCGAAACGCTCGAGCAGCCGGAGCTTGTCGTCGAGATACTGATCGATCCGCACGAACCGGGTGGGACGGAAATCGATCGTCGACGACGGGCTCTGGTAGCAGGCGACCGTGCCCACGCGGCGGGTCGCCACGATCGTGGCCTCGCTCACGGCGCGGTGGTCCTGGTGCCGGTCATTGCTCGAGTGCGTGTAGACGATGGTCGGCTGAATCTCCTGCACGACCTCCTCGATGAGGCGCACCGTCGATCCGCCGCCCGAGATCTCGGTGTCCACGAGGTCCTTCAGGAACAGCCGGGCGCCGAGCATCTCCGCCGCCGCCAGGGATTCGTCCTGTCGGCTCGCGGCGTCGCCGCCGCGGGCCCCGCGAGACAGGGTGAGGATCGTGATCTCGTCCTGCGCCCGAGAATGAGCGGCGAGAAGTCCGCCGACCCCGATCTCGACGTCGTCGGGATGGGCGCCGATCGCGAGCACACGCTCCGTCGGGCGCGCCTCCTCCCGGCGACGGCGTCCTTCCTCGACCAGTCGCATGACCGACTCGACGAGCTTGGCGTTGTCGAGGGGCTTGGTGAGGAACTCGTCCGCCTGCGCGCGCAGCGCCGAGACCGCGTACTCGACCGACACGTGGGCGGTCATCACCACGACGGGCACGGTGGGAACCGTGCGCCGGAGTTCGGCGAGGAGTTCGAGTCCGTTGAGTCCGGGCATCTCGATGTCGGTCACGACGACGTCGGGGCGCACCTGCGCCACGCGTTCGACGGCGGCCCGCCCGTCTTCGGCGACGTCGACGATGCAGCCGGCCCGCCTCTCGAGCACGGTCTTCACGAGCAGGGCGACGTCGGCGTCGTCGTCGACGACGAGGACTCTGGGAGCATCCTCAGGCATTTGTACAGCTCTCCTTGGGGAGGTTCCCTGACCGATGGGGATCGGCGAGTGCGATCTCGGCGCCTTCAACACCGGACCGCTGGGAAAGTCGAGCGGGGTATGTCGATTCTGGCATAGCCCGTTCGCCACCCGGGCCGCGCGGATCACGACCTCGCGGCAGCGGCCTTCTTCTCCTGTTGGTAGACCCGGATCGCCTCGTAGCGCTCGGCGGAGCGTGCACGGCGCTTGGTCGCCTCCTCGTCGCGATTCTTGGGCGGCGCGGTCGTGACGAGCTCGTCGAGGAGGGCTCTCGTCGCCTGTGCGATCTCAGCGACGGCGCGGTCGAACACGGCCTGATTCGCACGCGACGGCGCGTTCGCTCCGGAGATCTTCCGGACGAACTGGAGCGCCGCGTCGTGGCACTCGTCATCGGTCGCGGCGGGCTCGAGGTTGTTCAGCGGGACGATGTTTCGGCACATACCGGCACGCTACGCCGCGCCCTGGACAGACGGAAGGGGCCGGATGCGCACGGCATCCGGCCCCTCTGCGAAGATCCCGTCGGGATCCGACGTCACTTCTTGTAGTTGGGCGCTTCCACGACGATCTGCACGTCGTGCGGGTGCGACTCCTTGAGCCCCGCCGAGGTGATGCGCACGAACTTGCCGCGCGTCTTGAGCTCTTCGATCGTGCGGGCACCGACGTAGAACATCGACTGGCGGAGTCCGCCGACCAGCTGATAGGCGACGGCGGCGAGCGGGCCGCGGTACGGCACCTGCCCTTCGATTCCCTCGGGGATCAGCTTGTCGTCGCTGGGGACATCGGCCTGGAAGTAGCGGTCCTTGGAGTACGAGGTCTGCTTGCCGCGGGTCTGCATCGCCCCCAGCGAGCCCATTCCGCGGTACTGCTTGAACTGCTTGCCGGACTGGAAGACGATCTCGCCCGGGGACTCGTCGGTTCCGGCCAGGAGCGAGCCGAGCATGACGGCGTCGGCGCCGGCGACGAGCGCCTTGGCGATGTCGCCGGAGTACTGCAGTCCTCCGTCGGCGATCACGGGCACGCCGGCCGGTCGGGCCGCCAGAGAAGCCTCGTAGACGGCGGTGACCTGCGGCACGCCCACACCCGCGACGACGCGCGTGGTGCAGATGGAGCCGGGCCCGACGCCGACCTTCACGGCGTCGACGCCCGCGTCGACCAGAGCCTGCGCTCCCTCGCGGGTCGCGACGTTGCCGCCGACGATGTCGATGTGTTCGAACGACGCGTCGGCCTTCAGGCGGCGGACGAGGTCGATGACGCCCTGGGACTGCCCGTTGGCGGTGTCGACGACGAGCACGTCGACACCGGCGTCGCGCAGCGCCTCGGCGCGCTCCCACGCGTCTCCGAAGAAGCCGATCGCCGCACCGACGCGCAGACGACCCTGGTCGTCCTTGGTGGCGAGGGGGTACTTCTCGCTCTTGTCGAAGTCCTTGATGGTGATGAGGCCCGCGAGCTTGCCGTTCTCGTCGATGAGCGGCAGCTTCTCGACGCGGTGCTTCGCGAACAGGGCGATGACCTCGCCGGCGGCCACCCCGACCGGCGCGGTGACGAGGTTCTCGCTCGTCATGACGTCTTTGACGAAGGTGCTCTGCCGCTCGAAGCCCGACACGAAGCGCATGTCGCGGTTGGTGATGATGCCGACCAGCTTGCCGTCGTCGTCGACCACCGGGAGTCCCGAGATGCGGTACTTGGCGCACAGGTTGTCGACCTCTTCGACGGTCGCGTCCTGGGTCGTGGTGATCGGGTCGGTGATCATGCCCGACTCGCTGCGCTTGACGCGGTCGACGTGCGCGGCCTGGTCGGCGATGGAGAGGTTGCGGTGCAGGATGCCGATGCCGCCCTCGCGCGCCATCGCGATCGCCATGCGGGATTCGGTGACCGTGTCCATCGCACTCGACAGCAGCGGGGTGGCGACCGAGATTCGGCGGGTGATCCGCGACGAGGTGTCCGCCTCGCTGGGGATGACGTCGGTATGCCCCGGCAGGAGCAGCACGTCGTCGTACGTCAGTCCGACGAAGCCGAAGGGATCGTGCTGTTCCATGGATTCTCCTTCTGCGCGAGTCGCGCATGTCCGAGTGCGAGGGGGGTGGTCGACGTCGGCCTTTGCGGGGCCACGGCCCGTATGAAGATTCTAAGCGCGACGCGCCCGAGAACATTCCCGGAGCCCGCCGTTATCGGACCGTTGACCGCGACCGTAGGTGATTCGGGGATCGCACACTACGCTCAAATGCGTCGTCCATCCCTGCGGTTCATACCCGATGCCGCAGTGACAGCACTCACAGTGGAGGTTGCGTGGGACCCACAACAATCGCCGTGCAGCGAAGGCGCCCCTGGGCCGTCATCTGCCTCGGTATCCTCATGGCGCTCATGGCGTTCCTGTTCCTGCCCCCCTCATCGGCCTCGGCCGAGACGACGGACGACGGGCAGGAGGTCACGGACTTCTACTTCGCCGGTGTCGTCACCAACGCCGATGAGCCGGTCGAGGGCGTCGTCATGTCCATCGAGGGCAACGGCTTCGAAGCCGAGACCGAGACCGACGCCGACGGCAAGTGGCGCCTCTACGTGCCGGAGATGGAGACGTACACCCTCACGGTGGATGAATCCACGCTGCCGAAGGGGGTCATCGTCGATGCGACGCAGCTCCCCGAGGGCATCCAGCCCGTGTCGGGGACGACCGCGTCGTTCGAGCTCGAGTTCGGCCTCACCGGCACGAAGATCGTCAACTTCTTCCTCGGAGCGGGCGAACGGGTCACCGTGTCGTTCCTCGATCAGCTCCTGTCGCGCATCGTCGGGGGCCTGAACTTCGGTCTCCTCCTCGGACTCGCCTCGATGGGTGCCGCGCTCATCTACGGCACCACCCGCCTGTCCAACTTCGCCCACGGCGAGATGGTCACCTGGGGCGCCGTCGTCGCGCTGCTGTGCACGACGTTCTGGCATCTGCCGCTCTGGCTCGGCATCATCGCCGCCGTCATCGGCGGAGCCGCGCTCGGTTGGGCGCTGGATGCCGGGATCTGGAAACCTCTGCGCCGAAGAGGCCTCGGGGTGGTCCAGCTCATGATCGTGAGCATCGGCCTCTCCCTCGCCCTCCGCTACGGCATGCAGTACTTCATCGGCGGCAACACCTACCAGCTGCCGGGAGCGAGCCCCGAGCCCATCCGCCTCGGCCCCATCTCGCTGTCGTACATCGACATGATCGCGATGGGGACGAGCATCATCGTGATCCTCGGTGTCGCGTTCTTCCTCACCAGGACCCGCACCGGAAAGGCGACCAGGGCCATCTCGGACAACCCGCAGCTGGCCGCAGCATCCGGCATCGACGTCGACAAGGTCATCCGCACGGTGTGGATCCTCGCCGGCGCCCTGGCCGCGATCTCCGGCATCCTGTGGGCGTACTTCCGCCCCGGGGTGAAGTGGGACATGGGCATGCAGATGCTGCTCCTGATGTTCTGCGCGATCACGCTCGGTGGCCTCGGCTCGGCGATCGGCGCCCTGATCGGCTCGATCATCGTCGGCCTCGCCGTCGAGGTGTCGACCCTGCTGGGTGTGCCGTCCGACCTCAAGTACGCCACGGCACTCGTCGCGCTGATCATCATTCTGCTGGTGCGGCCGCAAGGCATCCTCGGACGCAAGGAAAGGTTGGGCTGACACATGGACTTCGGAAGCATCTTCGGCAACACCGCCTCCTATCTCTTCAGCCCGACGACGATCGCGTACGCCCTGGCGGCGACCGGCCTCGCCGTGCACTTCGGCTACACCGGCCTGCTCAACTTCGGTATGGCCGCGTTCATGGCCATCGGCGGCTACGGCTACGCGATCTCGATCCTGACCTTCGGGTTCCCGTGGTGGGCCGGCGTCCTCGTCGGCATGCTGGGCGGGGCGGCGTTCGCGCTGATCCTCGGTATCCCGACCCTGCGTCTTCGCGCCGACTATCTCGCCATCGCGACCATCGCCGCCGCCGAGGTGGTGCGGCTCATGTTCGTGACCGAGCTCTTCAAGGACTGGACCAACTCCGCCGGCGGACTCTCCGGGTATCACCAGAGCTTCCGCGACTCGAACCCCTTCCCCCCAGGCACCTACGGCTTCGGCCCATGGACCTACAACGCGACCGATCTATGGGTGCGCGTGGTCGGACTGATCGCGCTCGTGATCGCCGTGCTCGTGGTCTGGGCGCTCATGCGCAGCCCGTGGGGCCGTGTGCTCAAGGGCATCCGCGAAGACGAGGATGCGGTGCGCTCGCTCGGCAAGAACGTCTTCGCCTACAAGATGCAGGCGCTCGTGGTCGGTGGTGTGATCGGCGCCCTCGGCGGCATCATCTTCATCCTGCCGTCCGCGGTGATCCCCGGCAGCTACTCCACGTCGCTGACCTTCTTCCTGTGGACGATCCTCCTGCTCGGCGGCGCGGCCACCGTGCTCGGACCGACGCTCGGCGCGGTGCTGTTCTGGGTGGTGTTCGCCTTCCTCGGCGCGCTCCTCCCCGCGATGGCGAACGCCGGGTACCTGCCGATGTCCGGCGCACAGGCCGACGTCGTGCGGTACATCGTGATCGGCGTCGTGCTGATGCTGATCGTCATTTTCCGCCCGCAGGGCATCCTCGGAAACAAGAGGGAGATGACCTTTGTCAAGTAATGACGACGCGGTGGTCACGCCCGCGAAGAGCACACCCCGTGCCAAGACCGGGGGCCTGGCCGCCGGTCCCGCCGCGCCCGGCGTCAAGAAGGTCGACCCGATCCTCATCGCCGATGCCGTGGAGCGCCGCTTCGGCGGTCTCACCGCGGTCGACGTCGACCACCTGGAGATCCCACGCGGAGCCATCACGGCGCTGATCGGCCCGAACGGCGCCGGCAAGACGACCCTGTTCAACCTGCTGTGCGGCTTCGACAAGCCGAACGCCGGTACCTGGTCGTTCGACGGGAAGAACCTCTCCGGCATCCCCTCGTTCAAGGTCGCGCGGATGGGACAGGTGCGCACTTTCCAGCTCACCAAGTCGCTGTCGCTGCTGACCGTGCTCGAGAACATGAAGCTCGGTGCGAAGGACCAGCGCGGCGAGGGCTTCTGGGCGGGGCTGTTCCCCTTCCTCTGGCGCAAGCAGGATCAGGAGATCGAGGCGCGCGCGCACGAGCTGCTCACCCGCTTCAAGCTCGACGCCAAGGAGCAGGACTTCGCCGCATCGCTCTCGGGCGGTCAGCGCAAGCTCCTCGAGATGGCCCGTGCCCTCATGAGCGACCCGACGCTCGTCATGCTCGACGAGCCCATGGCCGGCGTGAACCCCGCGCTCACGCAGTCGCTGCTGGAGCACATCCTCGACCTCAAGGATCTGGGGATGACGGTGCTGTTCGTCGAGCACGACATGCATATGGTCCGCCACATCGCCGACTGGGTGGTCGTGATGGCGGAAGGCCGTGTCGTCGCCGAGGGGCCGCCCGACCAGGTCATGGAGGATCCGGCCGTCGTGGACGCCTACCTGGGCGCACACCAGGACGTCGACCTCGGGGCCGTCACGGGCCGCCTTCCGGTGATCTCGGAAGAGGACGCGGTCCGCATCCGGGAGCAGATCGAGACCGAGGTCGAGGCCGAAGTCGAGGCCGAAGACGTCGAGGAGGAGAAGGCATGACCGACGCATCCGCCCCCACACCCGCACCCGCACCCGCTGAGCGCAACGAGATCAAGAACGACGACGTGATCGTCGAGCTGAACGATGTGCACGCCGGGTACCTGCCCGGGGTGAACATCCTCAACGGCGCGAACCTCGTGGCCCACAAGGGCGAGCTGATCGGCATCATCGGCCCGAACGGCGCCGGCAAGTCGACGCTGCTCAAGGCGATCTTCGGCATGGTCGAGATCCGCTCGGGCGACGTCACGGTGAAGGGCGAGAGCATCGTCGGGCTCAAGGCCGACAAGCTCGTGCGCCGTGGCGTGGCCTTCGTGCCACAGACGAACAACGTGTTCCCATCGCTCACGATCCAGGAGAACCTGGAGATGGGGCTGTACCAGAACCCCAAGATCTTCGCCGAGCGCCTGGAGTTCGTGAGCAGCATCTTCGGTGAGCTGGGCAAGCGCCTCAAGCAGCGCGCAGGTTCCCTCTCGGGCGGTGAGCGGCAGATGGTCGCGATGTCGCGCGCGCTGATGATGGATCCGTCGGTGCTGCTGCTCGACGAGCCGTCGGCTGGCCTCTCCCCCGTGCGTCAGGACGATGCCTTCATCCGCGTCTCCGACATCAACAAGGCGGGCGTGACGACGATCATGGTCGAGCAGAACGCGCGCCGCTGCCTGCAGATCTGCGACCGCGGCTATGTGCTCGATCAGGGCAAGGACGCCTATGAGGGCACCGGGCGCGAGCTGCTGAACGACCCCAAGGTCATCGGCCTCTACCTCGGCACGCTCGGCACCGACGCCGCCTGAGCCGCGTCACACAGAAGGGGGATGCCACGCGGCATCCCCCTTCTTCGTGTCCCCGACGTGCGTGAGAGCATCCGTCGGGAGTCCGTGCATCCGTCGGGTACTCGACCGGCGTTTCTCCCGACATCCGTGCGAACTCCCGACGGATGAACCGGCGGCGGGGACGACGAAGGCCCCGGATGCCGAGCATCCGGGGCCCCGTCTGTGCGCTTACTTGAGGCGCGTGGTGGTGTTGTCGGCGCCGAACTCGTAGACGCCGATCGCGGCGCCCTTCGGGTCGTTGTTCTCGTCGAACGTGATCTCGCCGGAGAGACCGTCGTAGTCCGCCGTGCCGCCGCCGTTGATGATGTCGGCGCACTCGGCGTACGTGGTGCACTTCTCACCCTTGTCGCCGCCGCCGGACACGGTGCCCATCTGCTCAGCCATGTCGGCGCCCTCGACGGAGCCGGCAGCCAGAGCCGACAGCGCCATGAGGATGACGGCGTCGTAGGCCTCAGCCGAGTAGGTCACGGCGTCGATCGGGTCGTTGCCGTCGGCCGTCCAGACCTCGTTGAGCTGGTCGAGGAAGTCCTGCGGCAGCTCAGCGCCGGCGCGGGTTCCCTTCGAGCCCTCGAGGTTGACCGAGACGTCGGTGCCCCAGTCCTTCAGGTTGCCGTCGACGAGGTACAGCGAGCCCGTGTCGACGCCCGCGTTGCCGAGCAGCGGCGCGATGGTCGCGAACTGGTCGTACGAGACGACCGCGACGGCGTCGGGCTTGGCGGCCGCGATCTCAGACACCTGAGCGTTGAACTGACCGTCGCCCTGGTTGAAGGATGCATCGGCGACGACCTCGCCGCCGGTGCCCTCGAACGTCGACTTGATGGCCTCGAACAGACCGGTGCCGTAGGGGTCGTTCTGGTAGATGATGCCGAGGGTCTTGTGACCGTCTTCGGCGATCTGGTTGCCGAGGACCTCGCCCTGCAGGTTGTCGCTCGGTGCCGTGCGGAAGTACAGCGGGTTGATGCCCGAGAAGTCCGGCGACGTGTTCGACGGCGAGACGGTGAGGATGCCCGCGCCGGCGTTGCCGTCGAGGATGAGCTTGGTGACGCTCGACGACGCGGCGCCGACCATCGCGGTGATGCCCTCGTTCTGGAGGTTGGTGATCGACGTCTCGTACGCCTTGTTGTCGAGGTCGCCCTCGTCGGCGGTGGTGAGGTCGATCGTCACGCCGGCGTCGGCCTCGTTGATCTCGTTGACAGCCAGCTGCACGCCGGCTTCCATCGGAGCGCCGAGGAAGGCGAGCGAGCCGGTCGCGGGAAGCAGCGAGCCGAGCTTGAGCGTCAGATCGACGGCCGGCTTCTCACCACCTTCGCTGGGCTCGGCGTTCGGCGTGCTGCTGCAGCCGGCGATGACGATGGCGGATGCGCTGATCAAAGCGATCCCTGCGAAGACCTTCGCGGTGCGCGAACCCTTCATTGCGTTCATGGTGCTCCCTTGCGTAACTGAACGTGGATTGTGACCACGGGCGGGTGCTCTAACACTAGGGCGTGATACCCGTCCACAGGGGGTGCAAGTATCTCGGTGCGTTAACGATCCGATACCGGGATTCCGGGCCGGAGAACCGCGGGTTCAGACGAGTTCGGGCTGGCCGATCCGGCGTCCTCGACGGGCGGCGATCAGCAGGTCGACGACGAAGACGCCGATCGCGATCCAGACGATGATGAACCCGGCCCAGCGCTCCGGCGGCATCGGCTCGTGCAGGATCGCGACGCCGATGAGGAACTGCATCACCGGGGTGATGAACTGGATCATCCCGATCACCGTGAGATTGATCCGGCGGGTTCCCGCCGCGAACAGCAGGAGGGGCACGGCCGTCGCCACACCGGCGAAGGCCAGCAGCACCGCGTGCGCCCACCCGTTGCCACCCATCGTGATACCCGCGGGAGTCGTCGCGACCACGATCAGCTGCACGACGGCGATCGGGATGAGCCAGAACGATTCGAGGGTGAGACCGCTGACGGCGTCCACCGCCGGACCGATCTTCTTCTTGATGAGCCCGTACGCCCCGAAGGACGCGGTCAGCGAGAGCGCGATCCAGGGGAAGTCCCCGTAGGCCACGATGATCACGACGACCGCGATCGCGGCGATGGCGATCGCGGCCCACTGCAGCCTGCGGATGCGCTCTTTCAAGACGAAGACACCCAGCAGCACCGTGGTGATCGGGTTGATGAAGTAGCCCAGGCTCGTCTCGACCACGTTGTCGCTGAGGGTTCCGATCAGGAACACCTGCCAGTTGATGTAGATCAGAACACCGGCGAGTGCGGTCCAGCCCAGCAGCTTCGGCTGCCGCAGGATCACGCCGAACGGCGCCCAGCCGCGCGTGACCGTGAGCAGCAGGATGCAGAAGACGAACGACAGCAACACCCGCCACGCGACGACCTCCCAGGGACCGGTCGGCACCAGGAGGAGGAAATAGAGCGGGAGCACGCCCCAGAGGAGATATGCGGCTCCGGCGTAGGCGACTCCGGCGGTCTGGGTGGCGCGGGTCGTCTCGGGGGTCACCGCACAACACTATGCCCGCGTCGACGGTCCGAAGAGCGACGGTGAGCCGTCCTCGCGGAGTTCGGCAGGAATCGGATGCTCGATGGCGGGATGCAGAAGGGGGCCCGGATGCCGAAGCATCCGAGCCCCCTTCGAGTACCTGGGCACCGCCTCTTCGAGAGCGACGGAACCGGGTTCAGCAGATCAGCGGACGACGACCGCCAGGACGTCGCGAGCGGACAGGACGAGGTACTCGTCTGCGCCGAACTTGACCTCGGTGCCGCCGTACTTGCTGTACAGGACACGGTCGCCGACGGCGACGTCGATCGGAACGCGGTTGCCGTTGTCGTCGATGCGGCCGGGGCCGACAGCCACGACCTCGCCCTCCTGGGGCTTCTCCTTGGCGGTGTCGGGGATGACCAGGCCACTCGCGGTGGTCTGCTCGGCCTCGACCTGCTGGATGACGATGCGGTCTTCGAGCGGCTTGATGGAAACCGACACGGTCTACCTCTTCTTTCTTGACACTGACACGAAAGACTTGTTCGCACTCTCAACCCGAGAGTGCTAATCCAGTCTATGCGCTGGGCTGGCACTCATGCAATGCGAGTGCCAGCGCACGCCGCGATTCACCGACGCGAGCGGGAATTAGGCTGAGGGCGTGGAGATGTCCGAGCTGCGTGCCCTGCTGACCCCCGCCGGTCTCGAACTGCTCGACGCGGTCGGGACGATCGGGTCGACCGCCGACGTCGCGCGGGCCGTGTCGCGGCTGCGTGCCGCCGGACACTCCCCCGAACTGGTCTCGGCGGTGGTCGGCCAGGCGCACCTGCGGTCCAAGGCGACGGCGAAGTTCGGCCCCTTCGCCGCGCGGATGCTGTTCACCAGAGCCGGGCTCGAGCAGGCGACGCGGCTCGGTGTGGCCGCACGGCACGCCCAGCGGATCCGCAGCGCGGGGTTCACGGCCGTGGCCGATCTCGGCTGCGGGATCGGCGGCGACGCACTCGCGTTCGCCGGAGCCGGACTCGACGTGCTCGCCGTCGATGCCGACGAGGTGACCGCCGCGATCGCGGCCTACAACCTCGCCCCGTTCGGTGAGGGTGCGGTGGTGCGGCACGGCACGGCGGAAGACGCCTTCGAGGGCGCGGAGGCGTCGGCCGCGCGCGCGATCTGGATGGACCCGGCGCGGCGCACCTCCGGGCACAGCGAGACCCGTCGTGTCTCTGCCGACGACTACTCCCCCTCGCTGGACTGGGCGTTCGACGTCGCCGCGCGCGTGCCGACGGGCATCAAGCTCGGCCCCGCCCACGACCGCGACGCTCTTCCCGCCGACGCCGAGGCGCAGTGGGTGAGCGCCGACGGCAGCGTCGTCGAGCTGGTCGTGTGGAGCGCCGCCCTCGCCAGAGAAGGCGTGCGACGCTCGGCGCTCGTGATCCGCGATGACCGGTCACACGAGATGACTGCGCCGGCCGACGTCGCCGACGAGCCCGTGCGCGAACTCGGCGCCTTCCTGCACGAGCCCGACGGCGCCGTGATCCGTGCCCGCCTGATCGGCGATGTCGCCCGGAGCCTCGACGCCGGGATGCTCGACGAGCACATCGCCTACCTCACGTCGGATGCCGCGCTGACGAGCCCGTTCGTGCAGTCGTTCCGCGTGCGCGAGACCCTGCCGGCCAACCCCAAGGCGATCAGCGCCGCTCTCCAGGCGCACGGCATCGGTCGCATCGAGATCAAGAAGCGCGGAGTCGACATCGACCCCGCGGCGTTCCGGAAGAAGCTCGTGCTGCGCGGCGATCAGGAGGCCACGCTGATCCTCGCGCGCATCGGCGATCAGCGGCGGGCGATCCTCGCCGATCGGGTTCCTGCCGCCAGCTGACCGTCGCCGAGCCCCGCCGGGGTCAGCCGCCGTCGCTCGGGTCCTCGACCTCGATCTGCTCACCCGGCGACACCTGGATCACGACGGGGTCGTTCTCGACGCCGGGCACCGCGGACTCGACCGAGACGGACAGGTACGGCGTCAGCTGGCCCGTGAACTGCAGGTCGAGCGCGGCGGTCGAGACCCGCGCGCCCGAGGGATCGACGGTCTCGAGTTTCACGGTGAGGCCCTCCGCGAATGCGGTCTCTGAGGGCTTGCACACCACGGGACCGGCAGCATCCACGATCAGGCATCGCTCCGTGGCTCCGGCATCCGAGAGCCGATCCCCCAGCCACACCGGCGCGTTTCGGAAGGTTCCGACCATCGAGAGGCCGAGCTCGAACCCCTCCGTGGTGAGCGATTCCGCCCGGTCGCGCACGTCTTCGGGGAACTGGGCCAGGAGCGAATCGATCCCGCCCCACCGTTGAATCGCGACCAGCGGCTCCCCCGCCGTCGAGAGGAGCATCGTGGCGTGGATCGTGTCGGAACCCGTGTCTCCCGGGAGCGTCAGCGACGTGGACAAGCCGCGCTCCGTCTCTTCCACGGCGAGACAGTTGGTCTGCGACTGCACGCCGACGTCGAGGATCAGGCAGGCGTCCGATCCTTCGTCTTTCGTCGCATACCAGACCAGTGCATCCTCGTCCTGCGCCACCGCGCGGATGGACCCGGGATCGAACGCCTCCGTGGCCAGCTCTCCCCGGCGCTGCTGCTGCTCCTGCGTCAACGGGATGCTCGCGGCCCGCGGTGCGAACAGTCCCCAGCCGACGCCGACCCCGATCGCGAGCAGGACGGCGGACGTGGCGATCGACGTCACCATCGCCCGACGGCGCGTCGCGCCTCGAGCCGTCGTCGGCATCGGCGTCGACGTCGGCAATGCCTGCGAGTCCGGAGCGTCCTGTGGGTCTCTCCCGGCGGCAACGTCGGCGGCATCGGACACCGGGAGCGCTTCATCGACGAGCCCGATCACCCGTTCCGCCTGATCCTGTCTCGTCGGCCCGCCAGCGCTGCCGGATTCTCCGCCGGGCTCGATCCGCTCGGGTGGAACGACGGCAGAGCTCGAACGATGCGAATCCTCGAGCGCGCGCAGACGCTGGGATTCCGCCTCGGTCAGGAGTCCACTCCGGCCGTAGGCCTTCCGCTGCAGGACCCGAAGCTCTTCGGCCTCAGTCGCCGACGGCACCCGAGGCATCTCCCTCCCGGGTGATGGTCAGATACCCGGGCCCCCGATTCGACATCAACTCCAGGTGCGTCACGCCACCCGTCTCGGTGTCGACGACGTTGAGCACGAGGCCAGAGGCCTGCTCCTGCATGGTCTGCGGGTCGGCGCAGGCCACTGGAGCTTCATCCGTCGACCCGTCGTAGATGAGGCACTGGTTCTGCGACTCGGTCTGCACGGCGGTCCAGATCGGCACGTCGCCGTCGTAGCCGACCACCCAGAGCGAGCCGGCCTCGAAGCCGTTCTCCGACAACCGGGCCGCGGCCTCCGATTCCGCCTCGTTCGCGTAGGTGATGCCGCTCTCGCTCGTGTCGTAGTCGTACGCGCTCACCGCGACAGCGGGTTCGCCCGACGCGGTGAAGAGCATCTGCGCGCTGACCTCGCGCTGCAGGTCCCCTTTGCCCTTGACCGAGATCGAGCCGTACATGCCGGTCGCGGCGATCATCTCGGTGCGTTCGCAGGTCGGAACCGTCGCCTCACCCGTGCCCAGGATCAGGCAGGTGCGCTCCTGGCCGCCCTTCGTCGCCGTCCAGATGACCACGTCTTCCTCGACGCCGAGTGCGTGGATCGAACCGGGATCATACACACCGGTCGCGACGAGATCGTTCTGCCATCCCTGCTGATCGGCGGTCAACTCCACCGCTGCGGCGCCGGATCGACCGAACGCGAGCCAGCCGATCCCCACTCCGATCGCGAGCACCACGACCGCCGCCAGGGCGACCGGGCGCCAGCGAGGACGCAGTGCGGAGAGCGCGGAGCGCCAGGACGACGATGCGGACGATGCTCCGTCCTCGACGTCTGCTGAGGGTTCGCCCGCCGGCACTCCGGCAGCATCGATTTCATCGGCGGCATCGTCGGCTCCCGCTGACTTCGCCGCAGACTCCGGATCCTCGACGGGTGGTCCGGCGACGACGCGCTCTGCGGATCCGCTCTCGGCGACCGGTGCGACGCGGCGCTCCTCCAGCTCGCGAAGACGTTCGGCTTCGGCCTCCGTGAGCGCGGAATCACGACCGTACGCGCGCGCCTGCAGGGAACGCAGCTCCTCCGGCTCGAGCATCCGATCAGCCGAGCTTCTCGAACTGCATGCCCGCCCAGACCAACCAGCCCAGGCTGTACACCGTGGCGCAGAGGCCGAGCACGAGCGCCCAGAGCGCGATCGCACGGCTCTCGAGCGGACGCCGCAGTGACATGATCGCGGCGATGACCGCGACCACCGCGACCGGGATCCCCCAGCCGACGAAGAACGACGCTCCGAGGGCCACGATCGCGGCGAGCAGGGCCCACGGCGCGAGCCGGGTGTCATCGACGGGGATGGCTCCCGTCGTCGGCTCCCATTCCGCCTCGCCCGGGGCGTCGATGTCGGGTCCGCTCACCACCACCGGTTCGATGCCGACGGGCCCGGTGGGGAGTTTCGTGTACCCCTCGCGACGGGCACCGGGAAGCCGAGGCGCTGCCCCGGGATGCTGCTCGACCTCGTCGCTGGCGCGTTCGACGCGCGCCGGCGGCGTGGCGGGAGTCTTCGCGTCGCGCGAGCCCGAGACGTCGCTCATGCGGGCACCGCCTCGGCGATCTGGATCTCGGTGACCGGAAGCGTGGAGTCCGCCCCGAACGCCAGGGTCGAGGGGCGCCGGCCCGAGGAGATCAGCTCGGCCGCCAGCGCGGCGATCATCGCACCGTTGTCGGTGCACAGCGAGAGCGGCGGGATCCGCACCGTGACGCCGGCCTCATCGGCACGCCGGAGGGCGACCTCGCGCAGCCGACGGTTCGCGATCACGCCGCCGCCCAGCAGCAGGCGCGGCACCCCGAGGTCGGCGCAGGCCGCGAGCGCCTTGGTCACCAGCACGTCGACGACCGCCTCGCGGAAGCTCGCGGCGACGTCGGCCACGGGCACCTCGGCCCCGTCGGCCTCGCAGCGCTCGACCCACCGGGCCACCGCGGTCTTCAGCCCCGAGAACGAGAAGTCGTACCGATGCTTCGCCAGATCCGAGGCGCGGGAGAGACCGCGCGGGAACCGGATGGCGTTCGGGTCGCCGTCGGCCGCCGCCCGGTCGATCTCGGGACCACCGGGGTACGGCAGGGACAGGAGGCGGGCGACCTTGTCGAAGGCTTCGCCGGCGGCGTCGTCCATCGTCTCGCCGAGCAGCTCGACATCGGTGGTGAGGTCGCGGACGTGCAGCAGCGAAGTGTGGCCACCGGAGACTAGCAGCGCGATGGTCGGGTACTCGAGCGGCGCGGAATCGGCGGTCAGGATGTCGGCGGCGATGTGTCCGACGAGGTGGTTGACGGCATACAGCGGCTTGTCGATCGCGACG
Organism: Microbacterium sp. B19(2022); assembly: GCF_012030385.1. NCBI lineage: Bacteria > Bacillati > Actinomycetota > Actinomycetes > Micrococcales > Microbacteriaceae > Microbacterium > Microbacterium sp. B19(2022). Next base: position 60,986 of record NZ_JAAUVO010000015.1, read on the forward strand.
GCGAGGCCTTTGGCGGCGCCCACTCCGACCATGAGCGCGCCCGCGAGGCCGGGGCCGCTCGTGACGGCGACCGCATCGAGGTCGTCGAGACGCACCCCTGCTTCGGCGAGTGCCGCATCGATCGCGGGCTGCATCGCCTCGAGGTGCGCCCGCGCGGCGACTTCGGGCACGACGCCGCCGAATCGAGCGTGCTCGTCCATGCTCGACGCGATGGTGTTCGAGAGCAGGGTGCGCCCGCGGACGATGCCGATGCCCGTCTCGTCGCAGCTCGTCTCGATGCCGAGGACCAGAGGTTCGCTCATGCCTTCGCCTCCTCGGTCGTGTCGTGCGATGCCGGGTGGCGGCGCAGTTCCAGACGCATCACGATCGCGTCCACGTCGTCCGGCTGATAGTAGCGGGGGCGACGGCCGATCTCCTCGAAGCCCTCCGCGAGGTACAGGCCCTCTGCCGCGGGGTTGTCGGCTCTGACCTCGAGGAACACCTCACGGGCACCGCGCTCGGCCGCCGCGGCCAGCAGCCCGTGCAGGAGCGCGCGGCCCCGGCCCTGTCCGCGGTGCTCGGCGAGGAGCGCGATGGTCTGGATGTCGGCGTCGGCACTGCCGGTCAGGGCACGCACGCCGCCGTAGCCGATGACCTGGTCGTCGTGCTCGTCGACCAGGTAGCGGCCGTGGATGCTCGCGAGCTCGGCGGCCATGGTCTCGCGGCTCCACGCGTCGGTCGGGAAAGAGCGCTCCTCGATCGCCATGATCGCGTCGAGGTCGTCCACGGTGGCGTCGCGCAGGGTCATGAGCCGACCTTCTTCGGCGCACCGGGCACCGTCACGTCGGGGTGGCGCATGTACAGCGGCTCGTCGCCCGTGAGCGTGCGACCGGCGGCCAGGGCGCGTGCTCCGACGCGCGCCAGGTCCGGTGCCGACAGCGTGGCGACGTCGATGCGGCGGATGCCGTCGAGGTGCGCGTCGGCGTCGGCCGCCCGCACGAGGACGGTGTCGGCGATGACGCGCGGGATCCCATCGGCATCCACCCCGTCGAAGACAGTGATCGCGACCTCACGGCGGCGGGCGTCGGTGACGATCGCGAACGGCTGCGACTCGGTCTCGAGTGCGGTGAGCGCGGCGGCGAGATGGCTGGGGACCGGGACGACCGGGATGCCGCGTCCGAGGGCGAAGGCCCGTGCCGCGGCGATGCCGATGCGGAGCCCGGTGAAGGGTCCCGGGCCCATGCCGGCGACGACATGCGTCACCTCGCCGTCACCCGCATCGCTGAGCGCCTCGAGGAGCAGGTCGCCGATCACCTCGGCGTGGCCCAGCGGGTCGGTGGCGGCGGCTTCGGCGCGTCGCGCCCCGTCGGCATCGATGAGGGCGACAGCGGTGCCCAGGGAGGTGTCGACGGCAAGGATCACGTCTCAAGGGTAGCCGTGGTCGCGCTGTGAGAGCGGCCCGGAGTGCCCGCGGCTCGCGCCTCAGCCCAGCGGCGCGCGGAGCGGGTAGTCCTGATCCTCGAGGATCACCTGCGACGCGGCTCCCGTGGTGCGATTGACGATCACGGGCGCCATCAGGTTCACACTCACGCCTTCGGCGGAAGGATGGGCTACCACGAGGACCAGTGCGTCGTCGGCCGAGCCGAGCGCGAGGCTCTCGGCCTGCTCGTCGCTGAGGATCGGCGCATACTCGCCGAGCACGGTCCGGGGGTCGACGAGGTACAGGCGCAGATCCGCGTCGTCCACGGCCCGCATCGAGAACAGACCGTCGGCGCCGTCGACCGGCGCGAGCGCGAACTCGACGTGCGGCGCGAGTCCCGGAGGGGGCGTCAGGAAGCTGAGGGCGGCGGTCATCGCAGGAAGTCCATCAGCGAGGGCTGGAGAACGCGCGCGTTCACCGCGAGCGCGGAGCGGTACACGAGTTCCTGCGCCTGCAGACGCACGAGCACCTCGATCGAATCGACGTCCTCGACCGCTGTGCGGCGGGACTCGAGGGACACGGAATTCTGCACTGCCGCCTCCTTGGCGCGTTCGATCTGAGACTGGCGGGTTCCGACGGAACCCTGCACTCCGAGCATGGCGGTGCGTCGGTCGTCGATCTCCGCGAGGCGCGGACCGACGTTCGTTCCGGAACGGAGGTCGGCGACGATCTTGTCGACCAGGGCGAACACCGAGTCATCGCCGGTACCGAAGACCGCGGCGCCGTCGGTGTCGACGCGGACCGATGCCGCATCCGAGACGCGACGGCTGACTTCGGAGCCCGCCACGCCGCTGTACGAGTAGTCCGCGGCGAACGCCGCCGTGTCCGAGGTGCCGGCGAACACCGAGCGACCGAGGAGCCGGGTGTTCGCCTGGGACAGGAGCTCCTTGCGGATGCCCTCGAGCTCGACGGCGAGCGCCTCTTTGGCGGTGGCATCCAGCGCACCGTCGTTCGCCCCCTGGGCGGTGAGGTCGCGGACCCGGCCCAGCAGCGACGTGCTCGCGGTGATCGCGACATCCGCCGCCGTGACCCAGGCGAGCCCGTCGTCGATGTTGCGTGCGTACTGGTCGTTGCGGCGCTGTTCCGCATGCAGGGCGAGGGCGGCGGCCGCGGCCGCCGGGTCTTCGGACGGAGTGGCGAAAGCCCGCTGCGACGTCGCCTGCTCCTGCAGACGCGCCAGCTCGGTGAGGTTGGACTGCAGCTGGCGCATCGCCGTCTGCGTCATGGATGACGATGTCACTCGAGAGATCACGGTGCTCCTTTATCAGCGTCCGACGAGGCCGGTGCGGTTGATGAGGACGTCGAGCGCCTCGTCCACCGCCGTCATCACGCGGGCTGCGGCCTGGTAGGCGGTCTGGTAGGTGAGCAGGCTGATCGTCTCCTCGTCGCCGTCGACGGCGGCGACGGACTGCTGCGCCCCGACCGCGGCGACCGCCGCCGAATCGGAGACCTTCGCCCGCTGCACGTCGGCTCCCGTCGCGACGCCGAAGCGCGTGACGTGATCGGACCAGAGCGCGTCGGGCGAGGTGGCGCCGCGCCCGATCTGCGAGATCAGGTCGGCGTTGGTCGCATCCAGCGCACCGGCACCCGGTGCGGCGAGCGCCAGCTCGGACGGGGTCGTCACGGCGACCCGCAGTCCGAGCGCGGCCGACCCGGTCGTCGGAAGGGTGAAGAAGTCTCCACCCGGCTGCCCGGACGAGGTGACGCCCGCACGGTGCTGCGCGTTCAGTGCCCCGGCGAGGGCCGTCGCCACCGCGTCGTAGGTCGAGGCGAGCTGAGCGAGCATCCCGCCGTCGGCTGCCGGCGCGAGCACGGCGAGCGAGCCACCGAGCTCACCGCCGTCGATCGAGGCCGGGAGATCGGGGGCGGATGCCCACGAGACGGTGAAGCGCTGCCCCGCGTCGATCGTGGCCGGGCCGTTGAGGACGACGTTGCGCGCATCGGAACCCGAGACCAGCGCGTTGCCGCCGACGCGGAGGGTCATCGACCCGTCGCTCTCGATCGTGGCCGCCGCCCCGGACATGCGGGCGACGTTCTGTGCGAGCACGCTCCGCTGGTCCATGAGCTCGTTCGCCGAGCGCCCGGAGGCGAGGGCGTCGCGGATCTCGCCGTTGAGCACCGCGATCTGGTCCGCAGCCGCGTTCACCTGCGTCACCGTGCGCTCGGCCGTCGCGCGCGCGTCGCTCCACTGGGTGGCCACGGTGCGGTAACCGCCGGCGATGTGGGAGGCGAGCTCCTTGGCGGATTCGAGGATGGTGGATGCCGCGGCACCGGAGTCCGGTGTGTTGGCGAGATCTTGCCACCCGGACCAGAACTTCGACAGTCGCGCCGCCAGTCCGTTCTCGGTGGGCTCGGCGAGCGAGGCCTCGATCGTGGTCGCAGCGACGGCGCGCGTGGACCAGAAGCCCGATGCGGCGAGCGAGTCGCGGACCCGAGCGTCGAGCAGGGCATCACCGAGACGGGCGACGCCGTCGATCGAGACGCCGTGTCCCGGCAGGGCGCCGACGCTGAACCGGCCGGTCTGGGCGATTGCCGCGATGGCCGAGGTCTGGACCCGCTGGCGCGTGTACCCCTCGGTCTTCTGGTTGGCGATGTTCTGCCCGACTACGTCCATGCCGCGTCGGGCGGCCGCGAGTCCGCTGGCCGCGGTGTTCAATCCGCTGAAGGTCGACATGATCCCCTTCCGGTCACATCTCGGTGTCGATGATGCGCGCTGCGTCGTCGCGTGCGCGGTCACCGTTCGTCGTGTACTCGCCCGTCTCGTGCCCCAGCGCGGCGAGCGTCTCCTGAGTGGCACGGAGCACGCCGCTGAGCTGCTCCGTGTTCGCGTCGCGCAGCTGCTCGACCTCGGCGGCGAGTTTCGTCAGCGCGCGCATGTGGTCGGCGAAAACCTCTTGCCACGCGCCCTCCGGCGCGTGTGCGACGAGTTCGCGGATCGTCGCACCCTCCGGAGCCCCCCACTCCTCGGCGACCGCGGCGACCTCGACGGTGCGCGCGAGTCCCGCGCCGCGCAGGCGATCGAGGACCTGATCGATCTCACGCGCGGCGAACTGGATCCACTGGGATCGTCCGGCCGCGAGCAGCAGCTGCTGTTCGTCTAGTTTGAAGAGCAGCATCTCGAGCAGTTCACGCTCGCGCCACAGCTGTATCGATAGTTCGTTGGCTCCCATGATCCCCTTTTCCCCAGTGATCGCCACGCCTGTTAACGCGGCCAAAGGTCACTATCGGCTGCCGCGCCCCTAAGGTTACTATGTGGAACGGCGATGGGTAGTTCTCCCCATGTACAGATCACAAGAAGTGTGATAAGTGCATCTACTCGTCTCCTTGGAGCTTCCGGAGTGAATCCAGAGAGGTGGATCATCCCCCATGTCGTCGCGCGCTGAGCGCAATCTCCTTATCGAGAGCAACCTCCCCCTGGTCGGCTACCTCGCCTCCGAAACGCACAACCGAGCAACCCATATCCCCCGTGACGAGCTCGCGGCCGTCGGAGCGCTCGCGCTCGTGACCGCCGCCGATGCCTTCGACCCGGCCCTGGGCGTCCCCTTCGGCGCCTACGCGCGCCGCCGCATCCTCGGCGCGTTCGCCGATGAGATGCGTTCCATGGACTGGGCCTCCCGCGGCATCCGCAAACGCATCAAAGAGACGGTCGCCGTGCGCGAGACCCTCACCGCAGGACTCGGCCGGACGGCGACGGCGGCCGAGGTCGCCACCGCCATGGGCGTCGCGAAGGATGTCGTCCTCGAAGCCCTCGGCGATGCCGCCCGCACCGTCACCACACTGGAAGACCCCGCCGCCCGCGATGTGACCGCCGACATTCTGCTGCCCGAGGAATCGGCGCTCGTCGGTGAGCGCCGCGAGGTGCTCGAGCAGGCCGTCGCCGCGCTGCCGGAGCGCATGCGCCGGATCGTGCAGAGCGTCTACTTCGAGGAGCGTCCCGTCAAGGAGATCGCCGAAGAGCTCGGCGTGACCCATTCCGCCGTGTCGCAGCAGAGGTCGGAGGCCATCCGCCTGCTGCGCGACGCCCTGGACCGGTACTTCGCCGAAGGCGCCGCCCCCGCCACGACGACCCGGGTGTCGGCCGGAGCACGGGACGCCTACTTCACGCGGATCGCCGACGCGGCCAGCGCGCGGATCGCCGGCGTCTTCCGCGAGTCGGCCCCCGCCTAGCCTGCTTTCCCCGACGCGCCCGGCTAACGCGCGCGCCGCCTCCGCCGATAGGTGTGTGCGGGAGACCACGGATGGTCTCTCGCACAATGAAATTCACGGAGGAGAACCCTTATGGGTATGCAGATCAACACCAACGTGTCGGCGCTCAACGCCTACCGCAACCTGTCCAGCACGCAGAACGACCTGTCGAAGTCGCTCGAGAAGCTTTCGAGCGGTCTGCGGATCAACCGTGCAGCGGACGACGCCGCCGGCCTCGCGATCTCCGAGGGCCTGCGCTCGCAGGTCAACGGCCTGAACGTCGCGGCCCGCAACGCCCAGGACGGCATCTCGGTCATCCAGACCGCGGAAGGCGCCCTGACCGAGGTCCACTCGATCCTGCAGCGCGTTCGCGACCTGACCGCTCAGGGTGCGAACGACTCGAACAACGCGAAGTCGCGCGAAGCGATCCAGAAGGAGATCAACACCCTCGGTGATGAGCTCACCCGGATCGCCGAGAGCACGAACTTCAACGGCATCAAGCTGCTCTCGGGCGGCACGACGCTGACGTTCCAGGTCGGTGCGGGCGCAGTCGCCGCCGAGGACCAGATCTCGGTCGACCTGACCAACTTCGCCACCCTCGGAGCGGACATCAAGGGCTACGCGGCGACGATGACGGATGCGGCCACCTACGGTGCCGCGCTCGCTGACATCGACACGGAGATCCAGGCGGTCTCGACCGCACGTGCCGGTTACGGTGCGCTGCAGAACCGCTTCGAGTCGACCATCAACAGCCTCAACGTGTCGGCGGAGAACCTCGCCGCCGCCGAGAGCCGGATCCGCGACACCGATATGGCGTCCGAGATGGTCAAGTTCACCTCGGCGAACATCCTGTCGCAGGCGGGCACGGCCATGCTGGCCCAGGCGAACCAGTCCAACCAGGGCGTTCTCCAGCTCCTGCGCTGAACCACGCCATAGGGTCCGGGCGGCGGCTGCGATCGTCGCCCGGACTCTATCCGCTCCCGACCTGCAAAGGCGATCATGTCTCTCTCGCTCGACGGCCTCGTCTCCGGCCTGAAGACCACAGAGGTCATCAAGGCCCTGATGGACGTGCACGCCATCCCGCGCTCGCTGCTCAAGGCGAAGATGGATGACAAGAACGGCATCGTCACCCAACTGCAGACGCTGAACACCGCGATCCAGAACCTCGCCACCGCCGCCGGGAAGGCCGCGTCGCCCGACGGGCTGGCACGGTTCACGACATCGTCGTCGTCGAACACGGTCACGGTCGCGACGCGCACCGGTGCCGCCCCGGTCTCGGCGGAGATCGTCGTCGACAAGGTCGCGAAGACCCACACCATCGTCTCGGCCGCGTCGAACGGATGGCCCGTCGACCCGCCGGTGATCACCCTCGAGAACGCCAAGGGCGAGCGTCTGCAGATCGAAGCCGACGGCGCCTCGATGCAGGAGGTCGCCCAGGCCATCAACGAAGCGGGCTTCGGAGTCGTCGCGTCAGCAGTGCCCGCGGGCCGCGACGCCGACGGCAACCCCCTGCACCGCCTGCAGCTGCGCGCCGCAGACTCGGGCGAGGGCGGCCAGTTCCGCGCCTATCGCGGAGACCTCGCCGCGGTCGAGGCCGGCACCGCATCCGACATCGCCACCGAAGCAGGGGCCGCCGTGATCGCGGTGGGCGCCGACGCACAGTTGCGGCTGTGGGCGGGCACCAGCGCCGAACAGGTGCTGACCTCGTCGAGCAACACCTTCACCGATCTGTTCGACGGTGTCGACGTGACGGTGTCCGCGGCATCCGCCGACGCCGTCATGATCGGCGTGACCGTCGACACCGAGGCCCGGACGAAGGCCTCCGCCGAATTCATCGCCGCGGTCAAAGACATCCTGACGCGCATCGACAACGGGTCGAAGGCCACCGTCGCCGCGAACCCGGGCGACAAGACCACCCTGGGCGTCTTCACGGGCGACAGCACCGTCCGCTCGCTGCGGACGGCGATCGCCGACGCCATCCAGCATCCGGTCGACGGCGTCTCCCCCTCATCGATCGGCATCGAGACCGACATGTACGGCGTGCTCAGCTTCGACGAGGAGAAGTTCGCCGAAGCCCTCGCGAAAGACCCGGATGCGGTCGCCGGCCTGTTCTCCGACGTCGCCTCGCGCGTGCAGGACACGGCGAAGGTCTACTCCGACAAGTACGACGGCCTGCTCACCTCCCGCATCACCGGCCAGGAGAGCGAGGTCAAGAGCCTCGGCGAGCAGATGGAGCGCTGGGACGTGCGCCTCGCCCAGCGGAAAGCGACGCTCGAGCGCACCTACGCCCGCCTCGAGGTCATGCTGTCGCAGCTGCAGTCGCAGTCCACCTACCTGTCGTCGCAGATCGCCGCCCTGCCGACCTCGAGCTCGGGGAAGTGAGCATGAACGCCGCCCTGCGTGCGCAGCAGCGCTACCGTGACGATGCCGTCCTCTCGGCACCACCCGAGCGTCTCGTGACGCTGCTGTACGACCGGCTGCTGCTCGACATCGAGCGCGGCGAGGCCGCCCAGCGGGCCGAGGACTGGACCGAGGCGAACGCCCAGCTGCAGCACGCGCAGGCCATCGTGTCGGAGCTGACCTCGTCGTTGACCGACGACTGGAACGGCAGCGCGGGCCTTCGCTCGGTGTACGTCTTCCTGTCGCAGACCCTGATCGGCGCCAACATCGGCCGCGATCCCGAGCGCACCCGCGCGTGCCACGGGATCGTCGCCCCGCTGCGGGACGCGTGGCACGAAGCCGCCAGGACCGTCGCGGAGACGCGCTCTTGAGCCCCGGCGACGAGTCCGACCGGGGGAACCCCGACGAGTGGACCGCGCTCCTGGATCGACTCGAGCTCGACGCCGACCGGATCCTCGCGGCCGCCCCCGGAACCGCCGACACGGCCGTCATCGAACCGTGGACGCCGCCCTCCACTCCCCTGCCCGTGCATCTCGCCGATCGCGCCCGCCGGGTGGTCGAGCGTCAGCGCCTCGCGATGGAGCGCGCCCGCACCGATCTCGACGACCTCCGACAGCACCTCGGCGCCGTGGACCGGATCCCCGGAACGCGGCGTCCCGATGCGCCCGCATTCCTCGACGTCGACGGCTGAGACCGCTCCCTAACGTCGTGCGCGACCCTGCCGATAGAACAGGGAGAGCACGGATGGCTCGCAAGTCTCGGCCATGGATCGGCCACACCACCACACACGGGGAGCGGTCGTGTTCGATTCTGTGACCATCAACGCGCTGACGAGCGCGCTCGACGGCCTCGCGCTGCGCCAGCGGGCGATCGCCGACAACATCGCCAACATCAACACCCCCGACTATCACGCCAAGCGGGTGCGCTTCGAAGAGGCGCTCGCGGACTCGGTGCAGGCGGGTGACGGACGGGTCGGCTCGACGGTCGGCACCTCGCTCGAGCCGACGCGCCTGAACGGCAACAACGTCAACCTCGACACCGAGACCCTGTCCAGCGTCGACACGATGCTGCGCTACCAGTTCGCCACGCAGGCCGTGAACGGCTCGTTCGCGTCGATGCGCGCGGCGATGAGGACCTCATGACCTTCGACGCGATCGGCATCGCGAGCACCGGCCTGACCGTGCACCGCAAGTGGCTCGACGCCATCAGCGACAACATCGCGAACATCAACACCGTGACGGCGACCGACGGCGCCGCCTTCCGTGCGCGGTACATCACGGCCCAGACCAGCGACCAGTCGCCCGGTGTGTATGTCGCCGGCGCCGTGCAGGGCAGCGCCGAGGGGCGGCTCGTGCACCAGCCCGACCACCCGCTCGCCGACGCCGACGGCTACGTCCGCTACCCCGACATCGACCTCGGCGACCAGATGAGCCAGCTCATCCTCGCGCAGCGCGGCTACCAGGCCAGTGCCGCGATCGTCGACCGTGCCCGCAACGCCTACGAATCCGCCCTCCAGATCGGACGCAGCTGATGGATCCCCTCTCCGGCGTCGAGGGCATCTCCTCGGCGTTCACCCTCGCCCCGCCCACCGCTCCGGCGAAGGCGGCGGACGACACCGCCTTCGCGAACAGCGTCACCGGTGCGATCGACGAGCTGCGCTCCCTGCAATCAGAGTCCGACGCGCTCAAGGTCGCCGCCGTCACGGGTGACCTCGACGACATCCACTCGGCCATGATCGCCTCCTCGCGCGCATCGGTCACCCTGGAACTCGTCGCCGCCGTGCGCAACAAGGGCGTCGACGCGTTCAACGAGATCATGCGGATGCAAGCCTGATGCCGCAGGCTGTCACCAACGTCTTCCAGCGGATCGGACGCGTGATCGCGGGCTTCACGCTCGCGCAGCGCACCATCGCGATCATCGGCGTCGCCGTGCTCGCGCTCGGGATCGTCGCGCTCTCCAGCTGGCTGACCCGCCCGACCTACACCCCGCTGTTCTCGGGGATGAGCGCCTCCGATGCGAATGCCGTCGTCGAGCAGCTGCGTTCGTCGTCCGTCCCCTACGAACTCGCCGACGGCGGAGCCACCGTGCTCGTGCCGGAGAAGGACGTCTACGACCAGCGGCTCGCCGCCGCCTCCGCAGGTCTCCCCGGTGCGAGTTCCGGCGGGTACTCGCTGCTCGACGACATGGGCGTGACCACTTCGGAGTTCCAGCAGTCCGTGACCTACAAGCGCGCCATCGAGGGCGAGCTCGCCGCGACCATCTCGTCGATCGAGGGCGTGACCGCGGCCTCGGTGCAGCTCGCGATCCCGGAGGAGAGCGTCTTCGTCTCGGAGACCGTCGACGCCACCGCATCGGTGTTCGTGGAGACGTCGGGCAGCTCGTCGCTCACCTCGAAGCAGGTCGAGGCGATCGTGCACCTGACCTCCGCCGCCGTCAGCGGCATGAAGCCCGAGAACGTCGCCGTCGTGGACCAGAGCGGCCAGACCCTCTCGGCCGCCGGCGTCGGGGCGATCGGCGGCGTCGACCAGCAGGCCGGCGACTACGAGGCACGGGTGACCGCGAGCGTGCAGCAGATGCTCGACACCGTCGTCGGCCCCGGCAATGCGACCGTGACGGTGGTCGCCGAGATCGACCGCTCGGTCAACGAGCGCGTCGAAGAGACCTACACCCCGGCGGAGGGCGCGCCTCCGCTGACCGAGCAGTCTCGAACGGACACGCAGAACGGCTCGAGCTCGAACGCCGGCGTGCTCGGACCCGACAACATCGCGGTGCCGTCTGCGGGCGCGGACGGCACCTCCGAATCCACGGAGACGTCGAAGACCAACGCCGTCAACAAGAGCACCCAGAGCACCTCGACCCCCGCCGGCAACGTGCTGCGCCAGTCGGTCTCGGTCGCGGTCGACGCGGGTGCCGGTGGCGACCTGAGCACCGCGCAGCTGACCGAACTGGTCGAGACCGCCGCGGGGATCGACACCGCACGCGGCGACTCGATCGCGGTCGAGCTCGTGTCGTTCAGCCAGACGGATGCCGAAGCCGCGCAGGCCGCCCTCCAGGCCGCCAAGGACGCCGAGGCCGCGGAACGTCAGTCGGTCCTGCTGAACACCGCGATCATCGCCGCAGCGATCGCACTGCCCCTGCTGCTCGCGGTCATCGCCGCCCTCGTGCGGATGCGGCGTCGCGCCAACTCGGCGACCGAGTTCGACCAGTTGTTCGGCGACCGGCCGGCTCCGCTGTCGGCGGCCCTCGGCCCCGGTGCGGCCACCGTCGCCATCGACCAGGCGGCCACGACCCCGCTGGCCTTCCTCGAGACGACACCCGATCCCGAGCCGGAGCCCGACCCCGAGCCTGCGCAGGTGAGCCTCGAGCGCCGCCGGGCCGAGATCGACTCCCTGACGCGACAGGACCCGAAGCGCACAGCCGAGCTGCTGCGGACCCTCATCGACGACAGGCAGAACGTATGAGCGGGTTGACCGACCGGCAGACGGCGGCCGTCGTGCTGATGAACCTCGACCGCGCGCAGGCGATCGAGGTGATGAAGCACCTCTCGGAGTCGGAGGCCGAGGCCGTCGCCGCCGAGATCATCGAGCTGCAGGACCTGGACGCCGCCACCACCGCCCAGGCGCTCGGACAGTTCCACCGGATCGCGACCGGACACCTGCCGCCCGCCCGCGGTGGTCGTGACCTCGCGGCCGGTCTGCTGGAGGCATCGTTCGGCGCGGAACGTGCCGCGGCCGTGCTCGGCCGGGTGGGTTCGACGTCGATGAATTCGTCGTTCGAGTTCCTCGGCTCCGCCGACCCGGCGCAGCTGGCGACCCTGCTCGACGGCGAGCTTCCGCAGACCGTCGCCCTCGTGCTCGCGCACCTGCCCACCGACCGCGCGGCGGCCGTGCTGGCAGCGCTCCCCGACCCGACCCGCACCGATGTCGCCCACGCGATCGCGACCATGGGCACCGCGTCGCAGGAGGCGATCGCGATCGTGGCCGACGCGTTGAAGACCCGCACCGGGAGCTTCGCGAGCCGCGACGCCCCGGAGACCCTCGGCGGCGTCGAACCGCTCGTCGAGATCATCGCCCGCTCCGGAGCGACCGTCGAGAAGGCGCTGCTCGCGAGCATCGAGGACCGCGACAGTGCCCTCGCGGAAGACATCCGGTCGCGCATGTTCACCTTCGCCGACGTCGTCAAGCTCGACGACCGCGACACCCAGCGGGTGCTGCGCGGCATGGACATCCGCTCGCTCGCCCTCGCGCTGAAGGGTGCCAATCAGGGGATCGCCGACCTCATCCGCCGCAACGTCTCCGAACGCAACCGGGAGAACCTCGACGAGGAGGCACGGACCCTCGGCCCGGTGCGCGTCTCGCAGGTCGAGGAGGCCCGCGCCGAGATCGTCCGCACCATCCGTGCCCTCGAGGCGGCGGGCGACATCACGGTGCAGCGCACCGACGAGGACGAGTATGTCTACTGACGCGTTCTCTCCGGTGCTGTTCCCGCGTCTCGACGGACGCGCGGACGGCGCGGAGCATGCGCGCGCCCGGATGCGCGGCTACGCCGAAGGACACGCCGAGGGCTTCCGTGCCGGGCTCGCCGGGGCCGAGTCGGCACAACGGGTCGCGGCCGCGGAGCAGGCAGCCCGCGACGCGACAGCAGCGCGCGAGATGGAGACCGCGGTCTCGGCGCTGCAGGCCGCAGCCCGGTCACTGAGTGAGCGGGAGCGCGAACTCACCGGCGCCGCGGGCGATGAGGTGCTGCGCTGCGCGATCGAGCTGGCGGAGCTGATTCTGGCGGCCGAACTCTCGGACGCCGGTTCTTCGGCGGCGGCGGCCGCCCGGCGAGCACTCGCGGTCACCGATCCCGCCGATATCCGCGAGGTACGCCTGCACCCCGACGACCTGCAGACGCTGCAGACCGCGGAGTCGGACCTGGCCGCGTTCGCCCTCGTCGCCGACGACACGCTCGAGCGCGGCGATGCCGTCGCGACCCTGGCGCACGGACACATCGACGCCCGGATCGGCAGCGCCCTCGAGCGCGCCCGCCGCGCACTGGTCGAGGCCGGGTCGTGATGGCCTGGACCGCCGTCCGCGAGGCGGTTCGCCCCGAGCGCATCGGCGTCGTCTCCCAGGTGCGCGGTCTGAGCGTGCAGGTGCGAGGGCTCGAAGGCGCCGTCGGCGATGTCGTGACGCTCGACGGGGTCGATGCCGAAGTCGTCGCGATCGGCGAGGGCGGTCTGCGGTGCATGCCCCTCGGCGCCGTCGCCGGGCTCACCGTCGGGGCGCCCGTGCGGGGTCGCGGTGGCCCGCTCCGTGTGCCGACCGGAAACGCGCTGCTCGGACGGGTCCTGGACGGACTCGGTCGGCCGATCGACGGCAAAGGCCCGTTGACCGGCGCGATCTCGGTGAGCCTCGACCACGCTCCGCCCTCGATCATGGGGCGCGACCGGATCGACTCCCCTCTTCCGCTCGGGGTGCGAGCGCTCGACACGCTCGTCAGCGTGGGTCGCGGGCAGCGCGTGGGGCTCTTCGCCGGCTCGGGAGTGGGCAAGTCGTCGCTGCTGTCGATGATCGCGCGCGGCACCGAGGCCGAGGTGACGGTGATCGCCCTCGTCGGCGAGCGCGGCCGCGAGGTGCGCGAGTTCATCGAAGACGACCTCGGGCCGGAGGGACTCGCCCGTTCGGTGGTCGTCGTCTCGACCTCCGACCAGCCGGCCATGGCGCGCATCCGGGCCGCGTACACCGCCACCCGGATCGCCGAGGCCTTCCGCGACGAGGGCGCGCACGCCATCCTCATGATGGACTCGCTGACCCGCGTGGCGATGGCGCAGCGCGAGATCGGCCTCTCCGCGGGAGAGCCCCCGGCGACCCGCGGTTACCCGCCGTCGACGTTCTCGCTCCTCGCCGGCCTGCTCGAACGGGCCGGCACCGATCGGCGCGGCTCGATCACCGGCATCTACACGGTGCTCGTCGACGGCGACGACCACAACGAGCCGATCGCCGACACCGTGCGCTCGATCCTCGACGGCCACGTCGTGCTCGATCGCGCGCTCGCGCTCTCAGGCCACCACCCGGCGATCGACGTGCTCGGCTCCGTCTCCCGCGTGGTGGGGAAGATCACCGCCCCCGGGCAGCGGGCGCACGCGGCGACGCTACGTGCGGTGCTCGCCGCGCGTCGCCGGGCCAACGACCTGATCGACATCGGCGCGTACCAGCCGGGTGCCGACGCCCGCATCGACGCCGCGATCGCCCACGAACGGGCGATCTCCGCCTTCCTCACCCAGTCGCTCGACGAGACGAGCGCGATCGACGAATCGTGGCGTCGACTCGACGAGCTCGTCTCCGGTTTCGGAGGAGTCTCATGACACGGTCGTTCTCCCTGGCGGGCCTGCTGCGTGTGCGCGAGATCCAGGAGCGCGCGGCGGCGCAGCGGCTCTCCCGCGCGGTGCTCGACGCCCGGCACACCGAGGCCCGCGATCGGTCCCTGCGCGCTCATCTCTCCGGTGCCGGGAGTGAAGCCGTGGACGTCCGCTCGCTGGCCGCGCTCGCGGCCGCCCGTGTGGCCGGGCGGACGCTGCTCTCCGACCTGACGATGCTGGCGGAACTGCAGGAGCAGACCGTCGACCAGGCCCGCGCGGAGCACTCGGAGGCACGACGAGCGATGCGCGGACTCGACCGTCTCGCCCAGGCGCACGCCGTGCGGGTGCGGGCGGCCGAGCTGCACGCCGAACAGGCGGAGCTCGACGAGATCGGATCGCGCACCGACACGGAGGGGCAGTCGTGACCGCGCTCGGCATCGTCGACATGCTCGACCCTCGCGCGTCGCGGCCGAGCGGTGCGTCGCCTTCGCGCGGCGTCACTCCGGGTGCCTCGGCCTTCGCCGACGTGATCCAGGATGCGGTGCGGGCTCAGCTCGCCGAAGACGCGCCTGCCGACGGCGTCCCCACCGAGGGAGTGTCGTCGGGTTCCTCGACGGGAACCGAGACGACGGATGCGACCGCCGAATCCGCTGACCCGGTTGTTCCGGTGGCCGCATCGCCTCTCCCACCCCTCACGATCCCGAGTGGGTCGGGGACGGCGGCTCCCGGCGACGGAAGCACCACGGGAGCGGCCCCCGACCTCGACGGGAACCCGCCACCGGTGGATGCCGCGAAGGACACCGGAGCGGCGGATGCCCCTGCGGAAGCCGCCGATCCCACCCCGATCGCGACGTCCGGCGCTGTCGCCGCATCGGTCGATCCGGCACGCACCACCGCATCGGCGGCAGCCCTGGCCGCCTCCTCCGTGCCGCCCGCCGCGACCGGCGCATCGTCGCCGCGCGCCTCGACCGGGCCCGCCGCCGGCGGTGCGGCATCGGCTCCTGTCGGCAGCGACGGTATCGCCGGCGCATCCGGTGCGAACAGCACGGCGGCGGATGCTCCGGCCGATGTGACTCTCCGCCTTGTGCCCGTCGCCGCTGGGCCGCACGGTGCCGTCGCCGCGGCTGCGGCTGCCTCGACGCAACCGGCACCGGGGTCGGACGCCGACGCGGCGCTCCTGGCGGGGACAGCATCCGCCGTCGATAGGGCATCCGACGCCGCGCCGTCCTCTGCAGGCTCGACTCCGGTCGCCACTGCCCCCGCCGCATCGGCACCCGCGACCGCGGATGCCACCGGCTCGACGGCCGCCGTCACGACACCGGCATCCGCCTCACCGCCCCCGATCGCCCCGGCCAGGCCTGCCGCGGCAGCCGCGATCGCCCGGCCGGTACTGCTCCCCCAGATCGCAGCGCCCGTCGTCTCCCTCGCCCAGGCCGCAGACGGCGATCACAGCCTCACGCTGACCGTGTCGCCGGAGAACCTCGGCCCGGTGACCGTGCGCGCGCACATCTCCGGCGGGGCCATTCACATCGAGCTGCACGCCCCGAACGACCTCGGGCGCGAGGCGCTGCGGGCCGTGCTCGCCGACCTGCGGCGGGATCTCGCCGCAGCGGCTCCGCACGCCTCGCTGATGCTGTCGACCTCGGACGACGGCCCGGGCACGTCGAATCCACAGAACTCGCCGAACGGCGGCGGCTCCGCGAACGGCAACGCGACGAACGGCAATGCGGCGAGCGCGGGCGGCGGCCAGGCCCGCGGCGACGCCCCCGCCGACCGGTATGCCGGCGCGCGGCCGAACCCGGTCGTCGTCCCCACCGCACCGGACGGCGCACCATCCGGCCCCCTCGACTCGCCGCTCGGCGGCATCGATGTCTTCGCCTGATGCGAGAGGAACCCCATGACCACGGTCGACCCCATCACCGGCACCATCCCGCCCACCGGCGTGCAGACAGGAAGCACCACGCCTCCGGTCGAACGCAAGAAGACGCTCGACTCGGAGGTGTTCCTGAAGCTGCTCGTGACGCAGCTGACCAACCAGGACCCCAGCTCTCCCATGAACACGAACGAGATGATCTCGCAGACCACGCAGCTCGCGTCCATGGAGCAGCTGACCGCGCTGTCGGCCACCTCGACCGAGAGCTTCGCGCTCAGCATGCGTCAGACCGCCGCCGCGCTCATCGGCCACGAAGCCCAGTACGTCGATGCCGACGGTGTCACGCAGAAGGGCATCGTCACCTCGGTCTCGTATGCGGGCGCCGTGCCGCTCGTGACCATCGGCGAAGCATCCATCCCCCTCGACGCCGTCTCCGGCGTCTCCCTCGTCCCCAAACCCTGATCAGCCCCGCACCCAGAAAGGCACCACCATGCTCCGCTCCCTCTTCGCCGGAATCTCGGGCCTGCGCTCGCACCAGACCATGCTCGACGTCACGGGCAACAACATCGCCAACGTCAACACGACCGGCTTCAAGGCCTCGGCCGTGCAGTTCCAGGATTCGCTGTCGCAGCTGCTGCGCAACTCGATGATGCCGCAGACGAACCTCGGCGGTCAGAACCCCGCCCAGGTCGGTCTCGGTGTGCAGGTCGCCGGCATCAGCACCAACTTCGCGTCGGGGGCACCGCAGCCCACCGGCGTCCCCACCGACCTCATGATCGCCGGCGACGGCTTCTTCGTGGTGCGCTCCGGCGGCGAGACGCTGTACACCCGCAACGGCGGCTTCTCGTTCGATGCGAGCGGCAAGCTGGTCTCGGCCGACGGTGCGCTCGTGCAGGGCTGGACCGCGCGCGGTGGAGCCATCGTCCCCGGTCAGGGCATCGGCGACATCACGCTCCCCGTTGGCGCTCTGAGCCCGGCCGCCGCGACGACCACCGCCCGGGTGACCGGCAACCTGCCTTCGGGCGCGGCCGTCGGCGACACGCTCGTGCGCGACATCAAGACCTACGACGCGCAGGGCACGGAGACCTCGATGCGTCTCACCTTCACCCGCACGACCGCCGGCTGGGACGTCACCGACGCTGCCGGCGCGCGCACCCCGCTGGCCTTCACCGACGGCAAGCAGGCCGGCGCCTCGTCGATCGTGTCCGGCGGCATCACGGTCGACCTCTCGGCGGTCACCGGCTTCGCCGACGTCAGCGACATCGCCATCAAGGAGCAGAACGGCAAGCCGGCCGGCACCCTGAGCTCCTACGCCCTGACCAACGACGGCAGCCTCGTGGGCACGTTCAGCAACGGCGACACCGAAGTTCTCGCGCGCATCGCACTGGCCGGCTTCGTGAACCCGGGCGGCCTCGAGAAGACCGGATCCTCGCAGTTCCGTCCCAGCGGCAACTCCGGCCAGCCGACGCTCGGCGAAGCCGGAACCGACGGCCTGGGCGGCATCATCAGCGGCGCCCTCGAGATGTCGAACGTCGACCTCTCGCAGGAGTTCACCAACCTGATCGTCGCGCAGCGCGGCTTCCAGGCGAACGCCCGCATCATCACCACGAGCGACGAAGTGCTGCAGGAGCTCACGAACCTCAAGCGCTGAGCGAAGGCGCCCTGGCCGAAGTCGGGGCGCCTTCGACGTGTCACAGCGGTCGTCTCCTGGAGGCGCTGCTGACCCGTCAGCGGGAGATCCGAGTGCGGTACCGTCCGGTGATCCACCGACCGGAGCGCCACTCGCCCGGTTCCCACACCGCGGTCCGGGCCTGCTCTTCCGCGTTCGTCGGCCCGGTGAAGGTGGGGATGTTGCGCACGCTCAGGTCCTCGGCCGCGATCCTCTCGACGAACTCTGCTGCGAAGCGCTCGATGCGCGCGGGCATCGCACGCACACGCGCCGTCGCGAGTCCGCCGGGCAGCGCTTGGACAGCCTCCTCGAATGCCCCGCCGAGTTTCTGCGACATGCGGTTCAGCAGCGCGGCGAACTCCCGCCGCGGCACGCCGAGCACGTCAGCGGTGCGCGCGAGATTGCGGCCGGTGATCTTGCTGTACGGGCGCTCCTTCCCGTACTTGACCGCGGCACTCGAGCGGTATGTGATGCGGTCGTCGTCCCAGATGCCGTGAGCGGAGATCAGGTCGTACGCCGGTGCCAGCCTGGCGACCCCGCCGACATGCAGCAAACTGTGGTTCTTCGCGTGTGCGTCCACTCCCGCGGTCAGCAGGTTGAAAGCGAAGAGCTCGGTGAGACTCCGCAGGTCTCCACCGCGGTACGACGGCGAAGACGCGCTGCCGACCAGCTCCACCATGTCCGACATGGTGGGGCCGCCGTCCTCTTCGTACTTCCGCGCCGGCAGGACGCTGAGCGCCTGGCAGAAGTCCTCCTGGTGGACTCTCGTGACCTCGCCGTTCCCCGCCACGCTGCGGTCGTAGCGGGTCGTGACGAAGGTGGGGAGACCGTCGAAGTCCATGATGTCGACGGTGGCCGCACGAACACCCATCGCCCGTGCGGCGCGCATCGTGACGAACTCCACCGCCTGGACGTCGTTGTCGGTCTGCCCCGAGGCGAGCACCATGCCGGGCTTAACGATGTGCGTGCTGGCGGCACGACCATTGGGCTCGAACCACTCCCCGTCGATGCGGGCGAGAGCGAACTTGCCCTGGTTGCCGCCCAACGAGAACCTGCTCTCGTCGTCGTCGCTGTCGTCGACCCAGTGGTCCGGATCGGCGAGGATGGCCCGGACGCGGCGCGCGATATCCCACTCCGTCAACCGGGAGATGGCTCCCGTGGAGCTCGGGATGACCCCCTCGGGCACGACCTGCACCGAGCCCGGGGCATCCTCCCCCGTGTGGCGGAGCAGGGAGAAGGGGTCGTTGCGCCGTTCGTCGAACTTCGCCGCCCAGCGCGCCCTCACCTCGTCGGAGTCGGGCAGCAGGTTCGAGAGCCAGGGCATGACCCGGTCGGGACCGTGCCCCGCTTCGCTCTTCGGCATACTCACGGACAGGGGCGTCGAACGGGACTCCTCGCGGTAGTCGTCGTCGTAGAGGAACTCCACCTGATCGCGTTCTCCGCGCATCAGCTTCCCGGCGAACCGTCCGTCGAGCCAGAGATCGAGCACGCTCATCACAGATCCTCGAAGAGACGGTCGAGCATGTCGGAGCGCGCGCTCTGTTCGAGCGTGACGCTGAATCCGAGAACGGCGGCGACCTCGATCGCGGCGCTCAGGGAGGGGACGACCTTGCCCGATTCCAGGTCGTGCACCCAGCGTCTGCTCTTGCGCGCCGCCTGGGCGAGTTCCTGTTGGGTCATGTGCGCGCTCAATCTGTTCGCACGGACGAACCCGGCGAACGCCTTGGCTGATTGCAACTGCATCTCGCACCTCCGTGAGCAGAATACTTCCCTTTAGGTCTTATGGGAAGTTTACTGCACTTTAGAGCTAATGGGAAGTATCCTGCGCAGATCATGGCCACCCGCTAACGCCGGACGCTCACCGGCCGACAGTCACCTCCGACAGCCCAGGACGGGCCGTCGGGTCCGCGCTCCCCGGAACGCGGACAGATCTTTCCAGGATGGAGCCCATGATCGTCCTCACGCGCCTGAACCGTTCCCGGTTCGCGGTGAATCCCGACCTGATCGAACGTGTCCAGGCAACGCCCGACACGACGCTCATCATGGTCGACGGTGCGACGTTCGTCGTCACCGAGACGATGGACGACGTGATCGCGCAGATCACCCGCTTCCGCGCCGGAGTGCTCGCCGCGGCCGCCGCGATGATCACGGCGGCCGACGACGCCCCCGCAGCTCCCACCGACCCCGAGACGGACCGCTGATGGATCCGTCCCTCATCCTCGGGCTGGTCCTCGCGTTCGGCGCCCTGATCGCCATGATCAACCTCGAAGGCGCGACCATCGGCTCGCTGCTGATCCCCGCCCCGATGGTGCTGGTCTTCGGAGCCACGATCGCCGTCGGCATCGCGAGCGGCACCGTGCGCGATGCGCTGCATGCGGTCAAGTCGCTTCCCCGCGCCTTCCGCGGCGAGCGCCGCACCGCGTCGAGCATGATCGACACGGTGGTCGGCTACGCCGAGAAGGCGCGCGCCGAAGGGCTCCTCGCCCTCGAGCAGGGGCTGGAGGACGAGAAGGACCCGTTCCTGCGCCAGGCACTGCAGAGCATCGCCGACGGCACGGACGCCGAAGACCTGCGAACCCTGCTGGAGGATGAGCTCACCTCGACCGCTGCCCGTAACCGCACCGCCTCACGCTTCTACATGACCCTCGGCGGCTTCGCCCCGACCGTCGGCATCATCGGCACGGTCGTCTCCCTCACGCATGTGCTGGAGAAGCTCGACAAGCCGGACACCCTCGGTCCCATGATCGCGACGGCCTTCGTGGCGACGCTGTGGGGTCTCCTGTCGGCCAACTTCATCTGGCTGCCCATCGGCGGACGCCTCCAGCGTCTCGGCGAGCTCGAGCTCGAACGCATGACCGTGCTCATGGAGGGCATGCTCGCGATCCAGGCCGGCGCCCCGCCGCAGTTCGTCGGAGAGCGCCTGCGCGCCCTCGTGTCCGAGCGCCCCTCCGCCCGCTCGGGCCGTCGCACCCGCACTCGCGCCGCGGAGGAGACGGAGACGGAGCCCGCGTCGTGAGCGTCCGGGCCCGTCGCCGCGTGCCCCAGGAGGAGCACAGCGGTCCGGACGAGCGGTGGATGGCGTCCTACATGGACATGGTGACCGTGCTGATGTGCATGTTCATCGTGCTGTTCGCGATGTCGACCGTCGACCAGGAGAAGTTCGAGGCTCTCAGCGCGTCACTCGCGACCGGCTTCGGCCAGGAGCCCTCGGAAGACGTGGATGCCGTCACGGGCGTCGTGGTGCCGCCGGAGCTGGTCGACGAGAAGGGCGAGGACTTCGCCGACATCGAGCTGGCCGCGGCGCAGACCGAGTTCGACGAGCTCTCCGCGCTCCGCGAGCGGCTGCGCACGGTGCTCGCCGACAACGGCCTCGAGGCCGACGTCACCTTCACGATCGACGAGCGCGGCCTCACGATCGGACTCGTCAGTGCCGAGACGTTCTTCACCACGAACAGCACCACCCTCAGCTCGAAAGCCGTGCTGGTCCTCGATGCGCTCGGCTCCGTCCTCGTGACCGCCCCGAACGAGATCTCGGTCGAAGGCCACGCCGACGTCCGCGGATCGGTCGCCCCGTTCCCCACGAACTGGGAGCTCTCGGCCGGTCGATCCACCCAGGTGCTGCGGCACCTCGTCGAGGCGTCCGGGCTCCCGCCGGCGCATCTGAAGTCGGTCGGGTTCGGCGACACCCGACCTGTCGCGGCCGGTTCTTCCCCCGCGGCGCTGGCACAGAACCGGCGCGTCGACATCGTCGTCCTCTCCGATGCGAAGGAGGAGGTGCGAGCACTCATCCCCGAAGCACAGGCTGCGCAGCCGGCCTCCTGACTGTTCCCGCCTAACGCACGTCGATCACCACCCGATAGTCGGGTTCGTGGTGATCGAGGACAGCGTGCGCTCCGACGTGCGCACAGCGACGGCGACGAAGACCGCCGAAGTCGAGGTGTACGACTTCGGCCGTTCGGCGACCCTCTCGCGCGAGCACACCCGCGCCCTCGAGCTGGCCTTCGAGACGTTCTCCCGGCAGTGGTCGGCGCAGCTCTCGGCCAAGATCCACGTGCGTGCCACCATCGCCGTCGAGCATGTCGGGATGCTGACCTACGGCGAGTACGCCGCCTCACTGCCGACCACGACGACCCTGATCGTGTGCGCGCTGCCCGACTCCGACGAGCGACTCATCGTGCAGCTGCCGACCTCCGCCGCCACCACGTGGATCGTGCAGATGGTGGGAGGACGAGCGTCCGCGACCTCGGAGGACCGCACGTTCACCCCGATCGAGCAGGCGCTGATCCGCTCGCTCATCGTCGACGCGCTCGACCACCTGACCGGCTCGCTGGACGGGCTGCTCCCCGCCGGTGTCACCGTGAGCGGCATCCAGTACAGCTCGCAGTTCGCCCAGGTCGCGGCATCGGGAGAACCGGTCATCGTCGCCCGCTTCTCGATGCGCCTCTCGGGTCGGGCGGTGCCGGTGAGCGTCATGCTGCCGGCGTCGGTGCTCGCCGGCTTCACCGTGCGCACCTCGGATGCCGACCGCGCCGCAGCGCCCGGCCTGATCCGACGCCAGGTCGAGGTCTCCCCCATCGAGCTCTCCCTGCGGCTGGCACCGCGCGCCGTGCTCCCCCGCGAGGTGCTCGACCTCGCCGTCGGCGACATCGTCTCCTTCCCGCATTCCGCCGACCGCCCGATGCTGCTCGCCGTGGGCGATCAGACGGTCGCCACCGCCGCCGTGGGCAGCGCCGGCGCCCGTCTCGCGTGCGTCGTCGCCACCACCGTCCCCGATCCCGCCTTCGCCGAGGAGCCCGCGTGACCAGCACCACCACCTACGAGTCGGCCGTCGCCGCCGCCTTCGCCGCGTCGTTGCCGACCGCCGCTCCCGTCACGGCCCGCGCCTCGCAGGTCTCCGGAGACACCGGCGATGCCGTGATCGTGCAGTTCGTCGGCGAGGCCAGCGCGCAGCTCGCCGTGCAGCTCTTCGACGCCGAGACCCTGGTCGACGGCCTCGCGGGAGCGTCCCTCGCCGACCGGCTGCGCGACGCGCTGGAAGCCTCGACGACTGCGCTCGGAGCCGGCGCGCTCGGCGATGCCGTGATCGGCGATGCCTCTCCGCTCTTCTCGAACCCCACCGCGCAGCTCTTCGACCTGCAGGACGACGCGGATCGCACGATCGGCCGCCTCGCCGTCGTCGTCACGCGCACCCCGGCAGCGGCATCGAGCTCGACCCGGCGTCTGCACCGCATCGCCGGCGTCGAGATGGAGCTCACGGTCGAGATCGGCCGCACCCGCATGTCGGTGCGCGATGTGCTCGACCTCGAACCCGGCCGCATCGTCGAGCTCGACCGCTCCGCCGGCGCCCCGGCCGACATCAAGCTCAACGGCCGCATCATCGCGCACGGCGAGGTGGTCGTGGTCGATCAGGACTACGCGGTGCGGATCACCCGCATCCTCGAGAACGTCGAGGCCTGACCCTGGACGACCTCCTGCTCGGCCTGCGGGTCGTGCTCTCGCTCGCCGCCGTGCTCGGGGTGCTGTGGTTCCTGCAGCGCCGCGTCGCGCGCACGCAGGCCCGTCGGCGCGACGGCGAGGTCATCACGGTGCTCGGGCGGCAGGGTGTGGGTCCGAAGGCGCAGGTGGTCGTGGTCCAGACCGAAGACGCCCGTTACGTCCTCGGCGTCACCGAGCACGGAGTGAGCGTCGTCGACAAGCTGCCGGTCAAGGCCGCGGCGCAGCCTGATGCAGACACCCACCCGGTGTGGTCGGCGGCGACGTCAGAGGCGGCATCCGATGCCGAGGAGTTCGACCGCATCCTCGCCGCGACCGCACTGACCGAGACCACCGCGGCATCGCCGGCCGACCGGGCCCCGCAGCGCCGGGTCCGTCACCGCAACGATCCGCTGCGCGGCTCCATCCTCTCCCCCGAAACCTGGCGGCAGACCGCCGAGGCCATCCGGCGCACACGATGAGCGCGTCCCGTGGGGTCGTCGACGGCCGCGCGCTGCGACGGGTCGCACTGATCTTCGTCGCGGTCTTCGCACTGGTCGCCGTTCTCACGCTGCTCACCGGCACCGCGGCCCATGCCGAGGTCACGCCCGACGATCCGGGCGAGGGCGTCACGATCGACATCAACGGCGTCGACGGCGGCCCCTCGGGTTCGATCCTGACCCTGCTGGGCATCACGCTGCTCTCGGTCGCCCCGGCGCTCCTGCTGATGATGTCGTCGTTCACGAAGATCTTCGTCGTGCTGGCGATGACGAGGAACGCGCTGTCGCTGCCCACGATCCCCCCGAACCAGGTGCTGGCCGGACTCTCCCTCTTCCTGTCGCTGTTCATCATGTGGCCGGTGCTGACCGAGATCAACACGGTCGCCGTGCAGCCGTACATCGACGGCACGCTCACGTTCACGCAGGCGATCGACGTCGGCCAGCTGCCGCTGCAGGAGTGGATGCTGCGCTTCACGCGCGAAGAGGATCTGGCCCTGATGACGCGGATGGCGGGTCAGCCGAACCCCGAGGATCCCTCGAGCGTGCCGATGTACACGCTCATCCCGGCGTTCATGATCTCGGAGCTGCGCGCCGCCTTCATCATCGGCTTCGTCATCTTCGTCCCATTCCTGGTCATCGACCTGGTCGTCGCCGCCGCACTGATGTCGATGGGCATGATGATGCTGCCGCCGGTCATGATCTCGCTGCCCTTCAAGATCCTGCTGTTCATCCTCGTCGACGGCTGGGGCCTCATCATCCGCGCCCTGCTGGAGAGTTACGGGGGTGTCGGATGAGCCCGGAAGCGGTCATCGACATCGGCACCCAGGGCCTGATCATCGCGGCGAAGCTGGCGGCCCCCATCCTCGTCACGGCCCTCGTGGTGGGCTTCGCGATCTCGCTGCTGCAGTCGATCACCCAGGTGCAGGAGGTGACGCTGTCTTTCGTGCCGAAGATCGTCGCCGTCGGCATCGCGCTGCTCATCGCCGGCAACTGGATGATCGCCGAGATGATCGCCTTCACGAACGAGATGTTCGCCCGCATCCCCACCCTGCTGAGCGGGTGACCGCGTGTTCATCCCCATCGACTTCGCGTGGCTCGAGGCGACCATGCTCGCCGCCGTGCGCATCACCGCGTTCATCATGATCGCCCCGCCGTTCTCCTACGGAGCCATCCCCGTGCGGGTCAAGGCGATGCTCGCCATCGGCCTCTCCCTCGCCGTAGGCACGGCCGTCGCTCCCGGCTACGAGAATCTCGACACCGGGCCGTTCCTCGGAGCCCTCGTGCTGCAGGTGCTCACCGGAGCCCTCCTCGGCTTCCTCGTGCTCCTGTGCTTCTCGGCGCTCCAGGCCGCCGGCAGCCTGATCGACGTGTTCGGCGGGTTCCAGCTGGCCCAGGCGTTCGACCCGCACTCGCTCGTGAACGGCGCCCAGTTCACCCGGCTCTTCCACATCACCGCGCTGACACTGCTGTTCGCCTCGGGCGGGTATCAGCTGATCCTCGCCGGTCTCGCCCGGAGCTTTGAGGCGGTGCCGGTCGACGGCATCTTCGAGGTGGCCGGGCCCGCCGAACTCCTCATCGACGGGGTGTCGCAGATGGTCCTCGCCGCCGTGCAGATCGCAGGTCCCCTGGTGCTGGTGCTGTTCCTCGCCGACGTCGGGCTCGGACTGATCACCCGGGTCGCGCCGGCGCTCAACGCGTTCGCGATGGGCTTCCCGGTGAAGATCCTGCTCACCCTGCTGCTGGCCGGTGCCGTGTACGCCGTGCTCCCCGGCATCGTCGACGCCCTTTCCGGGCAGGCGCTGAAGATGATGCAGGGGGTGCACGAGTGAGCGGCACCGACACCGGCGAGCGCAGCGAGAAGGCCACCGACAAGCACCTCAACGAGGCCCGTAAGAAGGGGCGCCTCTCGCGCAGCCAGGACCTCACGGCGTGGCTCGGCATCGGGGCAGCGGCGATCGCCATGCCTGCGGCGATCGCCCTCGGCGCAGGCGCGGGGACCGAGCAGCTCCTCACCGTCACCTCCCTGGTGTTCAGCCCCACGCCGGAGGCAGCGCTCGGTGCGCTCGAGCGCGGCCTCGCCTCCGTGCTCCCGACCATCGCGGTGATGCTCGCCGCCGTCGCGATCGTCACGCTCATCGGCGCCGTGGTCCAGGGCGGCGTGCATCTGAAACCGCTCACCGGGCGCTTCGAGCAGTTCAACGTCGTCAGCGGCATCCGTCGCGTGTTCGGCCTGCAGGCACTGTGGGAGGGCGCCAAGGCCCTGCTGAAGACCGCCGCGATCGGCATCGCGCTCTGGGTGGTCATCGCGGGCCTGATGCCGGTGCTCACCGCCAGCGGCGCCCACTCCATCTCGCGCCTGCTCGGCACGGCTTCCGAGGGCACGGCCGCCCTGCTGCAGACCGCAATCGCCGTCGGACTGGTCCTCGCCGCGATCGACATGTTCGTCGTGATGCGCCGCAACCGCAAGCACACCCGCATGACCAAGCGCGAGATCCGCGACGAGAGCAAGAACTCCGAAGGCGATCCGCTGATCCGTCAGCAGCGGCGCTCCCGACAGCTCGCCGCCAGCCGCAACCGCATGATCGCGGCGGTCGCCGGGTCGGATGTCGTCGTCGTCAACCCCACGCACATCGCGATCGCACTGCGGTACGAGCCCGGTCGCGCCGCCCCCAAGGTCGTCGCGAAGGGCAGCGGTGTGATCGCCGAGCGCATCCGCGACGAGGCCGTGCGCGCCGGTGTGCCGCTCGTGCGCGAGATCACGCTCGCCCGCGCCTTGCACGCCGCGTGCGAGCTCGGCCAGGAGATCCCCGAAGACCTGTACAACGCCGTCGCGCGCGTGCTGGTGTTCGTCGACGCCCTGCGTCGGCGCGGCGCCGCCCGCGGCATCCACACCCTTCCCTACCGGAGGACCGCATGAGACAGCTGTTCGTCAAGCTCATGGTGCCCATCGGGGTCGTCGGCATCATCATGCTGCTCGTCGTCCCGGTTCCGCCGTTCCTGCTCGACATCCTCATCATCCTGAACATCATGTTCGCGCTCGTGATCCTGCTCACGTCGATGTTCGTCAAGAAGCCGCTGGACTTCTCGGTGTTCCCCTCGCTGCTGCTGGTGGCGACGCTGTTCCGGCTCGGACTGAACGTCGCCTCGACACGGCTGGTGCTCGGCGAGGCGTATGCGGGTCAGGTGATCGAGGCGTTCGGCGCGATCGCCGTCGGCGGCTCCCTCATCATCGGCGCCGTGGTGTTCCTCATCCTCGTCGTTATCCAGTTCGTGGTCGTCACCAAGGGTGCGGAGCGCGTGGCCGAGGTCGGCGCCCGGTTCACCCTCGACGCCATGCCCGGCAAGCAGATGGCGATCGACGCCGACCTCAACGCCGGTCTCATCACGGATGCCGAGGCCCGCGAGCGCCGTGCGGAGGTCGCGGCGGAAGCCGACTTCTACGGGGCGATGGACGGTGCATCGAAGTTCGTGAAGGGCGATGCGATCGCCGGACTCGTCATCATCATCATCAACATCGTCGGCGGCATCGCGATCGGCCTCGTGCAGCACGGCATGTCGGTCGACGAGGCCGTGAGCACCTACAGCCTCCTCACGATCGGCGATGGGCTCGTCACGCAGATCCCGGCCCTGCTGATGGCGGTCTCGACCGGCATGATCGTCACCCGCTCCACGGCGGAGGCCGAGATGGGGACGGCGGCGTCGGCGCAGCTCGGTCAGTCCCGCAACGCGCTCATCATCGCCGGATGCGCCGCGATCATCATGTCGCTGATCCCGCACATGCCGATGCTCCCGTTCGTCGCGATCGGCGCCCTCCTGCTGCTCGTCGCGCAGCGCATCAAGGCCAACCAGCAGCGGGAGGAGGCGATCGCCGCCCAGACGCCGACGACCGTGCCGACCGACCAGCCGGAGGAGCTGATCGAGAAGATGCGCGTGCATCCGCTCGAGATCCTGCTCTCCCCCGACATCGTCGATCTGGTCACGGGCGGTCCGGACGACCTCCTGGCCCGGGTGAAGGCGCTCCGCCGCCGGATCGCCCTCGACCTCGGCCTGATCACCCCGCCGGTGCGCACCCGCGACAGCATCGAACTCGCGCAGTCGACGTACGTGATCCGCATCGCCGGGGTCGAGACCGGGAGGGGTACGGCACCGATCGGCTCCGTGCTCGCGCTCGGGCAGGGCCTGGAGTCCCTTCCGGGCACGGCCACGCTCGACCCGGTGTTCGGACTGGAGGGCAAGTGGATCCCCCTGGAGATGCGGCACAGCGCCGAGTTCGCCGGGGCCACCGTGATCGACCGGGCCAGCGTCATCATTACGCACCTCTCCAGCGTGATCCACGCCCACGCTGCGCGTCTGCTGAGCCGGGAAGACGTCCGTCAGCTCACCGACGCCCTCAAGCAGGCCTCCCCGGCCGCGGTCGAGGAGCTCACCCCCGCCCTGCTGTCGCTCGCCGAGGTCCAGCGTGTGCTCCAGGGGCTCCTCGCCGAGCGGGTGCCGATCAACGACCTCAGCCGCATCTACGAGGCGCTCGCGCTGCGGGCCCGGACGTCGACCGACCCCGAGGGCCTGATCGAGGCGGCACGGGCCGCGCTCGGCCCCGCGATCGCCGCACGCTTCGCCGACGCGGGCATCCTGCGCGTGGTGATGATCAACTCGCTCCTCGAGCAGGCCATGCTCGAGAACCTGCGTCCCGGCGACGAGGGCACACAGATCGTCTTCGACCCGCAGCGCATGGAGTCGGTCGTGGAGTCGGTGAAGCAGGCCGTCTCCTCAGTACGCGAGGGCGGCGAGCCGGTGCTGGTGTGCGCCCCGTCGCTGCGTCCGGCCGTGCGACGACTCGTGTCGGCGCAGACCGACGGCCTCCCCGTGCTCTCGTACACCGAGGCGACGGCCGCCGCGCTCACCATCGAGACGGTCGGAGTGGTCCGTGACGCCCCGGCTCCGTCGGTCGGTGCCGTCTCCGCGGCAGTAGGCTGATCGAATGCTGGTTTTGACGAGGCGGATCGGTGAGAGCGTGCGCATCGACGGCGACATCGAGATCACGCTGCTCGAGATCAAGGGCGACAGTGTGCGCATCGGCGTGAAGGCGCCCCGCGAGACGCGCATCCAGCGCACCGAGATCATCGAAGCCGTGGTCGCCGAGAACGTGTCGGCCGTCGCGCAGACCGGAGCCGCTGCCGAGGACGCGATCGTCGCCGCCCTCGCCAGAGGCCGCGAGTCCCGCCCGCACTGACCCGCATGCGGATGGAGGATCGTCGGCCGCCGTCGACGACCTCAACCTCTCAGGCGACCGTCACGTCGGCCTCGGCCGCTCGCTTCCACTGATCGCCGCCGGCCTCGCGTGCCCGTGCCGCCGCCCGTCCTGCAGCGGCCACCAGCACGTCGTAGTCGTAGCCGCAGGTGTCGGCCGTGGCCCACCCGATACTGGCGGAGGCGCGGACGCCACCGACGGCCCGGTCGTGGTCGATGTCGGAGATCCGGCTCAGCACCGCCCGGACGTGGAACCTGACCGCTTCATCGCTCGCACGGATCACCACGACGGCACGGTCGTCGGCAATCCGCTCGGCATCGGCCAGCGGCGGGAGCGCCTCCTGGATGTCGTCGTGGAAGCGATCGACGATGCGTGCGAACTCCGAGCCCGACATCGCCTCGCGGAGGTCGGCGGGGTCGTCCAGACGCACCTCGAGAATCGACCAGCCGTGGTCGTTCTGCGCCTCCGCCTTCCGGAGCCGCCGACGGGCGCGCTGCGCGACCCCATCCGTCTCGGCGGGTCGGGACTCCCCCGCCCGCACGAGCAGCACGAGCGTGAAGGCCGCGCAGGTCGACACCACGATGGTGCCGACGGCGTTCATGCCGCGCAGGGCGTCCAGCTGCTCCGCGGAGCTCGCCGTGCCGATCGTGAGCGCACTGATCGCGCTGGCGACCGACACGATCACGAAGCCGCAGGATGCCAGCGCGAGCGGGAGAACGATGTCGCGCGAGACCGGCTGCCGGCGCAGCAGCTCGTAGGCGACGAGCCCGGCGAAGACGCCGCTTCCGACGAAGACGAGGTTGAAAGCGGACAGATACCAGGGCGAGTCCGATGTCGCGACGAGCAGCACGGGAGCGACGACCACGAACACCACCACGATCCACCAGGGAGCGCGTCGTCCGAGGTGCACCCGCAGACCGATCCAGATCAGCGGTTCGAAACAGAGCAGCAGCGCCGATGCCGCACTGCGAAGCGGCTGGAAGTCGTTCTGGTGCCCCGCGAGCCAGAGGTACGCACCGAGCATGCCGAGCCCGAACGCGGCTCCCCAGATCACCGTCGCCCGCGAAGGGCGGGCGAGTGTGGCGAGGCCGAGCACCAGCACCGTCAGGACGGTGACGACCGCGACCATGCTCGTGGTGATGTCGACGTTCACGGGCACGAGAGGCGTCATGCCTGCACCTCTTTCTTACGACGGCGGGGAAAACGAAGTGTGACGGTGGTGCCCTGCCCCACCTCGCTCGTGACCTCGATGCTGCCCTCATGGGCGACCACGATCTCGCGGGCGATCCCCATGCCGAGC
Source organism: Microbacterium sp. B19(2022) (assembly GCF_012030385.1). Lineage (NCBI taxonomy): Bacteria > Bacillati > Actinomycetota > Actinomycetes > Micrococcales > Microbacteriaceae > Microbacterium > Microbacterium sp. B19(2022). Next base: position 91,435 of record NZ_JAAUVO010000015.1, read on the forward strand.
CCGGTGCCCGCGATGCCGCCGCGGATGGCGGCATCGGATCGGAAGTACGGCTCGAACAGCCGGGGCAACTCATCCGGGGCGATGCCCATGCCGGTGTCGGAGAGGACGAGCTCGGCCTGCGCGCCCATCGCGCGCAGCCGGGCCGTGATGCGCCCACCCGATGGCGTGTACTTGACAGCGTTGCTGAGCAGATTGTCGAGCACCTGACGCAGCCGGAAGGCATCCCCGTGGATGACGAGGGTGTCCACGCCGAGGATTTCCAGCATCTGGCGATTCACTGCGATCAGCGGCGCCGCGGATGCGGCGGCGGCGTCGAAGATCTGACGAAGGTCCACGGGCTCGAACGGGTCCTCGGTCGGTGGCACGGTCTGGTCCAGCATGGTCGTCACGAGCTCCTGCATCCGTTCTCCCGCATTCGCGATGACCTCGAGCTGCGCGGGGACCCGGCCCGGCAGATCCTCGCGCTCGCGCAGCAGGTCGACGTGGCCGACGATCGCGGTGAGGGGATTGCGCAGCTCGTGGGAGACGATCGCGGTGAGTGCACGTCGCTCCTCTGCCGCCTCGAGGAGCATCGTGACGTCGTCGATGACGACGAGCGTGATCTGGTCGCGTGCGTTCGCACTGGCCACCGTCTGCGTCGTCACCTCCAGCGCGCGCCACTTGCCGGTGCCGTCGAAGAGCCAGACGCGCTCGTCCTGGAGATTCTCGCCCGCGGCCGCTCTGGCGAGGGTCGTGCGTTCCGGCGGCACGGTCGCACCGCGCCGTCCGTCGTACTCCACGGCCGCCGTGGGCAGTGCGGCTCCGAAGCGATCCCGCCCGTACAGCACCCGGTAGGCGTCGTTCATCTGCAGGATGCGTCCCTCCGCCGTCACCACGACGAGGGCCACCCCGAGCGCATCGATGATCTGCGTCACCCGATGCTGATTGGTCTCGGCACGCTCCGCGGCGCGGTTGATCTGCTCGGAGCGACGCTGGAGGAGCCGCCGGGAGGCGCGTGCCCGCTGCGCCCCGATGCGGACCGTCACCCCGAGGAAGCCCAGCGTGATGATCGCGGTGAGCACGCGCAGCAGAACGTCGGCCGGCGTGCCGGTGCGATCGGAGAACACCACCAGACAGAGGCCGATGAAGGCGATGCCTCCCACCACCCACGGCATCGTGAAGTACGACGCCAGCCACACCACGGGGAACACCCAGAGGAAGCCGAGCCGAAGGTCGGGAGCGTTGGTGGTCAACCCCACCGCGAGCGCGTCGAGGAACGGCACGACGGTCACCGCGTTCGGGGGGAGGCGGTGCCACGGGACGAGCAGCGTCGCGATGGTCGTGACGACGATCAGCGTGATCCCCGCGAGGAAGAAGGGTATGCCGAGAGTCTGCGGCTTGAAGGCTGCGACCATCACGACGATCGCCACCATGCTGCCGGTGAAGACCAATTGCCAGCGCCAGATCGACACAGTACGGATCATCGACGCTCGCCCTCCCCCAAGAACCTCAGCTTTACCGCAAGATTACTCAAAGATCGCGGGTGCCAGCTCTTCAGGCGTCCCCGCAGCCCTAGCATTCTGAGTGGGGGCCGACACTGCGACTGGGGAACAACGCAGACGCTGGGGCCACGCGAATGGGGATTCGCAGGCACCGGGGCCGCGGCTGGGGAGCCGCGGCCCCGCCCCAGTCAGGTCGCCGTGTCATCGGCGGGAGCGAGGCGATAGCCCACACCGCGCACTGTTTCGATGTAGCGCGGTCGCGCAGAGCTGTCGCCGAGTTTGCGACGCAGGTTCGCGATGTGCGTCTCTATCGCACGCTTGTCGGGCTCGCTCACGTAGTCGTTCGAGCCGTCGGGTGCACCGCGCAGCCCGCGTGCGAGATCCGCCTTGCTGCGCACCCGCTGCTTCGCACCGAGGATGTCGGCGAGCAGGTCGAACTCGGTGGGGGTGAGGTCGATCCGCCTCTGCCCGATCAGCACGAGCCGCGTGTCGAGGTCGACGCTGAGGTCGCGGTGCACCAGGCCGCGCCAGGTCAGCACGGTGGCGCCTTCCGCCGACGGCTCGTGAACGACGGTCGGGGTCGGCGTCGGCTCCGGGCGCGTGTCGGCGACCCGGGGGCGCCGGAGGAGCGCCTGGATGCGCGCGCGCAGTTCGCGCGGCCGGAACGGCTTCACGAGGTACTCGTCCGCGCCGGACGTGAGTCCGAGGACCACGTCCGACTCGTCGGAGAGCGCCGACAGCATGATGATGAACGTGTCGCTCACCCGACGGATGCGTCGAGCGACCTCGAACCCGTCGATGCCGGGGAGGTTGATGTCGAGGGTCGTGATCACCGGCTGGTGCTGCTCGATCGCGGCGATGCCTTCCGGCCCGGAACCGGCGAGGTGGGTCTCGAACCCGGCGGCGAGGAACACCTCGTCGAGGAGCGAGCGCACACCGAGGTCGTCTTCGATGATGACGGCGACGAGCACGGATCGTGCGGCCGCCGTCACGTGATGGCCTCGCGCACGATCGTGACGATGCGCGGAGCGTCGGCGTCGAGTTCCGAGGGGTCGAGCTCTGCAGGGTCGAGATCCGAGGCGCCGACCGGCCGCTCCAGCTCGATGTCCCACCACGAATCGGCGAGCTCTTCGGCCATGCCGCGTCCCCACTCGATCACGACCACCGAATGCTCCAGGTCCAGGTCGAGGTCGTCGAGCTCCGCAGCGGAGCCGAGGCGGTAGGCATCGACGTGCACGAGCGGAGCCCGGCCGGTGAGGGACGGATGGGTGCGTGCGATCACGAAGGTCGGACTCTGCACGGGCCCGCGCACGCCGAGCCCCTCCGCGAGGCCGCGCGTGAAGGTGGTCTTCCCGGCGCCGAGAGGACCGGTGAGGATGAGCAGGTCGCCCGCCTCCAGCTGCTCGCCGATGCGGAGACCCAGCTGTTCCATCGCCTCGGTCGTCGCGATCTCCCGTCGGCCGAGGAAGGCCGGGTCGACGCTCACGAGGCCCGCCGGGGGACGCGGGGACCGATGCGCGTGACGATCTCGTAGTTGATGGTGTCGGCGGCAGCGGCCCAGTCGGCGGCCGAGGGAACGCCGAGGGTGGGGTCGCCGAAGAGCACGACCTCGTCGCCGATCGAGACCGGGGTATCGCCGACGTCGACGACGAACTGATCCATCGCGATCCGTCCGACGTTCACGAAGCGGCGTCCGCCGATCGAGACGGGGAGCTTCCCCGACGCGTTGCGCGGCACTCCGTCGGCGTATCCGAGCGGGACGAGGACCAGCGTCGTGTCGCGGTCGGTGCGGTGGTCGTAGCCGTACGAGACGCCCGTACCCGCCGGCACTCTGCGCACGGCGGCGATCGCACCGCGGAGGGTCATCGCGGGTCGCAGTCCGAGTTCGGCGGAACTGCGGTCGTCGAAGGGAGACAGGCCGAACAGGCCGACCCCAATGCGCACGGCGTCGAGTCGCATCTCGGGCAGGTCGATGGCGGCGGCGGTGGCGGCGATGTGGCGGATCTCCGGATGGATGCCGAAGGATGCGGCCGCGGCGACTCCCTCCTCGAACTTCGCGAGCGCCGCCCTGTCGTCGTCCGCCGACGTGTTCGAGAGGTGGCTGAACAGCCCGACGATGCGCAGCCGTCCGATGCGTTCGAGGCGCGCGGCCTCGGCGAGCACGCGACCCCAGTCCGCCGGGGCGATGCCGTTGCGCGAGAGCCCGGTCTCGAACTTCAGGTGCACGCCCACCGGGCGGTCGACCGTGGCCGCGGCGGCAGCCGCCTCGAGCTGGTCGAACGAGGAGATGCCGATCTCGATGTCCTGCGCGGCCGCGTGCTCGAACCTCTCCCCCGGTGCGTGCAACCACGCCATGAGGGGCGCGTGCACGCCCTGCCTGCGCAGTTCGAGCGCCTCGGGGATCTCGGCGACGCCGAGGCGCGTGGCTCCGGCGGAGAGCGCGGCCACCGCGGTCGCCGCGGCGCCGTGCCCGTAGGCGTTGGCCTTGATGACGGCGATGACCTCGACGCCCGTGAGTCGGCGGAAGTGCCGCACGTTGTCGGCGATGGCGTCGAGATCGATGGTCGCCTCGCGGAAGGGGACGGTCACAGCGGGGCTCCTTCGGCGACGACGAACGCCGCGGCGAGACCGGCGTCGTGGGTGAGGGTCAGATGCAGTGTGCGGATTCCCCGCTCCTCGACGACCGCGGCGGTCGAGCCGGTGAGCACGAAGTGCGGACGCCCCGACGGTTCGGAGGCGATCTCGATCTCGGTCCAGTGCACGCCGTCGGAACCGCCCAGCGCTTTGATGAGCGCCTCTTTGGCGGCATATCTCGCCGCGAGCGAGGGAAGGCGCAGCGTGCGCTCGGAGGGGGCGAAGAGCCGCTCCCTGAGGCGCGGCGTGCGGGCCATCGTCCGCTCGAACCGCGGGATGTCCACGAGGTCGATGCCGGTGCCGATGATCACCTGTTCAGCCTAGCGATCCTGCATCCCGGCGGAATCGTGCGAATGGCCTCGCTTCCGTGGAAACAAGGCCATTCGCGCGATTCGAGGACGGGCTTACTCGACCGTGACCGACTTCGCGAGGTTGCGGGGCTGGTCGACGTCGAGTCCCTTGGCGGTGGCGAGCGCCATCGCGAAGATCTGCAGCGGGACGACGGCGAGCAGCGGCTCGAACATCGCACCGGCCAGCGGGATGTGGATGACCTCGTCGGCGAACGGCAGCACGGCCGCGTCACCCTCTTCGGCGATCACGATCACCCGGGCGCCGCGGGCGCGGATCTCCTGGATGTTCGAGACGACCTTCGAGTGCACGAGCGCGGAGTGACGCGGCGACGGCACCAGCACGAACACCGGCTGTCCCGGCTCGATGAGCGCGATCGGCCCGTGCTTGAGCTCGCCGGCGGCGAAGCCCTCGGCGTGGATGTACGAGATCTCCTTGAGCTTGAGCGCGCCCTCGAGCGCGATCGGGTAGCCCACGTGGCGGCCGAGGAACAGAACCGAGCGGGTGTCGGCCATCCAGCCGGCCAGCTGGGTGACGTGCTCCTGCTCGCTTTCGAGGACCTTCGCGATCTTCTCCGGGAGAGCTGCGAGCTCGGCGACGTCGGTCGACGCGTCGGCGATCGCTCCGCGCACGCGGCCCATGTGCAGGCCGAGCAGCAGCAGTGCGGTGATCTGTGCCGAGAACGCCTTGGTCGACGCGACGGCGACCTCGGGTCCGGCGTGGGTGTAGACGACGGCATCCGATTCGCGCGGGATCGTGGCGCCCTGCGTGTTGCAGACCGACAGCGTGCGTGCGCCGCGCTCGCGGGCGTACTTCACGGCCATCAGCGTGTCCATGGTCTCGCCGGACTGGCTGATCGAGACGACGAGGGTGTCGGCGCCGATCACCGGGTCGCGGTAGCGGAACTCGTGCGCGAGCTCGACGTCGACCGCGACGCGCGCCCACTGCTCGATCGCGTACTTGCCGACGAGGGCCGCATAGGACGCGGTGCCGCAGGCGGTGATGATGATGCGGTTGATGCCGATGAACAGCTCGTCGAGTCCGTCGAGCTCGGGGATGACGACCTGGCCGTCCTGGATGCGACCGCGGATCGTGTTCGCGACGGCCTCGGGCTGCTCGGAGACCTCTTTGGCCATGAAGCTCGACCATCCGCCCTTCTCGGCAGCGGCGGCGTCCCACGACACGTCGAACGGCTCGGCCTCGACGGGCGTGCCGGCGAAATCGGTGACCGTGACGGCCTCCGGCGTGATCGAGACGATCTGGTCCTGTCCGATCGACAGCGCCTTGCGGGTGTATTCGATGAAGGCGGCGACGTCGGAGCCGAGGAAGTTCTCGCCCTCGCCGAGTCCGATCACCAGGGGCGAGTTGCGGCGGGCGCCGACCACGAGACCGGGGTGGTCCTGGTGCATAGCCAGCAGGGTGAACGCACCCTCGAGGCGGTTCACGATGCTGCGGAAGGCCAGCTGCAGGTCGCCACCGTTGCCGGCGTACTCCCGCCCGAGCAGGGCGGCTGCGACCTCGGTGTCGGTCTCGCTGCGGAACACCACGCCATCGGCGAGCAGTTCCTCGCGCAGGGCCGAGAAGTTCTCGATGATGCCGTTGTGGATCACCGCGAGCTTGTCGTCGTCGGCCAGGTGCGGGTGCGCGTTGACGTCGGTCGGTCCGCCGTGCGTCGCCCAGCGGGTATGACCGATGCCGGTCGACCCGTCGGGCAGCGGCGCGTCGGCGAGCGAGTCGCGCAGCATGGCGAGCTTGCCCGCCTTCTTGCGCATGCCGAGCGAGCCTTCGCCGTCGATCACGGCGACGCCCGCGGAGTCATAGCCGCGGTACTCGAGGCGGGCAAGACCGGCGAGAAGGATGTCCTGGCTGGGGCGCGGGCCCACGTATCCGACGATTCCACACATGCGATCAAGAGTAAGGCGGGTTTTTTGCGAGTGGTCCGTACATTCTCTCGCCCCGAACGGCGCTCAGAGTTTGCGCAGCAGCACGGTCTCCACGTCGTGATCCGCGCCCTTGCGCAGGACCAGTCGCGCACGGTGCCGCGTCGGCATCACGTTCTCGACGAGGTTGGGCATGTTGATCTCATTCCAATATCCGAGCGCAGTGGTGATCGCCTCCTCGTCCGTGAGGTGCGCGAACACGTTGAAGTAGGACGACGGGTTGGCGAACGCGGCCTGGCGGAGGGCGAGGAAGCGGTCGACGTACCACTTCTCGATGTGCGAGGTGTCGGCGTCGACGAAGATCGAGAAGTCGAAGAGGTCGCTCACGGCGACGTCGTTCGGCGCGGGCGGCGGCTGCAGGACATTGAGGCCCTCGACGATGACCACGTCGGGACGACGCACGACGACGTTGGCGTCCGGCACGATGTCGTACCGCATGTGCGAATAGAAGGGAGCGCGCACCTCGGTCGCGCCGCTCTTCACGTTCGTGAGGAACTCGATCAGCGCGCGGCGGTCGTACGACTCCGGGAAGCCCTTGCGGTCCATGATCCCGCGGCGCTCGAGTTCGGCGTTCGGGTAGAGGAAGCCGTCGGTGGTCACCAGCTCGACGCGCGGAGTGCCGGGCCAACGGCTCATGAGCTCGCGCAGCAGACGCGCGATGGTCGACTTGCCGACCGCGACCGATCCGGCGACGCCGACGACGAACGGGGTGGTGGTGTCGTCCTCCTGGAGGAACGACGACGTGGCCGCCCCCAGACGCTTGGTGGCGGTCGCGTAGAGGCTGAGCAGGCGACTCAGCGGCAGGTAGACCTCGCGCACCTCGGTGAGGGAGAGCCGGTCGCCGATGCCGCGCAGCTCCACGACCTCGGTCTCGGTGAGGGGCTGCTCGAGTCCGGCGGCGAGCCGGGCCCATTCCGCGCGGCCGATCTCCCGATAGGGCGACAGCGGCAGCGTGGGGTCGACGGTGGTCACGGAGTACATCGTATCCGCGTGCTCGCACGCGGGATGCGCCGGACGCCCCTTCCCCCGCGGGAGGGAAGGGGCGTCCGGATGCGACGTGCGTGCGTCAGGATGCCGACGCCGCTCGACGGCGAGCCACCAGCAGACCGCCGGCGCCGAGCAGGACCAGGGCGGTCACGCCGCCGGCGATCAGCAGCCCGGCATCAGCTCCCGTGTTGGCCAGCCCCGATGCGCCCAGCGTCACGGAGGTGCGAGCCACCTCGACGCCGTCGACGAACACGACGACCGCGTGGCCACCGGCCGGGACGGATGCCGGGATCGTGGCGTTCAGCGCGAACGTGCCGTCGGCCGCGGCGGTCGTGCTGCCGAGCACCGTGGGCGTGGAGTGCAGCTCGATGCGCACGACGTCGGAGTCGGGGTCGACCCCTTCACCCTCGACCCTGATCTCGCCGCCGGGACGCAAATCGCCCGTCACGGTGACCGAGGCGTCACCCGTTGCGGGAAGCTCCCCCTCGCCGCCGCCCGGCTCACCGCCGCCGGGCTGGTCGCCGCCCACGGTGACGGAGGCGGTGGCGGAAGCGGGCGAGCTCCCGATCTCGTTCCGCGCCGTCACCGACGCCGAGTGGGTGCCCACCGGGACCCCGGTGAAGGTGTGGCTGGTGACGCCCACCGCGATGTCGACGGTGGTGGCACCGAGCGTGACGGAGTATCCGGTGAGCGGCGATCCGCCGTCGGATGCCGGGGCGGCCCAGCTGACCGTGACGGCATCGCCCACGGCGGTCACCGTCGGAGCCGACGGCGCCGCGGGAGCGGTCACCACGGGCTCGGCCCCGAGTCCGAAGAACTGATCGAGCTTCGCGAGCGCCTCGTCGGCGAACGCGAGGTTCGTGAGGCGACCGGCCTCGTACTGCTCATCGGTCTGGTTCGGCCGCTTCGCGGGACCCTGCAGGTCGGAGATCCACCACCACTCGGTCATGTACTCGCGGAAGCCCGCCTCACCGTTGTCCTGGATCCAGTTCTTCGTGATGGGGGCGGCCGTGGCGGAGCCGTCATAGTCGAAGAGGTACGGAACCTGCAGCTTGCGGGCTGCCACCTTGTCCGCCGCGGTGTCGCCGCCCGGGTGGTACTCGACCCGCTGGCCGGCGCTGCCGTTCAGGACGTACTGGGTCTGCAGGTTCGGGAGATGCTTCTGCACGAGGTCGCCGTAAAGGTGCGCGATCGACGAGTTGGTGTCGCGGATGTGAGCATTCGCCCCGCTCCAGCCGTCGAGGCGCAGGTCGAACACGTACACGGTCTGCACGCCGGACTCCGCGGCCTTGTGGTTCACGTCGCGGATCACGGCGCGGGTGTTGTGGCACCAGGTGCCGCCGAACAGGATCGTGTGCTCCCCGTCCGACTCGAGCAGGTCGACGAGCTCCGGGTACGTGATCGACTGCAGCACGAAGTCATCGGCGTCGGCGTCCGTGAAGATGGTCTCGCCGTACGCGGTGAGGTTGGTGCTGTACGCCGCACGGTGGCGGGAGTTGACCGCGGTCGAGAAGAACTCGTACTGCGACTGGGTGTCCAGCGTCGCCTGGCCGTTCACCGCGACGGCCTCGAACACCGATGCCACCTTCTGGCGGTACCCGTCCGTCGCCGCCGAGGTGGTGTCCTCACTGCCGCCGAGCGACGAGACGATGCGGTCCTCGACGCCCTCCACGCGGCGGTCGCCGTCGTAGACGAAGAGGTAGGGGTCGGTGCCTGCGCCGAACTCGGGGGTCGTGTCCTTGTTCAGGTACCCGTCGACGAGGCGCGTGTAGAGCGCGCCCGCAGCCTCGCCGGTGACCCCCGTGACGAACGTCCGGATGTCGACGGAGGCGCCGTCCAGCAGCGGATCGAACGTGTAGATCGCGTCGACGCCGTACTGCTGAGCGACCTGGTCGATCTGCGCCGCGGTGGCGACGGTGGTCGGATCGCTCGGACCGCCGAGGAGGAACGCGTAGGTGCCGTCGCTGTTGAGGAGGCTCTCGAACCGCTCGAACGTCACGGACTCGAAAACCGAGCCGGAGCGGAGGCCCGGGATGGTGTCGGCGAAGTAGTCGAACGTCGGGGTGGGGACCGGGGCGGCTGCTGCCGGGAGGGCCGTGAGACCCGCGGCTCCGCCCGCGACGAGCGCCGCGATGACGGACCCCGCGGCGAGACGTCTGCCTCGTGCTGTTCTGGACATGATGAAGGTTTCCTGTTCTCGGTGCGTGTGCGTGATCGGGTCAGAGGATGGGGGTGCCGTCGTCGGATGCCGCGGCCGGGACGGTCGCTGTCGCGCTGGAGCGACGACGCAGCCACCACCAGGTGAGCAGCCCGCCGGCGACGACGACGATGCCGCCGAGCGTCAGCGGCGCCGCCAGGGGGATCCCGGCTTCCACGGGCGCTTCGGCGGTGACGGTCGCAGCGGTCTTCGCCGTCTCCGTCTCCTCGCCGGCGATCTCCACGCCCGCGATCGACTCGGACGCCGGAGAGTCGCCCACGGCGTTCGTCGCGATCAGCGTGAGGTCGTACGTGCCCTCACCGAGTTCGATCTCGTACTCGGTGGCATCTGCCGGAAGGGCGATCGGCGTGCCCTCGTTCAGGACCAGCTTGTAGCCGGTGAGCGCGGAGCCGCCGTCGGCCGGAGCCGTCCAGGCGAGCGAGAGCGTCGTGCCGTCGATCTCGTGGGAAAGGCCGGTCGGAGCCGTCGGAACCGTGGCCGCGACCGCCGCCTTCTCCGGGGTCGTGCTCGTGCTCGTGTTCGTGGTCGTGGAGTTCGACGTACCGGCCGCCGGCTTGTCGTTGCCCGTCGCGGGTGGCTGCGCGGGCTTGGGCGCCGGAGCGGGGGCCGGGGCCGGCTTGGGCGCCGGAGCGGGAGCCGGCGCGGGCTTGGGCGCGCCGCCGCCGCCGGAGACCGCCGCCGGGGGTGCCTCCACCGTGGAGTCGTAGGGGTAGCCGCCGAGGCCCTCGCAGGCTCCCAGGTCGAAGTTGATCGAGCACAGATCGCAGACGTCGCCCGCGGCGTGCGCAGCGGTCGGGATCGCGATCGGGGCGAGCAGGAAGGCGGCGGAGACCGCGAGGGCGGACAGTACGCGGGAACGGCGGACGGATTTCATCGGGAGACTCTCTCGTGGATCGGACGGGCGGCGGGCAGCTCGCACTGCCCGAGGGGGAGGTCGGCGGGGATGCCGAGGTCGGAGACGACGGGTGTCGGGCCGGTCTGCGCACGTCGACGCTCCCGCCGCGATGCGGGCTCTGCCGGAGCCTCGACGGGCGGCCGTTCGCCGCGGAAGACGGCGTCGTCGAGCACGCCCAGGCGGCGTGCCACGATGGTCGCCGCCGTGGCCGCCGCGGTGACGTTGGCCATCGTCGATGCGGTCCCGGCGACCGCGCTGATCGGGATGAGGACCACCAGCACCTCGATGGGAAGGCCGGAGGCGCTGAGCACCGCAGTGGCGGTGATGATGGCGGTGCCCGGCACCCCGGCGGTGCCGATCGAGACCAGCAGGCAGAGGAGTGCGAGGGCGACGTAGTCCCACACCGAGTACTCGATGCCGAGGACGTTGATCGAGAAGACCGCGACGATGATCGGCCAGATGCCCGCGCACCCGGGCATCCCGATGGTCGTGCCGATCGGAGCGGTGAACGCGGCCACGTCCTCGGGCACGCCGACCTTGCGGGTGAGGGTGGGGATGGTCAGCGGGAGCGTCCCCACACTCGACTGGGTCGTGAACGCCGTGTACTGGGCGGGGGTGAGGAGGCGGAACCACCGGATCGGGTTCACGTCGGCGAAGACTCGCAGCAGCACGCCGTTCACGACGTAGGCGTCGATGAACGCGATCCCGAGTGCCAGCACCAGAACGAGCGCCAGCGCCAGCACGGTCTCGATGCGCGTGACGGCGGTGGCCGTCGTCGTGGCGACGAGGGCGAGGACCGCATACGGAGTGAGCTCGATGATGAAGCCCACCGCGGTCATGATGACCTTCTTGGTGCCGTCGATCACGCTCTTGAACGAGCGCAGGTTCGGGTCGTCACTCCGGTTGGCGACCAGGTAGGCGACGGCGAAGAGCAGGGCGAACAGGATGATGCCGGTGATGTTGTTGCCGACGAAGTCGCCGGCGATGTTCGAGGGGAAGAGTCCGAGCAGCACCTCGTCGAGCGGCTTGATCAGCCCGGTGAGCGTGTCGCCGCTGCCCTCCTGCAGATCGAGCTGCACTCCCTGCCCGAGGCCGACGCTCAGCGCGATGGCGAGGGTGAGGACGATGGCGATCGCGTTGGTGAGGAGCAGCCAGAAGGCGCTCGACAACCCGATCGTGCGCAGCTTCACGGCCGATCCCAGCGAAGTGACGCTGGACAGGATCGAGATGAAGATCAGCGGAGCCACGATCGCCGTGATCACCTGCACGTAGAGGTCCCCCAGAACGGCGACGTACTCGAGGCCGTCACGGAACCCGATGCCGATCCCGATGCCGACGCCCAGGGCGATCAGGACGAGCGAGGTGAATCCCGCGCCGCGGCGACGGAGCAACGCGATGCCGACGAACGCGACGAGGGTGACGGTGAGCGCTGCGATGGGCAGGAGGACGGCGCTATCGGGCATGGCGCGAGATTATCGATCTGCTGTGAGTCGCCTTTCGGGCGGGTCGATCTGTTGCCATGTGTGACGAACCGTGTCGGCGCCCTGTTTCCGAGGTCGGCCGTAGGATACGAGCGCGATGGCGGCTCCGGGCGCGAGTAGTCTCTTCCCGTGCGCCTGGGAGTCCTCGACATCGGATCCAACACCGTCCACATGCTGGCGGCCGACGTCCGCCCCGGTGGACGTCCGCTCGCGACGACGAGCGACAGGACGGTGCTGCGCCTCATGCGCTATCTCACGCCCGACGGGGCGATCTCGGAAGAGGGCGTGGTCGCGCTCGAGGCCGCGGTCGCCCAGGCCCGTCGCGTCGCCGAGACGGAACGGGTCGATGCGCTGCTCGCGACGGCCACGAGTGCGGTACGCGATGCGCGCAACGGAGCCGACGTGATCGCGCGCATCGAGGCGGCTCTCGGGCAGCCGCTGCAGGTGCTCGACGGCGAGACCGAGGCCGAGCTGACGTTCCTCGCCGTGCGGCGCTGGTTCGGGTGGTCGGCGGGGCAGCTGCTGCTCCTCGACATCGGCGGAGGCTCGCTGGAGATCGCCGCGGGTGCGGAGGAGCTGCCCGATGCCGCGGCATCCGCCCCCCTCGGCGCCGGACGCATGACCGTGCAGTTCCTGCCGAACGACCCGCCCGGCGAGGCCGATGTCGAGAAGCTGCGCACGCACGCCGCCGAAACGCTCGCCACGGTCCTGCCGCAGTTCGCCGCGCTCCCCCGACCCGACCACGTCGTCGGCTCGTCGAAGGCCATCCGCTCGCTGGCACGTCTGGTCGGCTATCCGGCGCCCGGATGGTCGGGGACCGAACGGATGCTGCTCCCCCGGGCCTCGCTCGGCTCGTGGATCCCGCGGCTGGCGCGGCTGCCCGCGTCGGCCCGGCAGGAGCTCCCCGGCATCACCCCGGATCGCACGTTCCAGATCGTGGCTGCGGCGGTGTCGCTGCACGCCGCGATGACGGCTCTGAAGGTGGATGAGCTCGAGGTGTCGCCGTGGGCGCTGCGCGAGGGCGTGCTCCTGCGCTACATCGAGCAGCTGAGCTGGAGCGACGCCCGAAGCTGAGAGTCGCACCGGGGTGCCGCGGATACCATGACGGGATGTCCTCCGCCACCGCTGCCCCCGTCCGCGCCGGGGCTGCGACGGCGCGGGTCGCACTCGTCGGCTACCTGCTCTTCATCGGCTTCACGGTGTGGTTGCCGGCGAACGTCTCGGCGAAGGTCACCGGCCTGGTCGGCGTGATGGCTCGATGGGTGTCCGACGCCGGCATCGCTCCCTACTACCAGAGCGCCGTGGTGTTCGAGTTCCTGGCGAACGTCGCCCTCTTCGTCCCGGTGGGTTTCCTGCTGCCGTTCGCCTGGTCGCGCCTGCGGCTGTGGCACGTGGTGCTGATCGGCGCCCTGATGAGCGGGCTGATCGAATCGGTCCAGGGGCTCATGCCCTCGCGTTTTCCCACGATCTCCGATGTGATCGCCAACAGTCTCGGAACGCTCGTAGGCGGGGTGATCGCGGTGCTGCTCATCCTGATGCTGCCGTCGCGTCCCGCACGGAGCCCTAGGCTGGTGGCGTGAACCCGCAGCACGACGATGGACCGCCGGCCGGCATGAGCCGCCGGGAATGGCGCGAGAAGCAGAACTCCGCCACCGCCCCCGAAGCGCCGCCCGCTCCCGT
>NZ_JAAUVO010000016.1:0-104958 GCF_012030385.1 Microbacterium sp. B19(2022)
CTACGGGGGCGGTGGCGGTCGGTGTCTGGCTCTGCTGGGTATCGGCGACGGCGGAGGCGGCGGCGGGTCAGGCTTTGCGGCTCCTGGTGTGGTCGGCGCGGCGCTGACACTGGGTGGAGGAGCATCCGGCGGCGGAGCTGCAGCGAGCGGCGGAAATGGGACCGTGCGACTCCAGTGGGGTGCCGCAGCTGTGGTGACCGGTCCCGCCGATGGAGCGACGGTTCCGATTCGACCGGCATTCTCCGGCACGGGAACACCGGGCGACGTGGTCGAGATGCGCGACGATTCGGGCGCGGTGCTCTGCACAGCGACGGTGACCGCGGCGGGGACGTGGAGCTGCACGTCGACGTCGGATCTCGCCGTGGGCGCCAACGTCGTGCAGCCGTACACCGTGGTCAACGGCCAGGCGTTCGCCGGCAATGCGATCACCGTGAATGTCCCCTCGCCGTCGACGCCGGTGATCACGGGACCCGCGAACGGTGACGTGGTAGCGGATTCCACGCCGACCCTCACGGGCACCGGAGACGATGGCGACACGATCACGGTGCGCGATGGCGGTGGCGCCGTGCTCTGCACGACGACCGTGGTGGACGGCGCATGGTCGTGCACGCCCACGATGGCGCTTCCCGAAGGTGCAGCCACGGCGACGCCGACGGCGACGAACATCGACGGCACGAGCACGACCGGTGCGCCCGTCGCGTTCACGGTGGATACGGTGGCCCCTTCGGCGCCGGTGATCACTGGTCCAGCGGATGGTGCGGTGCTCACGGATGCCACGCCGACATTCACCGGCACGGGTGATGACGGCGACACGATCACCGTGACGGATGACGACGGCACCGTGCTCTGCACCGCCACTGTGGTCGACGGTGCCTGGTCGTGCACCCCGACCGATCCGTTGCCGGAGGGCGGGAGCACGATCACGCCGACTGCGACGGATGCGGCGGGGAACTCCACCCCGGGGGAACCGATCGAGGTGACGGTGGACACGGTCGCCCCGTCGGCGCCGGACATCACGGGCCCGGCGGATGGCGATGTGGTGGACACGGCGACGCCGACGTTCACCGGAACCGGTGATGACGGTGACACGATCACCGTGACGGACGGTGACGGCACCGTGCTCTGCACCGCGACTGTGGTCGATGGGGAGTGGTCCTGCACCCCGACCGATCCGCTGCCGGAAGGCACGAACACGGTCACCCCGACCGCGACCGACCCTGCGGGGAACTCGACGGCGGGTGCTCCGATCGACGTGACGGTGGATACGGTGGCGCCGTCCGCGCCGGTGATCACTGGCCCCGCCGATGGCGATGTGGTGACGGACGCGACGCCGACATTCACCGGCACTGGAGATGACGGCGACACGATCACCGTCACCGATGGTGACGGAAACGTGCTGTGCACGACGACCGTGGCGGCTGGCGCCTGGTCCTGCACGCCCACGGATCCGCTGCCGGAGGGCACCAGCACGATTACGCCGACCGCGACGGACCCGGCCGGAAACTCGACGGCGGGTACCCCGATCGATCTGACCGTGGACACGGTCGCCCCGTCGGCCCCGGTGATCACGGGTCCCGAGGATGGCGATGTCGTGGCGGATGCGACGCCGACGTTCACCGGTACTGGGGATGATGGCGACACGATCACCGTGACCGACGGTGATGGAACCGTGCTGTGCACGACGACGGTGGTCGACGGTGCGTGGTCGTGCACGCCGACTGATCCGTTGCCGGAGGGGACGAACACGGTCACGCCGACGGCGACGGACCCGGCCGGCAACGCTACCGCGGGCGACCCGATCGAGTTCACGGTCGACACGGTGGCTCCGTCGGCTCCAGCGATCACCGGCCCGGCTGATGGTGCGGTGGTGACGGATGCGACTCCGACGTTCACCGGAACGGGTGATGACGGCGACACGATCACGGTGACGGACGGTGACGGCACCGTGCTCTGCACGACGACCGTGGTCGACGGCGCCTGGTCCTGCACGCCGACCGATCCCTTGCCGGAAGGCGTGAACACGATCACGCCAACAGCGACCGACCCGGCAGGGAACACGACGGACGGTACTCCGATCGAGCTGACCGTGGACACGGAAGCTCCGTCTGCCCCGGTGATCACCGGGCCGGCGGAGGGTGATGTGGTGGATACGGCGACGCCCACCTTCACGGGTACGGGTGATGACGGTGACACGATCACCGTGACCGATGACGACGGCACGGTGCTGTGCACGACGACCGTGGTCGACGGCGAATGGTCGTGCACTCCGACCGATCCGCTGCCGGAGGGGACGAACACGATCACGCCGACCGCGACGGATCCGGCCGGGAACACGACGGAGGGCGATCCTGTCGAGTTCACCGTCGACACCGTTGCGTCTGCGGCCCCGGTGATCACCGGTCCGACTGACGGTGCTGTGGTGACGGACGCGACGCCGACCTTCACCGGTACCGGTGACGATGGCGACACGATCACCGTGACCGATGGTGACGGCACCGTGCTCTGCACCACGACCGTGGTCGACGGCGAATGGTCGTGCACGCCGACCGATCCGTTGCCGGAGGGGACGAACACGATCACGCCGACGGCGACGGACCCGGCGGGGAACACGACGGCGGGCGACCCGATCGACCTGACGGTCGACACGGTGGCCCCGTCCGCTCCGGTCATCACTGGCCCGGCGGATGGTGCCGTGGTGACGGATGCGACGCCGACTTTCTCGGGCACCGGTGATGATGGCGACACGATCACGGTGACCGATGGTGACGGCACTGTGCTGTGCACGGCGACCGTCGTCGATGGCGTTTGGTCGTGCACTCCGACCGATCCGCTGCCGGAAGGCGTGAACACGATCACGCCCACCGCGACGGACCCGGCCGGGAACACGACGGAGGGCGATCCGATCGACGTGACGGTGGACACGGTAGCCCCCACCGCACCCGTGATCACGGGGCCGGCGGATGGTGACGTGGTGGACACGGCGACGCCGACGTTCACGGGTACCGGTGATGACGGGGACACGATCACTCTGACCGACGATGACGGTACCGTGCTCTGCACGACGACCGTCGTCGACGGCGAATGGTCGTGCACGCCCACGGATCCGCTGCCGGAGGGGACGAACACGATCACGCCGACGGCGACCGATCCCGCGGGCAACCCCACAACGGGTGACCCGATCGACGTGACGGTGGACACGGTGGCCCCCTCCGCTCCGGTGATCACCGGCCCGGCTGACGGCGCTGTGGTGACGGACGCGACTCCCGCCTTCACGGGCACCGGCGATGACGGCGACACGATCACTCTGACCGACGATGACGGCACGGTGCTGTGCACGGCGACCGTGGCCGATGGCGTTTGGTCGTGCACGCCGACCGATCCGCTGCCGGAGGGCGCGAACACGATCACGCCCACGGCGACAGACCCGGCGGGTAACTCCACGGCGGGCGATCCCATCGATCTCACGGTCGACACGGAGGCCCCGTCGGCGCCGGCGATCACCGGGCCGGCTGATGGTGCTGTCGTGACGGATGCGACGCCCACGTTCACCGGAACCGGTGACGACGGTGACACGATCACGGTGACCGATGGTGACGGGGCCGTGCTGTGCACGGCCACCGTGGTCGATGGCGCGTGGTCCTGCACGCCGACCGACCCGCTGCCGGAAGGTGCGAGCACTGTCACGCCGACGGCGACTGACCCCGCAGGTAACTCCACGGCGGGCGATCCGATCGATCTCACGGTGGACACCGTGGCCCCCTCCGCTCCGGTCATCACCGGTCCGGCTGATGGTGCTGTGGTGACGGATGCGACGCCGACGTTCACCGGAACCGGTGACGATGGCGACACGATCACCGTGACCGATGGTGACGGCACTGTGCTGTGCACGACGACCGCCGTCGATGGCGCCTGGTCCTGCACCCCGACCGATCCGTTGCCGGAGGGCGCGAACACGATCACGCCGACGGCGACGGACCCGGCGGGGAACACGACGGCGGGCGACCCGATCGACGTGACCGTGGACGCGGTCGCCCCCACGGCCCCGGTGATCACAGGCCCGGCGGATGGCGCTGCAGTGACGGATGCCACGCCCACCTTCACGGGTACCGGTGATGACGGCGACACCATCACTCTGACCGACGATGACGGCACCGTGCTCTGCACGACCACCGTCGTCGACGGCGCGTGGTCCTGCACCCCGACCGATCCGTTGCCGGAGGGGACGAACACGATCACGCCGACCGCGACCGACCCCGCCGGGAACACGACCGCGGGCGATCCCATCGACGTGGTCGTCGACACGGTGCCGCCCGCTCCGGTCCTGAACCCGGTCTGTGTCCAGAACGCGGATCTCACGATCACCTGCTCGGGCACCGGCGAGCCGGGGACGACCGTGGTCGTCACTGCGCCGGACGGCACGGAACTGTGCCGCACCGCTGTGGTCATGCCGGAGTGGAGCTGCACGTCGTCCGGTCCTGCCGACCCGCAGGAGGTCACCATCACGGTCATCGATGCGGCAGGCAACGTCTCGACGCCCACGATCGCTCCCGTGACGCCGTACGTCCCGCAGCCGTCCGGCGGGGGCGGCGGCACGCTGGGAACCACCGGTGCCGACAGCTCTGCGGCTATCGCCCTGGGAGCCCTTCTGCTCTTGATGGGCGGGGCGGCGCTCCTGCGCTCGAGGCGATGGGCGCCCGTGGAATCCGATTCCTCGACCGCTTGACGGGAGATCCTCGCCCGCGTACGACACCGCACGGATACATCCACGGACGGATGTGTCCGTGCGGTGAGCTCGCGTAGCGTGGGGGAGTGATCCGGCCACTCTCCCGCACGGCGCTCGCGCTCGACATCGTCGGGGCGACGCTGCTCTTCCTCGTCCTGATGCCGACGTCCCTCGTGTTCTACGGGCCGGGCACCGGGAACACGGCGATCGGAGGCATATCGGTCGTGGCAGTGGTCTTCGCTGCCGTACTGATGTTCGGCGGCGTGGCGATCGGCCGCCTCGCGCCGGGCTGGGCGCTGGCCGCCGCGTGGGCAGGTGCGATCCTGCAGATGATCGCCGGGTTCGGCCCGCTGCCGATCGACTTCGCCATCCTGCTCATCCTCTACGCCACGGCGGCATGGGGCACGAGGCGGGTGCTCTGGTGGGGGTTCGCCTCCGCGCTGTTCGGCGGCATCGTCGCGGCGGTGTACATGGTCATCGTGAACGGCGTCGCCTTCGGGACGGGTGACGGCTGGGAGAAGGTCACGACCGGCACGCTCCTCCTCATCGTCTCCGTCATGGCGCTCGGGTTCGCGTGGGTCTGCGGCCTGCTGTGGCGGGTCGTGCTGCGCGCGCGCAGCACCCGAGCCGCTCAGCTGCAGGCCGAGTCGCTCGCCGTCGAGGAGCAGGAGCGCGTGCGCATCGCCCGCGACATGCACGACATCGTGGCGCACTCCCTGGCCGTCGTCATCGCGCAGGCTGACGGCGCACGATACGCGGCTGCGGCGAAACCAGAGATGGCGACCGAGGCGCTCGGAACGATCGCGCAGACAGCGCGCGGCGCGTTGAGCGACGTGCGCATGCTGCTGACCCAGCTCCGGCACCGGCAGGGCGACGGCCCGCAGCCCACGCTCGCTGACCTCGAAGCCCTGTTCGCGCAGGTGCGGCAGGCAGGGATCGAGCCGCGGGTCACCGTCGACCCGATGCCTCCGGGGGAGCCGCCGGGGGCGATCCAGCTCGCCGTCTACCGCATCCTTCAGGAGGCGCTGACGAATGCGATCCGCCACGGCGACGGCGCCGTCGACGTGCACTTGGCCTGGTTTGCCGATCGGGTCGACATCGACGTGCGGAACACGGTGCAGCGGGAGACGATGGTCGCACCCGGTGGGCACGGGGTCATCGGCATGCGCGAGCGGGCACAGCTCGTCGGCGGTAGTCTGCAAGCCGAGCTCCGAGGGGCTCAGTTCGTCGTCCACGCCTCGCTTCCGATCGGAGCATCCGAATGATCAGAGTCGTGCTCGTCGACGACCAGGCGCTTTTCCGCGCCGGCATCCGCATGCTCGTCGCCTCACAACCCGACCTGGAAGTCGTCGGGGAAGCCGGCAACGGACAGGAAGCGCTCGAAGTCGTCCGTGCCACGCGGCCCGACGTGGTGCTGATGGACATCCGGATGCCGGTCATGGACGGTCTCACGGCGACCGCCGAGATCCTCACCCGGCCGGAGCCGCCCCGCATCGTGATGCTCACGACGTTCGACCTCGATGAGGCTGCCGCTCGGGCGATCCGGCAGGGCGCCAGTGGCTTCCTCCTCAAGGACGCCGATCCGGAGTTCCTGCTCGCCGCGATCCGTACCGTGCATTCCGGGTCGAGCGTGATCGCGGCCTCGGCGACGCGCGATCTGTTCGCCCACTTCGCCGAGGCGCCGAAGCCCGTCCCGCCGCAGTACACGACGCTCACCGACCGGGAGAAGGAGATCTTCGCGCTCGCTGCCCGGGGGCTGTCGAACGCCGAGATCGCCGGCCGGGAGTTCCTGAGCGAGGCGACCGTGAAGACGCACATCAGTCGCATCCTCACCAAGCTCGCGCTGCGCGACCGTGTGCAGCTGGTGGTCTTCGCCTTCGAGCACGGCCTCGCCTGACCGTCCAGGCGACCAGCGAATGGTCGAGTGCGGATCATCCCTCCGATGTATGCGGATGCTCCGGGCGGGCGATGACCGGCGCGGGGCTGCGGAAATAGCGTCGAAGGTATGGAGATCACGACCACCGACCTGGGGCTCGCCGCCCGCGTCCAGCACCTGAAGAAGACCTACGGCTCGGGCGAAGGCACCGTCCGTGCGCTCGATGACGTCAGCGTCGGCATCCGCCGCGGACAGTTCACCGCGATCATGGGCCCCTCGGGCTCGGGCAAGTCCACCCTGATGCACATCATGGCGGGGCTCGACAGCCCGACGGAGGGGCGCGCGTGGATCGGCGACACCGAGATCACCGGTCTCGGCGACATCGACCTGACGATCCTGCGCCGCCGCCGGGTCGGCTTCATCTTCCAGGCCTTCAACCTGGTGCCGACGCTCGACGCGCTCGGGAACATCATGCTCCCGTTCGAGCTCGACGGCCGCCGGCCGAGCGCGATCGAGCGGGCGCGCATCGACGGACTGATCGAGACGCTCGGACTCGGCTCGCGCCTCAACCACCGTCCGCATCAGCTGTCCGGCGGGCAGCAGCAGCGTGTCGCCATCGCCCGCGCCCTGGCGACCGCCCCCGACCTCGTGTTCGCGGATGAGCCCACCGGCAACCTCGATTCCAAGACCGGGCGCGAGGTGCTGCGCCTGCTCGCCACCGCGAGCCGCGAGCATGGGCAGTCCATCGCGATGGTGACCCACGACGCGATCGCGGCGAGCCATGCCGACCGCGTGCTCTACCTCGGTGACGGCAAGATCGTCGCCGACCACCCGCGTCAGACCGCGGAGGAGATCTCGGCGTACATGCTCGCCGCGGAGGTGGCGGCATGACCGCCGTCGCCGCGGTCATCCCCGACACGCGGGCGACCGGTCCTCGACTGGCGTGGCTCCGAGACCGGGGCATGGGCGCCAGCATCCTCGTCGCCGCGCTGTCGGCCGCGTTCGGTGTGCTCCTCGTCGAGATCACGGCTTACATCGGGGCGGTCCTACAGGCCGACCCCTTCATCGGCGACAGTGAGACGCTCGCGTTCGTGGTCGCTCTGCTGTCGGTGCTGCTCACCGTGGTCGCCATGTACGTGGCCGCGATCGTCACGGCGAACACCTTCTCGACGATCATCGCCGGACGCACGCGCCAGATCGCGCTCATGCGTCTGATCGGGGCGACCGCACGTTCGCAGCGGGCTCAGGTCGGCAGGCAGGGTCTCGTCGTCGGCCTGCTCGGCGCCGCGATCGGTCTGCTCGTCGGACTCGTGCTGGCGGTGATCGGCGTGCAGATCGGGGCGCAGTTGATCGACAACGCCCCGGCATCCTTCTCGCTCGCGCAGCCGTTCGTCGCGCTGCCCGCGATCGGTGTCGCACTCACGACCTGGGCGGCGGCGTGGGCCGGCTCTCGGCGAGTACTCTCGGTGACCCCGCTGCAGGCACTGGGCGGATCGGTCGAGCGGACCCACGACGAGGTGTCGGGCAAACCCGGCCGGCACGTGGGCGCGTGGATCCTGCTGATCGCCGGAGCCGTGCTACTCGCCGCCGGGGTGGTCGTCGGGCTCCTGACTCCGCTCGGCGTCGTCATCGCCTTCTTCGGGGGTGTGCTGTCCTTCACGGGGCTCGCTCTCGGATCCGTGCTGTTCATGCCGCCGGTGCTTCGCCTGGTGGGGCGGATGTTCGGCTCGAGCGCGACTGCCCGCCTCGCGGCCGAAAACGCGCTGCGCTATCCGGAACGGTCGTCCCGCATGGCCATCGGCGTGGTGATGGGGGTGACTCTGGTGACGATGTTCGCCGTCGCGCTCGAGTCCGCCAAGCGTCTGATGATGAGCCAGGTCACCGGGGAGGTGCCGGAGGAGTTCTTCGCGCCGATGGACGCGTTCGCCGCGGTCATGATGGTGCTGGTCGCCGTCTCCGCCGTCATCGCGGCCGTCGGCCTCGTGAACCTGCTCACGATCGGTGTGGTGCAGCGTCGCCGTGAGCTCGGTCTGCTGCGGTCGATCGGACTGTCGAACCGGCAGGTGCGGCGGATGGTGCTGCTCGAGGCCACGCACATCACGGTGGCCGCGACGCTGACGGGCCTCGTGCTGGGCATCGTGTACGGGTGGATCGCGGCGCAGTCGCTGCTGGGCTCCGTTCCGACCCTGCCGGAGTTCACTCCTGCCGGGCTCGTGGCCCCGCAGGTCCCGTGGATACCCATCGTCATCATCGTCGTCGCCACAGCGGTGCTCACGCTGGTCGCGGCTGCCACGCCCACGCGCCTGGCCACTCGGGTGGCTCCGGTCGAGGCGCTCGCTGCGGATTGACGGCTCTAGGCTGGTCGGATGCCGTCGCCGTTCGATCAGTCCACGTACCAGGTTCGTCTCGACTGGGGCACCGCGGGTCTCGCCCGTCTCGCACCCGCCGACATCGTCGTGGTCGTGGATGTCCTGCGATTCTCGTCCACCGTGATCGATGCCGCAGTCGGCGACACCGAGGTGGTTCTGGCGGAGGCCGAGGGATGGTCGCGGAACGGCGCAGCGGTCGCCGCCGCGGCATCCCCGGATGCGATCGTCCTCGTCGGCGGCATCCGCAACGCCACTGCTGTCGCCCGCGCAGTGCAGACCGTGCAGGAGCGTCGGCAGGCGCGCACGTCGGTCGCGGTCATCGCGGCGGGAGAGGCCGATGCCGCCGGTGTGCCGCGGTTCGCGGTCGAGGATCAGCTCGGCGCGGGCGCCATCGTCCTGGCGCTCTCGGATCGGGGCATCGATCACACCTCGCCGGATGCGGCGGTCGCCGCCGAGGGATTCCGTGCTCTCCGCGGCGCGCTGCGGCACATGATCGGCGCAAGCGGGTCGGGACGTGAGCTCGCCGAAGGTGTGGCGTCCACCGCTCGTATCGAAGCATCCGGCCTGACGCCGACATCGACGACGGATGCCGCCGTGCTCGACGCCGTCGACGTGGTTCCCGTCTTGCGCGAGGGGTTGTTCACGAGGTTCGAGTGATCTCCGTCCGACGCCGCGCGGGAGACGATGGTTCGGCCATCGCCACGTAGGGTCGTGGCATGAGGTACCTCCCCGCCGTCATCGTCGACATCGTGCTCGTGCTCGTCTTCGCCGCGATCGGTCGTGCCTCGCACGATGAGAATCCGGCGGGGTTCCTGCTCACCGCCTGGCCGTTCCTGATCGCTCTGGCGATCGGCCATGTTCTCGCGGCTCTGCTCCCCGCCAGGCCCCGTCGGCCGTGGTCGGTGCTGTGGGGCACGGTGGTCTGGGTCGTGACGGTCGCCGGGGGCATGCTCATCCGCGTGCTCAGCGGCGACACCGCCGAGGTGCCGTTCATCATCGTGGCCACGATCGTGCTCGGTGTGTTCCTGGTCGGCTGGCGGGCGATCACCGCACTGTTGCGTCGACGCCGCGCTGCCGCGGAGGCGCAGGCAGATTCCGTCCCGCTCGAGGACGAGTACCCCGACGACCTGCCGCGCTGAGCAGCGGTCAGCGGGGCATCTGAGCGGCGAGACGCACGTCGGACGGGATCTCGCGACGGGTCCACGCGAACACATGCCTGGCATCGAACGTGCGTGAGCAGCGGGCGCAGGAGGTGGCCCTCGTCGGCCGCCGATGCCGGTAGGTCACGTGCCCGGATGGGCACTGTCCCACCCACGGTGCGAGTTCGACAGCGGTCTCGCCGTGATGGGTCGTGCCGCCGACGTAGCCGAGTTCCCGCGCGACGCGTTTCCATGCCGGGCCGTGTGCGGCTGCATGTCCGGCGAGCGCGTGCGCGACCTCATGCAGCAGCACCTGGTGGATGTCGTCGTCTTCGAAGCGGGCGGCGAGGTAGCGCGAGACCGTGATGCGCTTCTTCGTGTAATCGCACTGTCCGGCCCGGCGCTTGGCATGGTCGAACCCGAAGGTCCAGCTGTCATCGAGATGCAGCGTGATCAGTGCTTCGCCCCAGACGCGCACACGGTCGAGTTCCGCCATGCGCCCAGATTATGCCCTGCGACCGACATCGTCGTCGCAGCACGGGTTCAGCCCGCGACGAGTTGCGACGGACGGCGACGCTCAGCGGCCTCGATCGCCAGCAGAACGGTCTCCAGTTCCCGGTCCTCTGCGCCGGATTCCCGCCGGAGGAACAGCGACTGCTTGAAGCTCTCCCGCGCTGTCTCGTAGTCGCCGGCCTCGTAAGCGTTCTTGCCGTGGTGCTGATACGCGAATGCCGCGATCGACAGCCAGCGCTGGCCTTCGGCCTCGGTCGCGCAGGTGGCCAGCTCCTGTTCGGCGGCGGCGTGTGCACCCCGATACTGCAGGATCGTGGCGTGCAGCACTCGTGCGCGCAGAACATCCTTACGGGTGCCGGCCATGCGCGCCTGGCGCACGGTCTCGTCGGCCAGCACGAGTGCCTCGTCCAGACGGTCGAGCACCTTCAGCAACCACACGCGCTCGAGCAGAGCGGGCAGGCTGCGCTGCGACTCGATCTCGGCGAGACGCGTCGCGCACTCGTCGAGATCGACCTTTTCGCGGAGCGTCTCCTGGTCGTATCCCCGGATGAAACTCATTGCTCTCCTTCCGCAGCGTCCCCGTCCAGTCTGCCTTCCGGTCGAGCGCTCGTCGGGGCGGCGCGCCCTGGTCGGCGCATCCGAGCTGCGACATACCGCGGCGCGGTCGGCGTCGGGCCGCGCTCGATCGATCCCGTCGAGGTCAGCGCAGGAAGAGCGAGGCGTCGGGGCGAGGCGATGCGACCGCATCGGCATCCGTGACGACCCGTGCGCCTTGCAGGAAGGCCGCGGCCTCGGCCCCCTGCGCGATCTTCGCGGGATGCGGGCCGGCCGCCAGCATCCGCGGCAGCCACTCGGTCGGCAGCGGAGAAGCGGATGCCGCGATCACGAGGTTCCCGAAGCGCCGCCCCTTGAGCACCTGGGTATCGGCGAGGATGCCGATCTCGGGCAGCACTTCGGCGATCGTCGCGGCCTGGCGGCGGGCGAAGGCGAGGCCCGGGCCGTCCGCGACGTTCACGAGCAGCACACCTCCGGGCGCGAGCAGGCCGGAGAGCTCGCGGTAGAACTCCACGCTTGTGAGGTGGGCGGGCGTCTGCGCTCCGGAGTAGACATCCGAGACCACGAGGTCGCAGCTCGCCTGCAGGGCGCCCGGCAGCCGGCTCACCCCTTCCCGTGCGTCGCCGATGCGGATGCGGATGGCCGCGCCCTTCGGCAGCGGCAGATGCTCGCGGACCAGCTGGGCGAGCGGCGCTTCGAGTTCGATGACCTGCTGGCGGGAGCCGGGTCGTGTGGCGTCGATATAGCGCGGAATCGTGAGGGCGCCGGCGCCGAGGTGCACGGCCGTAAGCGGCCCGGGCGCCAGCTGATCGATCACCGCGCCCATGCGCACGATGTATTCGAAGTGCAGGTGCGTGGGGTCATCGAGGTCGACGTGCGACTGCGGGGTGTCGTCGACGATGAGCTCGAACCCGGTGGTGAACTCCGACGGCACGATACTGGCGATGCCGCCGTGGTCCAGGCGGACCTGCGGATGCTCGGCGTCGCGCGATCGGTTTCGGCCCATGGCCCGAGCCTACGCGGCGGGTGGGAAGGTCAGCGCAGCCGGCCGTTGGCGCAGGTCTCCTGCTCCACCGTCTGGCCGGAGATGGCCGGGTCGAGCGTCGCGCGCGGCGCCGGGGTCGCGGGCGCGTCCGTGGACGGAGGGGTGGCCGGTGTCTCACCTTCGGTGCCCGGAGCGGGCTCGACCAGCTCGACGCCCCCGTTGTTGCTGACGCCGCCAGTGAGCTGCACGGGCTGACCCGCTTTCAGCGCGTCCCAGATGGTGGCTGCCGCGTCATAGTTCGGGACGACCCGGTCGGAGTCGTCGGGGTCACCGAACACCGGGTACTGCAGGAAGACGAAGTCCGAGAAGGGCACGTCCTTGATCGAGAGCGCGAGCTGCGCGAGCCGGACGGGATTGGCCAGCTCGTCACTCGGGTCGATGTTGTCGACGACGGTATTGGCGAGTCCCAGCACCTTGCCCGGGTCGCTGAGCACCTCGTCGCTCATGATCTTCTTCACCAGGCGCGACATGTACTGCTGCTGGTTCGAGACGCGGGCCATGTCGCTCTCGTCGCCGACACCGTGCCGGGTGCGAATGAACTGGAGCGCCTCGTAGCCCGAGACGGTGCGCGGTCCCGGCTCCCAGTCGAGAGCCGTGTGCCGGTCGCGGATGCCTTCTCCGCCGATGCACACCTCCACACCGCCGATCGCGTCGGTGACCTCCATCACTCCGTCGAAGGCGATCTTCGCGGCGAACGGGATCTCGATGCCCGTGAGCTGGGTGACCGTCTTCGCCACGCAGGAGAGGCCGGCGCGCTGGAAGATCGAGTTGATCTGCGTCTTGTTCGTGGCCGAGGCGACGGATCCGTCCGGGAGCGTGCACTCCGGGGTCTCGATCATCAGGTCGCGGGGGAGCGAGACGACCGTGACGTTGCGGGGCTCTGCCGAGACGTGCACGAGCAGATTCACGTCATTGAGGATGCCGCCGTCGGCCTCCGAGCAGCGCTCGCCGAGAAGTCCGGTCGAGACCTCGCCGCACTCATCGGTGCCGATGATGAGCATGCTGAACTCGCCGGGGAAGGCGCCGATCTGGGGAGGCTCCACCTCGGGGGCGTCTTCGAGGGTGACGGCACCGTCGCTGAAGCGATTGAAGTAGTCCGTCACGATGAACGCGGCGACGGCGATCGCGGAGACGAGGATGACGCCCAGCGTGATCCCGGCGATCTTCAGGAAGCCTTTGGCGGGCCCGGGAGTGGGAAGAGTCGCATGGCGCGCGACCGTGGAGCGGTCGGCTTCGTCGTGGCGGCGCATGCCCGCGAGCCTACCGGCGGACCCTGCGGGCGCCGCGCAGGCCGAGCCTGGGCAACACCTGGGAGAGACCGCGGTGATGGCGATGTTACGGCCGCGTGACGATTGTGAGAGGAACTTGCAGGTAATTAGTTAGTCGTGGATACTTTTTCCTAACCCCTGGCGAATACCTGATACTCGCCTGGACTTTTCAAAGAGGAGATCCCCGCATGCACAAGCGCATTCTTCCGGCCGTGGCGCTCGGCGCCGTGGCCACGCTCGCCCTCGCCGGCTGCGCCGGCGGCGGTGACACCGGCTCTACCGACGGCGAGGGCAAAGAGCTCACCGTCTGGATCATGAAGGGCACCAACCCTGACGCGACGGCCTTCTACGACGACGTCGCCGAAGCCTTCGAGAAGGAGACCGGCGCGACGGTCAAGATCGATGAGATCCAGTGGGCAGACGCTCACGACCGCTTCGTGACCTCCATCGCCGGTGGCACGACTCCTGACATCGCCGAGACCGGCACCACCTGGACCGCCGAGTTCGCCGACGCGGGCGCGCTCCTCCCGATCGACGAGTACGTCGACGGTGAGAAGGGTCTGCGCGACGACCTGGTCGAGGGCCTCGAGGTCGCCGGCACCTACGAAGACGAGCTGTACGGCATGCCCTGGTACGCCGGTGTCCGCTCGCTCATGTACCGCGCCGACGTGTTCGAGGAGCTCGGTCTCGAGGCTCCGAAGACGTGGGACGACATCGTCGCCGCGGGTGACGCCATCAAGGCCGCCAAGCCCGACATGCTGCCGTTCCCGGTTCCGGGCGACGCCGAGTTCCAGGTCTACCCCTGGGTCTGGGGCGCCGACGGCGAGATCGCCACGAAGGACGGCGACACCTGGACCAGCGAGCTCGACAGCGCCGAGTCGCAGGCCGGCATCGAGTTCTACACCGGCCTCGCCACCGAGCACGGCTTCTCTTCCGCAGGTGCCACCACCTGGAAGGAGACCGACCTCCGTGACGCGTTCACGCAGGGCAACGTCGCCATGATGCTCTCGGGCTCGTGGACGCCGAACTCGCTCATCGAGGCGAACCCCGACCTCGAGGGCAAGATCGGCGCCGCGGTCATCCCCGGCCAGGACGGCGGCATCGCCCCGTCGGTGCTCGGTGGATCGCACCTCTCGATCTTCAACACGACGAAGAACGCCGACCTCGCGTGGGAGTTCGTGAAGCTCGTCACGACCGGCGAGTTCGCCGAGCAGTGGTCGGACGAGACCGGCTACTTCCCGGGTGTGCAGTCCGCGATGGAAGAGGCCCTCGCCTCGACCGACCCGCTGGTCGCACCGTTCGCCGAGCAGATGGTCGACGGCGGAGCATCCGTCCCGGTCACCCCGAACTTCGGCGCCGTCCAGGCGAAGAAGACGACCAACTCCATGATCCAGGCCATCCTCAGCGGGCAGAAGGACGTCGCGACCGCGACGAAGGACGCTTCCGCCGAGATGACCGAACTGCTCAACCAGTAAGGAAGCATCCCTTCCATGTCGATGGTGCAAGCGCCACTGCCGGCCACGAAGGCGGAGTCCACCTCCGCCTCCGTGGCCGGCGGCCGGAAGCGACGCGGTCTCTCGATCGTCGCGGCCCGCCCCTGGCTTCTTCTCGCGCCCGGGCTGGTCATCCTCGCGGTGCTCATGCTCTGGCCTCTCATCCAGGTGTTCATCTTCTCGCTGCAGGACTACGGCCTGCGCGAGATCAACACCGGGGAGAACAACTGGATCGGTCTCGACAACTACGTCGAGGCGCTCACCAACCCGACTCTCTGGACGGTGGTGCTGCCCAACACGGTCGGCTTCGCCGCCGTGGCGGTCTTCGTCACCGTGGCCGTCGGCACGCTCGTGGCCCTGCTGCTCGCGCGGCTCGGCACCACGTGGCGCGTCATCGTCTCCAGCTGCATCATGGTCGCGTGGGCGATGCCCGCCGTGACCGGCACGTACGTCTGGACCTTCATCTTCGATGCCGACCGTGGCATCTTCAACCAGGTCCTCGCCGACCTCGGGCTCATGGACGACCCGATCAACTGGTTCACGAACCAGTGGTCCTTCTACGCCATCGTGCTCCTCAACGTCGTGCACCACGGCTTCCCGTTCGTGGCGATCACCGTGCTCGCCGGACTCCTCGGTGTCTCGAAGGAGATGCTCGAGGCGGCGGCTCTCGACGGCGCCGGTGCCTGGCGTCGTTTCTGGAAGATCATCTTCCCGACGCTCCGCCCGGTGTTCTCGGTCGTGATCATCCTCTCGACCATCTGGGACTTCAAGGTCTTCGCGCAGGTCTACCTGATGCCCGGCGGTGGCGGCGGAAACCGCCAGGTGCTGAACCTCGGCGTCTGGTCGTATGTGGAGTCCTTCGGCCAGAACCGCTACGGCTTCGGTGCGGCGCTCGCGGTGCTTCTCACGCTCGTGCTGATCGGCATCACCATCGTCTACATCCGCTCCCTCATGAAGGAGGACGAGCTGTGAACCCGCGCCCCCGGCTCCGCTCCCGGATCGGACTCGGCATCGCGGTCGCCGCGGTCCTGATCTTCACGCTGTTCCCTGTGTACTGGATGGTCTCCAGCGCGTTCGACGGCAAGGCCTCCAGCGGTGGGCAGTCGCTGATCCCGCAGGAGTTCACGTGGGACAACTTCGCGTTCGTCCTCACCGACGGCGGCTTCGGCACGTACCTGCGCAACTCGGCGATCGTGGCTCTCGTCACCGTCCTCGTCAGCGCCCTCGTGTGCCTGCTCGCTGCCGTCGCTGTCGCGCGGTTCAAGTTCAAGTTCCGCACGATGATCCTGATGATGATCCTCGTGGTGCAGATGGTGCCGCTCGAGGCGCTCGTCATCCCGCTGTTCCTCCAGGTCAAGAGTCTCGGCCTGCTCAACAGCATCCTCGGCCTCATGGTCGTCTACGTCGCCCTGTCGCTCGCGTTCGGCATCTGGATGCTGCGCGGCTTCGTCGCCGCCGTCCCGGTCGAGCTCGAGGAGGCCGCCTACATCGACGGTGCCAGCTGGTGGCGGATGTTCCGCTCGGTGCTGCTGCCGCTGGTCATGCCCGGCCTCGTCGCGACGAGCATCTTCAGCTTCATCACGGCGTGGAACGAGTTCATCTTCGCGATGACGATCCTCGGTGCCCAGACAGATCAGTACACGGTCTCGATCGGTCTCAAGTCGTTCTTCGGCCTGCACTCCAACGACTGGGGCAGCATCATGGCCGCGTCGACCATCATCACCGTCCCCGTCATGATCTTCTTCGTGCTGGTGCAGCGCAAGCTCGCCTCCGGCATGGTCGCGGGAGCCGTGAAGGGATGACCGACGAGCTCGAGCGCCTCGCGAACGGCGTGCTGTGGCCGGGATTCTTCGGCACCGAGGCACCGGAGTGGCTGCGCGCCGAACTGCGTGACGGACTGGCCGGGGTCGTGTACTTCGGTCAGAACGTGGGCGAAGGGCTCCCGGCGCTCAGCGCGGCGATCCTCGACGCGAACCCCGACGCCCTGATCGGCATCGACGAAGAGGGCGGCAGCGTCACCCGGCTCGAGTCGGCCACCGGCTCGACGGTTCCCGGAGCGGCCCAGCTGGGCCTCCTCGACGACCTGGTGGCGTCGGAGAAGACCGGGGCGGAGCTCGCCCGGCGCGTGCGCGCGGTCGGCGCCAACGTGGTGCTCGGCCCGGTCGCCGACGTCAACACCGACCCCCGTAACCCGGTCATCGGCGTGCGGGCATTCGGCGATGATGAGGCGCTCGTCTCGCGGCATGTGGTCGCCACGATCGACGGCATCCAGGATGCGGCGGTCGCCGCGTGCGTCAAGCACTTCCCGGGTCATGGCGACACCCACATGGACTCGCACCACTCCCTTCCGGAGATCACGCTCGACCTCGACGAGTTCGAACGCGTGCATCTGGAGCCGTTCCGCGCGGCCGTCGAGGCCGGCGTCGACGCGGTGATGACCGCGCACATCGTGGTCCCCGCGTGGGGTGAGCAGCCCGCGACCCTCAACCCCCGTGTGCTCGGCATGCTGCGGGACTGGGGGTACGACGGCGTCATCAT
This sequence comes from Microbacterium sp. B19(2022), assembly GCF_012030385.1. Lineage (NCBI taxonomy): Bacteria > Bacillati > Actinomycetota > Actinomycetes > Micrococcales > Microbacteriaceae > Microbacterium > Microbacterium sp. B19(2022). The sequence goes on from NZ_JAAUVO010000016.1 coordinate 17,520, forward strand.
CACGGACGCGCTCGACATGGCCGCCATCCGTGAGACGGTCGGGCTCGGCGGGGGAGCAGCCTTGGCGCTGGCCGCCGGCGCAGACCTGCTCTGCATCGGAAACCCGACCAACCCCGGCGACGCCGCGCTTCCCGATCAGGACGAGCGGGACTTCCGCGCGACCCGTGACGGGATCGTCGCGGCACTGCGCGACGGCTCGCTCTCGCGCGAGCGCGTGGAAGAGGCTGCCCGTCGGGTGGCCGCCCTCGCATCCAAGCTCCGCGCCGCCGCCGAGGACGACCACGAGACTGCCGACGACTTCGACGCCGCGGATATCGTGCGTCGCGTGCTGACGGTCACCGGTGGCACCCCCGCTGCCGCATCCGAGCTCGCCGTGATCGATGCCCGTCGCCGCTCGACACTCGCCGTCGACAGCGCGGGTTCGTACGTCGCGAACGCGCTCGCCGACGACGGCCTGCGGGTGCGCCTCGATGTCGCATCCACCCCGCTCGCCGAACAGGACCGCGTGCTGGAAGAGGTGAGCGCCGCTGCGGGCACGACGGTGCTGCTGATCGACCGACCCGACACGGATGCCGCGCAGCGGGCGCTCGTCGAACGGGCGGCGGTGCGCGATCCGGCAGCAGTCGTGGTCAATGTCGGTCTTCCGACGGCGAACCCGCTGCCGCTGCCGACCGTCGAGGTCGCCGCGGCCAGTAGGCTCGGTGCGCAGATGGCGCGCGATGCGCTTCTCGGGCGTTTCGCCGTGCAGCAGAGGACCAGCGCCGACTGAGGACAGGATCACTCCATGGACGATGACGTTCTGGCACGTGTACGGCGCTCGCTCCCGAAGCTGAGCGCGGCAGAAGCGCGTGTCGCGGAGACGATCCTCGGGGACCCCACGCTCGTCGTCGACCTGGCGATCAACGATCTCGCCCAGCTCTGTCGCACCTCGCTGTCGACGGTGGCCCGCTTCTCCCAGTCGCTGGGATACAGCGGCTACCGGGAGCTGCGCGTGGCGGTCGCGCGTGCGATCACACTCGCCCAGGCGCAGCAGGCGCGGTTCGGTCTGGACACGACGGCCATCGATCCGGACGACGGACCGATGGCCATCGCCGCCAAGCTCGCCGCGCAGGAGATCGATGCGATCGAGAAGACCGCGCTCGCTCTCGATGCGGTTGCCCTCGACCGGGTCGCCCGTGCGGTGGTCGATGCCCGGCACGTCGACCTCTTCGGACAGGCGGCGTCATCGCTGACCGCGCAGGATCTGCTGCTGAAGCTGTCGCGCATCGGGTGCTCCGTCTCGCATTCGTCTGACCCGCATCTCGCGACGACGACGGCTGCGCTGCGGACGGCGGACGACGTCGCGATCGCGTTCTCGCACGGCGGTGAGACCGCAGAGACCCTGCGGGCGCTCGAGGTCGCCCGAGACGCCGGTGCGCTGGCTGTCGCGGTCACCAGCGTCGCGGAATCCTCCCTGGCACTCGCGGCGGATGTCGTGTTGCTCACCCACGCGCACGAGTCGCCGTTCCGGATGGCGGCGATGTCGAGCCGCATCGCCCAACTCGCTCTGGTCGACGTGCTGTTCGTGCGCGTCGTGCAGCACCGCGGCGAACCGGTCGCCGTGTCGTTGCAGCGCACCCACGACGCGGTTCCGGCGCGCCGTCGCCGCAGCTGACCCCGTCCCCGTCTCCCCGCGTGGGGAGGCGTCCTCCGTGTCGGGCGGAGAAACCCGGGGCAGAGTTCCGCCCTACGGCGAGTTCTCCGCCCCACGGCGTGCGGCTCAGTCGACGTGGTCGCGGGTGCTGAGGAGCGCGCGGGTCGCGATGCGGTGCCCGCGGGCGACGCTCCCGGTGAGAGACAACCCCGTCAGCACTCCGGCGAGGAAACCCGCGGCGAAGGCATCTCCCGCACCGATGGTCTCCACGACCGGGGCATCGAGCGCATCGCTCTCGGCACGCTCTTCGCCGTCGAAGGCGACGGCCCCGCTGGCGTCGGTGACCGCCAGGTATCGGGGCTGGGGGAACAGCGCGCGCAGTTCTCGAGGATCACTGGTCCCGAACACGGCCTCGGCATCGGGGCGCGTGCAGAACACGATGTCGGCGCGGCGGGCGAAGTCGGACACGATCTCCCTGCCCTCCGCCTCGCGGCCACGCCACAGCGCGGGGCGCCAGTTGAGGTCGAAGCTGACGAGCCGGCCAGGACGACGCTCGGCATACAGCGCCTCCTGGGCGGCGAGCGCGGATGCCGAGATGGCGGGCGTGATCCCCGAGGTGTGCACGAGCGCGGCTTCGGCGAGCAGGGCGGATGCTACCGGCGCGACCAGCGTCTCGGGCGACATCGCGGCCGCGGCGGAGCCCGCGCGGTAGTAGTGCATCGTCCCCTCGACAGCGCCGTCAGCTCGGGCGACGAGCTCTTTCACGTAGAGCCCCGTCGGGGTGTCGTCGTCGACCTCCACGGCCGCATCGTCGACGCCGTGTGCGCGCAACTCTGCAGTGAGGAAGCGGCCGAAACCGTCATCGCCGACCCGGGAAAGCACAGCCGTGTGGATGCCGGCCGACGCCAGAGCGATGGCGGTGTTCCACTCCGCTCCGGCCAGGGAACGGTGAAAGGTGCGGCAGTCCTCCAGCGGTCCGGCGGTGGCGGCGACGAGGGCGACCATGCCCTCGCCGAAGCAGATGGCGAGCGGGGTGGAGTCGGACACGGTCTGGACACTACCCGATCGGCACGGCCGACGCCGATACCGGATTGCAACGTGGAACCGTTTGGCATCTGAGGATCCGCTGGGTACGGTCTAGTCATCACCGTCCCCGAGGCGAAGAAGCCTCGGGACGCGCAATGAAGCGCCCGACAGGGAAGGTCACACAATGCACCAATCAGTCAAGCGTCGGCGAGGACTCATCGCCGTAACCGGAGCCACGATCGCCGCGATCGCCCTCGCAGGGTGCGTCGCCAGTGAGCGAGGCGACGACGGCGCAGAACCCGCAGGGGATGTCGACGGGACGTTCGTCTTCGCGGCCTCGTCCGACCCGGCCAGCCTCGATCCCGCCTTCGCGCAGGACGGCGAGAGCTTCCGCGTCTCGCGGCAGATCTTCGAGGGTCTGGTGGGCACCAAGCCCGGCACGGCAGACCCGGCACCGCTCCTCGCCGAAGAGTGGGAGTCGTCCGACGACGGCATGTCGCACACCTTCACGCTGAAGGAGGACGTGACCTTCCAGGACGGCACCCCGTTCAACGCCGAGGCCGTCTGCGTCAACTTTGACCGCTGGTTCAACTGGACCGGTCTCGCCGCCTCTGAGGCGTTCGGCTACTACTACAACAAGCTGTTCAAGGGCTACGCCGCCAACGCGGCCGATGCCGTGTACAAGTCGTGCACCCCCGATGGCGACTACTCGGTCACGATCGAGCTGAACAAGCCGTTCGCCGGCTTCATCCCGTCGCTCTCGCTGCCGTCGTTCGCGATGCAGAGCCCGTCGGCGCTGCAGGAGTTCGGTGCGGACGAGGTCGCCGGCTCCGCCGAGGCCCCGCAGCTGTCGGAGTACGCCATGGGACACCCGGTCGGCACCGGCCCGTACCAGTTCGACGAGTGGGCACCGGGCGAGCAGGTCACGCTCAAGGCCTACGACGACTACTGGGGCGAGGCGGGGCAGATCGACGAGATCATCTTCCGCACGATCGACGACCCGACCGCCCGCCGCCAGGCGCTCGAGTCCGGCTCGATCGACGGCTACGACCTGGTCGGCCCCGCCGACACCAAGGCGCTCGACGACGACGGCTTCACGATGGTGTCGCGTCCGCCGTTCACGATCCTCTACCTGGCGTTCAACCAGGCGATCCCGGAGCTGCAGGACCCGAAGGTCCGTGAGGCGCTGTCGTACGCGGTCGACAAGGACGCGCTCATCACCCAGGTGCTCCCTGAGGGCACCGAGAAGGCGACGCAGTTCGTGCCGGAGGTCGTCAACGGGTACAACCCCGATGTCACGACCTACGACTACGACCCCGAGAAGGCCAAGGACCTGCTGGCCGAGGCCGGCTATAACGAGGCCAACCCGTTGAAGCTCACCTTCAACTACCCGGTCAACGTCTCGCGTCCGTACATGCCGGACCCCGAGCAGATCTACACGGTGCTGTCGTCGCAGCTCGCCGAGGTCGGCGTCGAGACCACCCCGGTCTCGGAGGAGTGGGTCGAGTACCTCGACCGCACCACCGGCACCGCGGAACACGGCATCCACCTGCTCGGCTGGACCGGCGACTACAACGACACCGACAACTTCGTCGGCGTCTTCTTCGGACAGAAGAGCTCCGAGTGGGGCTTCGACAACCCCGAGCTGTTCCAGAAGCTGACCGAGGCCCGCGGCGTCTCCAGCCTCGAGGAGCAGACGCCGCTGTACGAGGAGATCAACGAGATGGTCGCCGAGTTCATCCCCGGCGTCCCGCTCGCGCACCCGGCGCCGACGCTGGCGTTCGATCCCCGCGTGAAGAGCTATCCGGCCAGCCCGGTGAACGACGAGGTCTTCACGGACATCGTCCTCACCAAGTAGTCGGCCTGACCACCTGATATGCCGAGTCCCGGTCCCGCACACATCCGCGGGACCGGGGCACGGCGTACCTTCTGATCGACGGAGATCTTCGTGCTGCGCACCATCGGCAGGCGACTGCTGTTCCTCATTCCCACTCTGTTCGGGCTCAGCATCCTGCTGTTCGCCTGGGTCAGAGCCCTTCCCGGCGGCCCCGCGGTCGCCCTACTCGGCGAGAAGGCCACACCGGAGGCCGTCGCCAGGGTCAACGAGCTCTACGGCTTCGACGAACCCCTCATCCAGCAGTACTTCACCTGGATCGGGCGACTCCTCCAGGGCGACTTCGGAACGTCCATCCAGACGAACCGCCCCGTCGTCGAGGAGTTCATGCGCCGCTTCCCGGCGACGCTCGAGCTGAGCGTCATGGCGCTGATCTTCGCGATCGGCGTCGGCATCCCGCTCGGATACTGGGCTGCCCGCCGTCACGGCAAGCTCACCGACCACGCGTCGGTGGTGCTGAGCCTGATCGGTATCACCATCCCGGTGTTCTTCCTGGCGTTCATCCTGAAGTACGTCTTCGCCGTGCAGCTCGGATGGCTGCCGTCGGACGGCCGTCAGGATCCGCGAATAGACGCCACCCATCCCACCGGGTTCTACGTGTGGGACGGCATCATCACGGGCGAGTTCGATGCTTCGTGGGATGCGATCCTGCATCTGATCCTCCCGGCGCTCGCGCTGGGCACGATCCCGCTCGCGATCATCGTCCGCATCACCAGGGCCAGCGTCCTGGAGGTGCAGAACGCGGACTACGTGCGCACCGGACGGGCGAAGGGCGTCGGATCCCCGACTCTGCGAAACCGCTTCATCCTGCGCAACGCCATGCTGCCGGTGATCACGACGATCGGCCTGCAGACCGGACTCCTGATCTCGGGCGCCGTGCTCACCGAGACCGTGTTCGCGTTCCCCGGCATCGGCTCGTTCCTCGCGAGGGCGATCTTCACGCGGGACTTCCCGGTGCTCCAGGGATTCATCATCTTCATCGCCATCGCGTACGCGCTGATCAACCTGGCGGTCGATGTCTCCTACAGCTTCATCGACCCGAGAGTGAGGGTGCAGTGATGTCCCTCGTCATCGTCCGAAAGGAGGCGGTCTCATGAGCATCGCGCTCCCACCCGCCCAGGGCCCATCGGCCGAGAGCGGCGGCAATATCGACACCGTCGCGATCGCCCAGGCCGACCTCAAGAAGGGCTCCGGCGGTTTCTGGCGGGATGTGTTCCGCCGGCTCCGTCGCAATCCGACCGCGTGGATCGGCGCGGTCATCGTGCTGCTGTTCCTCCTGGTCGCCGCTCTCGCTCCGTGGCTCGCCCCGTACCCGGAGACGGCGCTGCCCGGCGCGAAGTACATCACGCCGACCTACATCCCGGGTCCGGGTGAGGTGCCGGGGTTCCCGCTGGGACTCGACCGTTTCGGCGGCGACGTGCTGTCCAAGCTCATCTGGGGTGCGCAGGCCTCCCTCATGATCGGCGTCATCTCCACCGCCATGGGACTCGTCGGCGGCATGATCCTGGGGCTCCTGGCCGGCACGTTCGGCGGGTGGGTTGACACCCTGATCATGCGCGTCGTCGACATCATCCTCTCGGTACCGAACCTGCTGCTGGCGGTGTCGATCGCCGCGATCCTCGGGCAGACCCCGTTCGCGGTGATGATCGCGATCGGTGCTTCCCAGGTGCCCATCTTCGCCCGGCTGCTCCGTGCGTCGATGCTGCAGCAGCGGTCGAGCGACTACGTGCTCTCGGCGCAGACGCTCGGTCTCGGCCGCGGCAGCATCACGATGTCGCACGTGCTGCCGAACGCCATCGGCCCCGTGATCGTCCAGGGCACGTTGACGCTCGCGACGGCCGTGATCGATGCGGCCGCGCTGTCGTTCCTCGGTCTCGGCGGCGGCGGCCCCGCGACCGCCGAGTGGGGGCGCATGCTCACCTACGCGCAGGCCGAGCTCGCGATCGCCCCGTGGCTCGCGTTCCTCCCGGGTATCTGCATCGCCGTCACCGCGCTCGGCTTCACCCTGCTGGGCGAAGCGCTGCGTGAGGCGATGGACCCACGGACGAGGGCACGATGAACGCCCGCGACGAAGGCGCGATGCGCGCCGCGAAGGAGAATCAGATGTCCACCGAGCCGCTGCTGTCCGTCCAGGGGCTCGCCGTGGACTTCGCCACCATGGACGGCGTCGTGCACGCCGTCGAGGGCGTCGACCTCGAGATCCGACCCGGCGAGACCGTCGCGATCGTGGGCGAGTCCGGTTCGGGCAAGTCGACGACGGCCATGGCCATCATCGGGCTGCTCGCCGGGGGAGGGAAGGTCGCGTCGGGCAGCATCCGGCTCGACGGGAAGGAGATCTCCCACGCGCCGGAGCACGAGCTGCGCACGATCCGCGGTCGCGACATCGGCCTCGTGCCGCAGGACCCGATGTCGAACCTGAACCCGGTCGCGAAGATCGGCACGCAGGTGGCGGAGACACTGCTCGCGCACGGACTCGCCACGCGGCAGAACGTGCAGGCGAAGGTGGTCGAGGCGTTGACCGCCGCCGGCCTCCCCGATCCGGAGCGGCGCGCCAAGCAGTATCCGCACGAGTTCTCCGGCGGCATGCGTCAGCGCGCGCTGATCGCGATCGGGCTGGCGTGCAAGCCGCGGCTGCTGATCGCCGACGAGCCGACCAGTGCGCTCGACGTCACGGTACAGCAGACCATCCTCGACCAGATCGGCGCGATGACCCGCGAGCTGGGAACGGCCGTGCTGCTCATCACGCACGACCTGGGCCTCGCCGCCGAGCGGGCTGAGCGGGTGATCGTGATGCACCGGGGCAAGGTCGTCGAGCAGGGAGACGCGCGACAGATCCTCGAGGATCCGCAGCATGAGTACACGAAGTCGCTCGTGCAGGCGGCGCCATCGGTCGCTGTCGCCCGGCTGCAACCTCAGGCGTTCCAAGTAAAGGAACCGGTGGCCGGAGCAGACGCCTCCAGCGCGGCGGCTCCGGTCGACAACATCGTCGAGATCGAGAACCTCACCAAGGTGTACCCGGTGCGGGGGCGCGGCGAAGACTTCGTGGCCGTCGACGACGTGTCGCTGGTGATCCCGCGCGGGGAGACCGTGGCGATCGTGGGGGAGTCCGGCTCGGGCAAGACCACGACCGCGCGGATGCTGCTCAAGGTGATCGAGCCCACGAGCGGACTGATCCGCTATGAGGGCAAGGACATCGCGTCGCTGAGCAAGGCGGAGACGAAGGAGTTCCGGCAACAGGTGCAGCCGATCTTCCAGGATCCGTACTCGAGCCTGAACCCGATGTTCACGATCGAACGTCTGATCGCCGAGCCGCTCGACTTCTACAAGAGGGGGAGCAGCGCCGACCGGCGAAAGCGCGTCCGGCAGTTGCTCGACGACGTGGCGCTGCCGCAGTCGATGCTGCGCCGGTACCCGTCCGAGCTGTCCGGCGGGCAGCGGCAGCGTGTCGCGATCGCCCGGGCGCTCGCTCTGTCTCCGGATCTGATCGTGTGCGACGAGCCGGTATCGGCGCTGGACGTGCTGGTGCAGGACCAGATCCTGAAGCTGCTCGGCGACCTGCAGAGCGAGTACGGGCTGAGCTACCTCTTCATCTCGCACGACCTCGCGGTGGTGCGCCTCATCAGCGATTACGTGTGCGTGATGAAGGACGGGAAGCTCGTCGAGGCGGCGACCTCGGAGGAGATCTTCACCAACCCGCGCGACCCGTACACGCGGCGTCTGTTGGCGTCGATCCCGGGCAACGAGCTGAACATCGCGTCCTGACATCGCCGGGTCGGCCGAGCGCCGACCCGGCGATCGGATGCTCATACCGCAGCATCCGAGATTGGTCAAGGATTGAGGTTGCCATGTCGCACAATCGTGCGTATAGTTGGTAGTTGCGCTCGCTTCTCCCTGCCCTCATATGGTGGTCGGCATCTGTTGAGTTCCCGGGCGCACACTCCACCTGACGACAAAGGAATCGAGAAGCCCTGCGGGGCTCACGGAGGTTATTCCCTTGGCTGCTGCTCGCAACGCATCCACATCCACCACCACCAAGAACGGACGCGGAGCTTCCCGTCTTTCGTTCGCCAAGATCTCCGACACGCTGACTGTCCCAGACCTTCTTGCCCTGCAGACCGAGTCCTTCGGTTGGCTGGTCGGAAACGACGCCTGGAAGGCGCGCGTCGCCGAGGCCAAGAAGCAGGGTCGGACCGACGTCAACGAGAACAGCGGTCTCGGCGAGATCTTCGAGGAGATCTCTCCGATCGAGGACCTCGGCGAAACGATGCAGCTGTCGTTCACGAACCCGTACCTCGAGCCGGAGAAGTACTCGATCGAGGAGTGCAAGGAGCGTGGCAAGACCTACGCCGCTCCGCTGTACGTCGAGGCCGAGTTCATGAACCACCTCACGGGTGAGATCAAGACCCAGACGGTCTTCATGGGCGACTTCCCGCTGCAGACCGACAAGGGCACGTTCATCATCAACGGCTCCGAGCGCGTCGTCGTCTCGCAGCTCGTGCGCTCGCCGGGTGTCTACTTCGACAAGACCCCTGACAAGACGTCCGATAAGGACATCGTGTCGGCTCGCGTCATCCCGAGCCGTGGTGCATGGCTCGAGTTCGAGATCGACAAGCGCGACCAGGTCGGCGTGCGCGTCGACCGCAAGCGCAAGCAGTCGGTCACGGTCTTCCTCAAGGCGCTGGGCATGACCAGCGAGGAGATCCTCGCCGAGTTCGCCGGCTACACCTCGATCGAGGAGACGCTCGCGAAGGACACGATCGTCACGAAGGAAGATGCGCTCCGCGACATCTACCGCAAGCTCCGTCCGGGCGAGCAGGTGGCCGCCGAGGCTGCCCGCGCGCTGCTGGACAACTTCTACTTCAACCCGAAGCGCTACGACCTGGCCAAGGTCGGTCGCTACAAGATCAACCACAAGCTGGGCCTGGACCAGCCGCTGAACTCGTCGGTGCTCACCGTCGAAGACATCGTGGCCACGATCAAGTACCTCGTCCGTCTGCACGCCGGCACCGAGGAGACCTTCTCGGGCATCCGCGGTGGCAAGAAGGCCGAGATCCGTCTCGCGACCGACGACATCGACAACTTCGGCAACCGTCGCATCCGCGCGGTCGGCGAGCTGATCCAGAACCAGGTCCGCACCGGTCTGTCCCGCATGGAGCGCGTCGTCCGCGAGCGCATGACCACGCAGGACATCGAGGCCATCACGCCGCAGACCCTGATCAACGTGCGCCCCGTCGTCGCCGCGATCAAGGAGTTCTTCGGAACGTCGCAGCTGTCGCAGTTCATGGACCAGAACAACCCGCTCGCGGGTCTGACGAACAAGCGTCGTCTCTCCGCGCTCGGCCCCGGTGGTCTCTCGCGTGACCGCGCCGGCGTCGAGGTCCGTGACGTCCACCCGTCGCACTACGGCCGCATGTGCCCCATCGAGACGCCGGAAGGCCCGAACATCGGTCTGATCGGTGCTCTCGCGACGTTCGCGCGCATCAACTCGTTCGGTTTCATCGAGACCCCGTACCGCAAGGTCACCGGTGGCGTCGTCACCGATCAGATCGACTACCTGACGGCTTCCGAAGAGGTCGACTTCAACATCGCGCAGGCCAACGCCCCGCTCGATGCCAAGGGTCGCTTCATCGAGAGCCACGTCCTGGCCCGCCCCAAGGGCGGCAGCGGCGAGGTCGACATGTTCCTTCCGGAAGACATCGGCTACATCGACGTCTCCCCGCGCCAGATGGTGTCGGTCGCGACCTCGCTCGTGCCCTTCCTCGAGCACGACGACGCACAGCGCGCCCTCATGGGTGCCAACATGCAGCGTCAGGCTGTGCCGCTGCTCCGCAGCGACTCGCCGCTCGTCGGAACCGGTATGGAGGGCTACACGGCCATCGACGCCGGTGACGTGCTCACCGCCGACAAGGCCGGAGTCGTCTCCGAGGTCTCCGCGGACCGCGTCGTCGTCATGCTCGACGAGGGTGGAACGCAGGAGTACCACCTGCGCAAGTTCGACCGCTCGAACCAGGGCACGTCGTACAACCAGAAGGTCGTCGTCAACGAGGGCGACCGGGTCGAGGTCGGAGAGGTCGTCGCTGACGGTCCCGCCACCGAGAACGGTGAGCTGGCCCTCGGAAAGAACCTCCTCGTCGCGTTCATGACGTGGGAAGGCTACAACTTCGAGGACGCGATCATCCTGAGCCAGGACCTGGTGAAGGACGACACCCTCTCCTCGATCCACATCGAGGAGTACGAGGTCGATGCCCGCGACACCAAGCTCGGCAAGGAGGAGATCACCCGTGACCTCCCCAACGTCAGCCCGGAGCTGCTGAAGGACCTCGACGAGCGCGGCATCATCCGCATCGGCGCCGAGGTCCGCCCCGGCGACATCCTCGTCGGCAAGGTCACGCCGAAGGGCGAGACCGAGCTGTCGGCCGAGGAGCGCCTGCTCCGCGCGATCTTCAACGAGAAGAGCCGCGAGGTCCGCGACACGTCCCTGAAGGTGCCTCACGGCGAGCAGGGCACGATCATCGCCGTCAAGGAGTTCAACGCCGAGGACGGCGACGACGAGCTCGGCTCCGGCGTGAACCGCCGCGTCGTGGTCTACATCGCCCAGAAGCGCAAGATCACCGAGGGTGACAAGCTCGCCGGCCGTCACGGCAACAAGGGTGTCATCGCGAAGATCCTCCCGATCGAGGACATGCCGTTCATGGCAGACGGTACCCCGGTCGACATCGTGCTGAACCCGCTCGGTATCCCGGGTCGAATGAACTTCGGTCAGGTCCTGGAGACCCACCTCGGGTGGATCGCCAAGCAGGGCTGGAAGGTCGAGGGCACCCCGGAGTGGGCGTCTCGTCTGCCGGAGCAGGCCTTCGAGGCGGCTCCCGGTACGAAGGTCGCCACCCCGGTGTTCGACGGTGCGAGCGAGGAGGAGATCGCCGGTCTCCTCGACGTGACCACCCCGACCCGCGACGGCGTGCGCCTGATCGACTCCACCGGAAAGGCCCAGATGTTCGACGGCCGCTCGGGTGAGCCGTTCCCGGCTCCGATCTCGGTCGGCTACATGTACATCCTGAAGCTGCACCACCTGGTCGACGACAAGATCCACGCACGTTCCACGGGTCCCTACTCGATGATCACCCAGCAGCCGCTCGGTGGTAAGGCGCAGTTCGGTGGACAGCGCTTCGGTGAGATGGAGGTGTGGGCCCTCGAGGCCTACGGCGCCGCATACGCGCTCCAGGAGCTCCTCACGATCAAGTCCGACGACATCCTCGGCCGCGTCAAGGTGTACGAGGCGATCGTCAAGGGCGAGAACATCCAGGAGCCCGGCATCCCCGAGTCCTTCAAGGTGCTCATGAAGGAGATGCAGTCGCTCTGCCTGAACGTCGAGGTCCTCTCGGCTGACGGCACGCTGGTCAACCTCCGCGACACCGACGATGAGGCGTTCCGCGCCGCAGAAGAACTCGGTATCAACATCTCCAGCCGCTTCGAGGCCGCCTCGATCGACGAGATCTAATCCGCTGGTGTGCTCGGGAGCCCCGCTCCCGAGCACACCACAGCAGACTTCTCAAAAAGAATTCCGACACAGGAGAATCAGTGCTCGAGTCAAACACTTTCGATGAGCTTCGCATCGGCCTGGCCACTGCGGACCACATCCGCGCGTGGTCGTACGGTGAGGTCAAGAAGCCCGAAACCATCAACTACCGCACCCTGAAGCCGGAGAAGGATGGTCTCTTCGGAGAGCAGATCTTCGGCCCGTCCCGCGACTGGGAGTGCGCCTGCGGCAAGTACAAGCGTGTCCGCTTCAAGGGCATCGTCTGCGAGCGCTGCGGCGTGGAGGTCACCAAGAGCTCCGTCCGTCGTGAGCGCATGGGTCACATCGAGCTCGCCGCTCCCGTCACCCACATCTGGTACTTCAAGGGTGTGCCCTCGCGTCTCGGCTACCTGCTCGACATGGCGCCGAAGGACCTCGAGAAGGTCATCTACTTCGCCGCCTACATGGTCATCTCGGTCGACGAGGATGCTCGTCACCGCGACCTGGGCACGCAGGAGAACAACATCCGTCTCGAGCTGAAGACGCTCGGCGACCGCCGTGACTCCAAGATCGCGGAGCGCCTGGCCAAGCTGGAGGAGGAGCTCGCTGCTCTCGAGGCAGAGGGCGCCAAGGCCGACGCCAAGAAGAAGGTGAAGGACGCCGCCGAGAAGGAGATGTCCCTCATCCGCAAGGGTGCCGACGAGCAGATCGCCAAGCTCGAGCGTGTGTGGGAAGACTTCCGCACACTCGAGGTCGGTGCACTGCGCCCGGAGGACGACGTCTTCCACGAGCTGCAGGACCGCTTCGGTCAGTACTTCGAGGCCTACATGGGCGCCGAGTCGATCCAGCGTCGCCTCGCGGCGTTCGACCTGGTCGCCGAGGCGGAGAACCTGCGTCTGCAGATCTCCGAGGGCAAGGGCCAGCGCAAGATCCGTGCGATCAAGCGCCTCAAGGTCGTCAGCTCGTTCCTCGAGACCGGCATGAGCCCGGCCGCGATGGTCCTCGACGTCGTTCCGGTGATCCCGCCGGAGCTGCGCCCGATGGTCCAGCTCGACGGTGGCCGTTTCGCCACCTCCGACCTGAACGACCTGTACCGCCGCGTCATCAACCGCAACAACCGTCTTCGTCGTCTGATCGACCTCGGTGCCCCCGAGATCATCGTCAACAACGAGAAGCGCATGCTGCAGGAGGCCGTCGACGCACTGTTCGACAACGGCCGTCGCGGTCGTCCCGTCACCGGTACCGGAAACCGTGCCCTGAAGTCCCTCAGCGACATGCTGAAGGGTAAGCAGGGTCGCTTCCGTCAGAACCTGCTCGGCAAGCGTGTCGACTACTCCGGCCGTTCGGTCATCATCGTCGGCCCGCAGCTGAAGCTGCACCAGTGTGGTCTGCCCAAGCAGATGGCTCTGGAGCTCTTCAAGCCGTTCGTCATCAAGCGTCTGATCGACCTCGGTCACTCGCAGAACATCAAGGCCGCCAAGCGCGCGGTCGAGCGCACCCGTCCCGAGGTCTGGGACGTGCTCGAGGAGATCATCCGTGAGCGTCCGGTTCTGCTGAACCGTGCACCCACGCTGCACCGCCTCGGCATCCAGGCGTTCGAGCCGCAGCTCGTCGAGGGCAAGGCCATCCAGCTGCACCCGCTCGTCTGCGCGGCGTTCAACGCCGACTTCGACGGTGACCAGATGGCTGTGCACCTGCCGCTGTCGGTCGAGGCTCAGGCCGAGGCCCGCGTGCTGATGCTCGCGTCGAACAACATCCTGAAGCCGTCCGACGGACGCCCGGTCACCCTGCCTTCGCAGGACATGATCATCGGTCTGCACCACCTGACCACGGTCAAGGAGGGCGCAGCCGGTGAGGGCCGTGCATTCGGTTCGGTGGGCGAGGCGATCCTGGCCAAGGACGAGGGCACCCTCGACCTGCAGGCGAAGATCCGCATCCGCATCCCGGGTCTGACCTTCCTCGAGGGCGAAGCTCCCGAGGGCTACGAGCGCCACGGTCTCGTGGACGCCTCGCTGGGTCAGGCGATCTTCAACGACACGCTGCCCAAGGGCTACCCGTTCGTCCGCGAGCAGGCTGACAAGAACAAGCTGTCGCAGATCGTCAACAAGCTGGCCGAGGAGTACCCCAAGGTCGAGACCGCTGCATCGCTGGACCGCATCAAGGACGCCGGCTTCTACTGGGCCACGCGCTCCGGTGTGACCGTCGCCCTGAGCGACATCCTCACCCCGCCGAACAAGGCGGAGATCGTCGCCGGCTACGAGAAGCAGGCCGCGAAGGTCCAGTCGCAGTACGAGAAGGGTCTGACGACCGACTCCGAGCGTCGCCAGGAACTCATCAAGATCTGGACCGAGGCGACCGACGAGGTCCAGGCCGCGATGAAGGCGAACTTCCCGGAGGACAACACCATCAACCGCATGGTGTCCTCGGGCGCCCGTGGTAACTGGCTGCAGATCCGGAACATCGCCGGTATGCGTGGTCTGGTGAACAACCCCAAGGGTGAGATCATCCCGCGTCCGATCATCTCCTCGTACCGCGAGGGTCTGTCGGTTGCGGAGTACTTCATCGCGACGCACGGTACCCGTAAGGGTCTGGCCGACACCGCTCTGCGTACCGCCGACTCGGGTTACCTGACCCGTCGTCTGGTGGATGTCTCGCAGGACGTCATCATCCGCGAAGAGGACTGTGGCACGTCGAAGGGCCTCGAGCTCCCGATCGCCGCTCCGAACTCGCAGGGCGAGCTGGTGCGCGACGCGAACGTCGAGAACTCGGTGTTCGCTCGTACCCTGGCCTCCGACGTGGTCGACAGCAAGGGCGAGGTCCTCGCCTCTGCCGGCGACGACGTGGGTGACGTGCTCATCGACAAGCTGGTCGCTCTGGGCGTCGAGACCATCAAGGTGCGCTCGGTCCTGACCTGCGACTCCGCCGTCGGTGTCTGCGCGCAGTGCTACGGCCGTTCGCTCGCGACGGGTAAGACCGTCGACATCGGCGAGGCCGTCGGCATCATCGCGGCCCAGTCGATCGGTGAGCCCGGTACCCAGCTGACGATGCGTACCTTCCACACGGGTGGTTCGGCATCGGCGGATGACATCACGCAGGGTCTTCCCCGTGTGCAGGAGCTCTTCGAGGCGCGTACCCCCAAGGGCGCGTCGCCGATCGCCGAGGCCGATGGCCGCATCGCGATCGACGAGACCGACAAGGGCAAGAAGGTCATCCTCACGCCCGACAGCGGCGAAGAGCCGGTCATCTACCCGGTGCTGAAGCGTGCGACGCTTCTCGTCGAGGACGGGCAGCACGTCACGGTCGGTCAGCCGATCCTGGTGGGCACGCTCGACCCCAAGGAGATCATGCGCGTCATGGGTGCTCGCGAGGTGCAGCGTTACCTCGTCGGCGGCGTCCAGGGCGTGTACCGCTCGCAGGGTGTGCCGATCCACGACAAGCACATCGAGGTCATCGTCCGTCAGATGCTCCGCAAGGTCACGGTCGTCGATCACGCCGACACGAACCTGCTGCCGGGTGAGATGGTCGACCTCAAGCGCTACCAGTCGATCAACCGCGAGACCGTGGCAGAGGGCAAGCGCCCCGCGTCGGGCCGTCCGGAGCTGATGGGTATCACGAAGGCGTCGCTCGCGACCGAGTCGTGGCTGTCGGCCGCCTCCTTCCAGGAGACGACCCGCGTGCTCACCGAGGCTGCGATGCAGGGCAAGCGTGACCCGCTGGTCGGTCTCAAGGAGAACGTCATCATCGGTAAGCTCATCCCCGCCGGAACCGGTCTCTCGAAGTACCGCGACGTCACGGTCGAGGCCACCGAGGAAGCCAAGAGCGAGCGCTACCCGAACCGGATCTTCGCATCCGACGGTGCGTACGCTGACGGCGACTTTGGCTACGTCGACTTCGACGCGTTCTCGACGGACGACATCACCCCCGGTACTTACAACTGATTGAGGCGAGAGCTGGCGAGCTTGCTCGTCCGGCCGAGCCGATTGAAGTTGTCGAGCGACGAAGTCGCGACACAACTGAGTACTGAGTGATTGAGGAAGGCCCCGGGGTTCGCCCCGGGGCCTTCTTCGTACCCTCGATGATCTGGCCGGTCCAGCCGAGTGCACGGCTTGCTGCCGAGCGCACGGCGTGTTCGCGCGGATAAGCCGTGCACTCGCCACGAAGCCGTGCACTCGGCGAGGGGGAAGCGGGGGCGATAGTGTCGGCGGGTGAGCAACGAGACGCCTTCCGCCCGGTCCGTGGTCGTCATCGGCGATGCCTTGATCGACGAGATCCACGATGCCGCGGGGGTGCGTGAACTGGTCGGCGGGGCCGCGTTGAACGTCGCTGTGGGCCTGCGTCGACTGGGGATCGAGACCACCCTGATCGCCATGGTGGGCGACGATGAGGCCGGCGCACACATCCGCGAGTACCTCTCCGACCAGGGGGTGCGTCTGATCGCGAGCGAGGCTCCACTCGGCTCGTCGCGGGCGATCGTGCGACGGGCGGCGAACGGCGAGCCGGAGTACGTGTTCAACGAGGCGGCCCGGCAGCGCAGCATCCGGTATTCGGACGAAGCGCGAGCGGCGATCGCGGATGCCGGGCTCGTCGCGATCAGCTGCTTCCCCTTCGACGTGCCGACAGAGGTGGAGTCGCTGGTCGATGCTCTTGCCGATGCCCGTGTCGCCGTGGATCCGAATCCGCGCCTCGGGATGCTGCGCGATCGCGTCGAGTTCGTGCGCGGGTTCGAGCGACTCGCTGCGTCGGCAGTCATCGTCAAGGTCGGCGCCGACGACGCGGCGGTTCTCTACGACGGCGATCTCGATGCTCTGCGCCGCCGGCTTCGCGAGATCGGTGCCGCTGCGGTGCTGGCGACCGCGGGTGCCGATGGCGCCACGCTCGACACGGAAGCGGGCATTGTGTCCGCGCCGATCACCACGCTCGCGGGTGACGTGATCGACACGGTGGGCGCGGGAGATGCGACGCTCGCAGCTGTTGCTGAAGGGCTGGTGTCCAACTCGCCGACTGCGCTGGGGGAGTGGCGGGTGCTCCTTCTCCGCGCCATGGATATCGCGGCCGCGACGTGTCGCGCGGAGGGCGGACTGTTGCGCACTCCGGAGTCGTTGGCAGACGCCCAGCGCGGGGTCTGGGGCAGCTGACGGTTCGATTTCTTCGACCCGCCTCGGGCAGGTATGCTTGTCTTTCGTGCCCCCG
The DNA here is from genome assembly GCF_012030385.1 of Microbacterium sp. B19(2022). Lineage (NCBI taxonomy): Bacteria > Bacillati > Actinomycetota > Actinomycetes > Micrococcales > Microbacteriaceae > Microbacterium > Microbacterium sp. B19(2022). The sequence goes on from NZ_JAAUVO010000016.1 coordinate 34,779, forward strand.
GTTGGCTGTTCAAGTCGGACGGGTGCGCTCTGGCGAGTTACCCAAGCGGCCAAAGGGATCTGACTGTAAATCAGACTGCTCAGCATTCGGGGGTTCGAATCCCTCACTCGCCACCATCTTGCAGTGCTCTCGGATCTCTCGGGTGATGTTCTTGTAACTCACCCAGACAGAGATGCCGAAGAAGAGCCGCCGGGATTCTCGGCGGCTCTTCTGCTTTTTCTGGCGTCGCGCAAACGGCTCGACAAGGCCGTTCTTGGCTCGGTCCGCGCTACGTCAACCGCGTCGGCTCTCGACTTCCGCCACGGGACGCACGTCCACCCGATCCCTGTCCCGCACCGGCCGAACTGCGTGCACGGCCAACAGCACAAGCAACGGCATGAGGTGGAAGGCCGCGAGCGTGGCGGCGTCGCGAGCGATGCCGTGGAAAGGATCACCGTCGTCCAAGGGGCCCGCGGAGGCTCCGTTCAAGAGCACGTATCCGAGGATGGAGATGGCGAGAGTGCCGACCGCGACGAGCGTGAGCGCGATGCTCCGTGTTCGCAGGGGAGTGTCCCGATTCTCGAATGCTCCACTCATGAAGAGCAGCGGAAGCGTGGCGAGCAACGTCACGGGGATGCTGCCCATCTGCAGGATCGCGAGCCAGTACAAGGCGGCCCCCACGGTGGGCGACGGCATGTTCAGCACGCTGCTGAGCTGCGCGCATGTTCCCCCGATCCACGAGGCGGCGATGACGCAGATCCAGACGATGGCGGGCATGAGATCGGCTCCTTATCCGTCGAGTCCTCAGGACTTAGGAGAATTGTTCCAGATGTTGTTGACGCAGCCCCAGCGGGTGGTCGGCCGCTTTCGCGGTCATCAGAGCGAAGATGAAGGCGGGTGAGGCAGCCTCGGCCTGACGGGGTTGTGCGGTCTCCGAGCCCGCGTCGAAGTGCTCTGCATTCGGTCGGCGCCCGCTACAGTCTGAGGCGAACCCCTACGAGAGGCAGCACCGATGGCCGATGAAGCAAGGCTCGCCCAGCTCGAGAAGGAACATCTCGAACTCGTCCTGCGGCGGTTCGATCGCAAAGACGCATGGGAGCTCGGACGTGCCATCGCAGAACGGGCACTCGCAGCTGGTCATCCGGTCGCCGTCGACGTGCGCACCTCGTCAGGGATCCTGTTCCACGCGTCGCTGCCGGGCGCGACCGCCGATAACGACTCCTGGGTGCAGAAGAAGGCCGCGACTGCCCTCCGCTTCGACACCAGCACCGCGCTGCTGGAAGCGCGAATCGAGAACGGCGGGCGCGACATGCACGAACCGGGGTGGCTCGATCCGGCCGAATACGCCGTCGCCGGCGGTGCTGTCCCCATCCGCGTGGAGGGTGTGGGCGTCGTCGCGGTTGTGACGATGTCGGGGTTGCCGTCTGCACAGGACCACGACAACGTCGTCGACGGCATCCGCGGGCTCGGACTCCTCGCGGAATAACGCCTCCGGCCCCGCTGCCGGTCAATGCTCGGGCGGCGTGACGCAGAGATGGTCGGCCGGCATCGGCGGGCCGACCATCTCCTCTTGATCGGATCAGCGCAGCTTGACGTCGATCGTCTCGGTGAACGGGTCGATGTCGATGTTGGTCGTGATCGCGTAGCCGGAACCGGACGCACCCGTGGGGCGGAACTGGATGCGGATGTTGGTGATGTCGTTCGCGGTGATGATGCCCGTGATCGAGCCGTCGGCGTTGGTCGTGACCACGATGCCGATGGCGTTGGTGAGCACCAGGGTGACGCCGGGCTGCGGAACGATCGTGACGTTGGTGCCGGCGGGGAGCAGGGCGAGGTTCCCGTCCGCGTCGCTGCCCTCCACCGTGAAGTTGGTGACGTTGCCGCTGACGACGCTCACGGTCGCGCCGGTCGCCCAGAACGTGGCGGGCGGCGCCGTGGTGGATGCCGCGGCCAGCGGAGTGGCGACCGCCACAGCGACGACCGGCACCGACCACGCTGCGCCCTTGACGAGCGTTCGGCGCGAGAGGCCCTGAGTGTCGAGTTCTTCCTGCATGTTCGTTCCTTATCCGGCTCAGACGAGCCCTCTGTTTCGTGGGCTCTCTGTCGTCCCTCGGTAAGGAGTCGAAGCGCAGGCGGACGTGACGCGAGGAGGCCATATAAGGGGGTCCGCGTCGCTCTCTCGGCCATTCCGAAACTTTTTCCTCGGCATCGCGTCACTTTCGGGGACCGCCGGACTCCTTCCAGGTGTATCGACGCACAGGCGTCCACACCGGAGGCATCGGCGTCCAATCGAGGGGATTCGGAACAGATGAATGAGAACGAGGTAGCAGTCGCAGGGCGTGGCCTGTCGCGAAGGACGATCGTGAAGGGTGCAGCATGGTCGCTGCCCGTGATCGCCGCCGCCGTGGCAACACCCCTGGCGGCCGCGTCGACGGCGAACTGCACGGCGACGGTCAACACGAGCACCGCCACGTACTCGCGGCTGAGCGCCACTTCGGCCGTGTTCACGTGGACCGACATCTTCGGCGACGGCAAGGACTTCACGCTCACGCTCAACGCCGTGCCCAACGGGGCGGCCAACATGACCATCAACACGACGAACAACCTCGTTCTGGATTCCAGCACGCAGGGCAATGAGTCGCTGCCCAGCGTGCGGTTGTCGCTCGACACCGTGAACCTCAACAACATCGGCGGAGGCGAGCGGGTGACATTCAGCTTCGCCCTGGATGGCGCGCCCACCATCGTCGAGAACTTGACGTACAAGATCAAGGACATCGACGGCTTCCAGGCAGTCGATGCCCTCGGCGGCGCAGAGCGCGTCTACCTTTCGGCGGGGGCCGGGACCGGCGTCTACAACTCCGACTGGATCCGCGGACAGGGGACGGCCGCCAACCCGTGGCGGCCGTTCACCGGCGCCCCGAACGTCGAGGTCATTCCCACCAACACGGGAGGCAATATCGCGGTCACCGCAGCGACGGTCGGTGCATTCGACCTCACCTTCGTCGCCAACAACTCGGGTCGTGCCGGCACGGATCGGCCGAACCAGAACATCTGGGTGGGCCCGTTCAGCTTCACCGCGGTGAACCCCGCCTGCCTCGCATGATGCCGTCGACTCGGTCGGCGGGATGGGTCGCAGGGGCGATGCTCGTCCTCGGTGCGCTCATCGCACCCGCGGGCGTCAGCGCCGCAGCAGCCGCAGAGGTTGCCCCGGGGGACTCCGTCTACATCGGCAGCAAGGAAGGCTACAGCGGTACGGGGGTCTTCCCGATCTGGTCTGAGGGGATCCCGAGCGGGGACCCTGACCTGTGGGCGTACTGCCTCGAGAACCAGGTGACGGCGCAGACGGGCCGGGTAGGCACTGTCGGCGACGGCGGTGACTTCCTCGGCAGCAATTACTTCGTGGATCCTGCCGTGCAGGGGAAGGTGCTGTGGGTGCTCGCCCACAGCTATCCCGCGGTGAGCCTCGCAGATCTCGCAGCGGCGGCCGGGGTCGCGCAGATCTCGCGGAACGATGCGATCGAGGCCACACAGTATGCGATCTGGCGGTACACCGACCTGACGTTCGATGCCGCGTGGCCATGGGAGACGCCGGACTCGGAGGCCGCGTACTGGTACCTCGTGAACGGCGCAAACGCGAGTCCAGGGCTGACCCCGGAGGATCTCGAGGTCACGGCCACTGTGACGGCGCCGGATGCGGCGCAGGTCGCGGGGACCCTGATCGGGCCGTTCGTCGTGAACACCAACCGGGCCTCGGCCTCCGTCTCCGTCGACCCCGCCGTGGCGGTCACCGACGTGAACGGAGCGGCAGTGGCCCTCGACGCGGTCGTCGACGGTCAGGAACTCTATCTGGACCTGCGCGCTTCGACGGCAGCGGGCAGCGCGACCGTCCGTGTCACGGCCGAGGGATCGAGCAGCACCGGCATGGTGGTCTCGGTACCGAACGTGCCGGGTGGGACGCCCACTGCGGAGGACCACGCGCAGTCGATCATCCTGGTGGCGCCCGAGGCGACGCAGACGACGGGGGAGGCCACTGTGGAATGGGCCGCTCAGCCCGGTGCCGCGGAGCCGGTGATCGGCACGTCGCTGGTCGACGCCGCCGACGGCGACCGGGTGCTGGGATGGAACGGGGGAACGGTGATCGATACCGTCGCCTACCAGAACCTGATTCCGGGCACCGTGTACACGGTCTCGGGTGAGCTGATGCGCAAGTCCGACGGTCAGCCGACCGGCATCACGGGGTCGACGACGTTCACTCCGACGACCGCGAACGGCTCTGTGGGCGTGACTCTCGTCGTACCGGAGGGCTTCGCCGGAGACGTGCTCGTGGCCTTCGAGGAGCTCTTCGAAGGTCCGGAGGCCTCCGGCGACCCGGTGGCGGAGCACAAGGACATCGACGACTCCGCGCAGACGGTCACGGTGGCGCCGGCCCCGGAAGCGCCGGCGCCGTTCATCGGGACCTCGCTGGTCGACGCCGCTGACCAGGACCACGTTCTGGCTGCAGGCGGCGGGACGCTCATCGACACGATCGCCTACCGCAATCTCACGCCGGGTACCGAGTACACGGTCACGGGCGTGCTGATGGACAAGGCGAACAACGAGTCGACGGGCATCACGGGATCGACCACGTTCACGCCGACGACTGCGGACGGCTCGGTCGAGGTGTCGTTCCGCGTCACGGGGGAGTTCGCCGGCACGGTGCTGGTGGCATTCGAGAGGCTCTTCGTCGGCCCAGATGTCACCGGCGACCCTGTCGCGGTGCACACCGACATCGATGACGCGGCGCAGACGGTCGCGGTCGACGCGGCGGGTTCCGGTGTTCCCACGACACCGGCTCCGGGCGGGGAGGGAAACCTCGCGGTCACCGGTGCCCCGGCGCCGATCGCGAGCGTCGCTGCCGCAGTGCTCGCTGTTCTGACCGGTGCGGTTCTGATGCTGGCGAGGCGACGCAGGCTCGACGCCTGACCGGTTCTCCGACAGGACAGGGCCGCGGATATCTCCACTCCGCGGCCCTGTCCGCTGCCGCTAGTATGAGCGCAGCGCCGTCGTTGAACACGTGTTCAAATGTGGATCGATCGCGTGGGTCTGCCCGCGGTCAACTGCTCGTCGCAGATGTGCGGGCGTTCTTTCTGGAGGGGAAGACGTGGAAGATTCTCGCGGCGATGCCGAACTCCTCCGTGCGCTTCGCGACGGCGATCAGGCGGCGTATGCCGTGCTGTGGGAGCGGCACATCGGCGCGGCTCTTCGGTACGCGCACCGACTCTTCCCATCGCGGGCCGAAGATCTCGCCTCCGAGGCGCTCCTGGCCATCTACCAGCAGGTGACGACCACCGGCTCCGGGCCCGAGTTCGCGTTCCGGTCGTACCTCAAGGCGGTGATCCGCAACACCGCGATCCGGTGGCGCAAGGATGCCGACCACATCGACGACACGGTCGAGCCCGATCGGGCCGACTTCCGTGACGCGCTCAGCCTCGTCGAACGAGAGACGAACGCTCAGCAGTTCCTCGGGGCGTTCCAAGAGCTCCCCGAACGCTGGCAACGTGTGCTGTGGCTGACCGAGGTCGCTGATGTACCCCGCCCGGAGGTGGCGCGCGAGCTCGGCATCAAGCCCAACGCTGTCTCCGCCCTGCAACGCCGAGCCCGTTCCGGACTCAAGGTCCAGTGGCTCACGTCGCAGGTGCCGCTCGCGCTGAGAGACGACGAGGCTCACGTCGCCCGACTCCTCCCGCGACACCTCACCGAGCCGCTCGACGAGGCCGTGGCGCAGGAGGTGGCCGGGCACGTGTCGTCATGCGACGTGTGCGGCGAACTGCTCATCGGCCTTCGCAGCGACGCGCAGCGCCTGCATGGCGTCACCCTCTCCGCCGTCGGATTCGGCGCACTGGGAGTCATCCTGCCGTCCACCGGAGCATTCGCTCCCGGCACCGCGGTGGCGGCCGCGGTCATCGCCACCGGCGCAGGCGCGGGTCTTGCGAGCCTTCTGGCCGGCGGCCTGGGTGTGCTCACCGCCGGCACCTTGATACTCGGATCCTTCCTGCTCCCCGGAGCCGCGCCGGCAGCATCCACGCCCGCCGCCGAGGGCGACAAGACGTGGAGCGTGGCGCGGTCCGTTCCTCACGTCGGAGTGCCGGCACCCGTCGTCGGAGCACCCGACGGGACGGCCACGCCCGCGCCATCCGCGCCCCCGTCGCCTCCCCGAACCGGACGCTGGAACTCCGACCCGGCGATCGACTCCATCGACCTCGTCAACGATCCGGATGCCCCGGGGCCGCTCACCCCCACGAGGCCGGGAACGGCGCCCGGGACGACACCCGACCCGGGGGAGACTCCGGGCTCGGCCCTCGGGCCCGGTGTCACCAGCCCCACGGCATCCTCCGGCTATCTCGCTCCGGTGGTGGCGGGCACCGCCACGCCAGGGTCGGCTGTCGCGATCGAGGTCGCCGGCCAGCGCTACACCCCGGCGGTCGCTGCCGACGGGAAGTGGTCCTTCGACTCTCGTGCCCTGGAGCTCGCCGCCGGCACGTACGACTATCGGGCCTGGGCGTTCGATGCCGCCGGCCAGTCCCCGGCTACGACGGGCAGCTTCACGGTCCGTCCCATCGTCATCGAAGGCTTCGAGAACATCGTCGGCACCGAGGACATGCAGGTGGAGGAAGCGAGGACCACGGGTGTGGTGATCGCCGCCACCGGCCCTGCGAACGGAACGATCTACGTCACCACCATGCAGGGGCACTCGGCGATCATCCCTCTCGACGACACCGGGCACGCGGTGAAGCGGCTGCGGATGAACTCTCGCGGCTGGTACTGGTTCACGTTCCGAGCCATGGACGCGGAGGGATTCATCGGGCCGATGGACGAACATCCGCTCGACGTCTACGACCCCGACATCGTCTTCGACCCCTGGGGGCCGGGGCCGGAGGAGATGACGTTCGAACTCGTCGACCCCTGACGCTCCTCAGAGCAGTAGCTGTCACTCGTCCGTCGGGACGACCGGTCCACTGACGGCCAACGCGTACTGGGTGCCGTCCGAGCGACGTTCCACGAGCTGGTAATCCACGAGGTAGCGGCGGAGCACGGCGACATCTTCGGAATACGGCAGAAGTCGCGCATTCACCTCGCGTTCGGTCAGGATCTCGTCTGCGGCGAGCACCCCTCCGGCGACCCAGGCGAGGAGCGCTCCACGTTCTTCGAGGTTGGCCGGGTACTGGCGGATGCGCTTTCCGTCGACGAACCGCTCGATCCCCTGCCGCCGCGGCACGGGCGCCGATGCGAGGATCTCTCGGAACACGTCAGGCGCGAGCGCCTGGGTCTCCGCGTCGACCAGGCCGCTCTGCACGACCGCCTCCGTCACACGTCGGCGTCGAGACGGCGAGAGGCCTTCCACGGCTGATGTGAGAGTTCCGCCCAGCATCACCTCGGCGGCGACGCGGCGGGTCTCGGGGTTCGCGAACAGGGCGATCAGCGGGCGCCACGCGTGTGAGTCTTCCATCGCACCATCCTTCTTCCTCCGGGTCGCCCCCGCTCCCGCATCGAGCGGTGGGGACCTCCTGCAGGCTACTTCGTGTGCTCGTCTCGACGCGATATATGGGTGGCACCGAGGTCCTCCATCCGCCACACTGAGTCCCATGGGATCAGCGTTGACCACCATCGGACTGCCCGTCGCTCTCGGCATCATCATGCTGGGCCTCGGTCTCAGCCTCACTCTCGCCGACTTCGCGAGGGTTCTGAAGCAGCCGAAGGCGGTGATCATCGCGCTGCTCTGTCAGCTCGTCGTGCTGCCGGCCATCTGCTTCGGACTCGTGCTGGCGTTCCAACTCCCCCCGATCCTGGCCGTCGGCATGATGATGCTGGCCGCATCCCCGGGCGGGACCACCGCCAACCTCTACAGCCATCTGTTCCGCGGAGACATCGCGCTGAACATCTCGCTCACGGCGGTGAACTCGGTCATCGCGGTGATCACGCTGCCGATCATCACCAACTTCGCCATCGCCTACTTCGAGCCATTCGACGACCGGCTCGGCCTGCAGTGGTCGAAGGCCCTCGAGGTGTTCGCGATCGTGCTCCTGCCGGTGGCGCTGGGCATGATCGTGCGGCGCTACTGGCCGAAGTTCGCCACCGGCATGGACAAGCCGGTGCGCATCGCCTCGGTGATCATCTTGATCGTCGTGATCGCGGGCGCGGTCGCCTCGAACTGGACGCTGCTGGTGGCCAACTTCACGCAGCTCGCCCTCATCACCGTGCTGTTCTGCCTGATCAGCCTCACGATCGGGTTCCTGATCCCGCGGATGCTGCGGGTGGGGAAGCGGCAGGCGATCGCCACGTCGTTCGAGATCGGCATCCACAACGCGACGCTCGCGATCGTCATCGCGCAGTCCGTGCTCGGCTCCGTGGAGCTGAGCCTGCCCGCCGCCGTCTACGGGGTGCTGATGTTCTTCATCGCGTTCGGCTTCGGCTTCCTCATCCGGGATCGGTCGGGTGAGGGCGCTGAGGGCGTCGCGGCGCCCTCGGGTGCCACCCGTTCATAGACTGGAGCGATGCGACCGCTCACAGAGGCCGACGTCAGGTCATCGTTCGTCAACGCGGATGCCGATGAGCTGCGGACCATCGAGATGCCGCACGACTTCCTGCTCGTCGACTGGGACTACCTCGACTTCTTCGCCTGGCAGGATCCGAGCGCCACTCGCCGCGGCTATGTGCTGATCCCGCACGAGGACGGCGTCATCGGCATCGTGCTCCGCGCCACCGAGCCGGGACGCGGACGCTCCGGTCTGTGCAACATCTGCCACACCATGCAGCCCGGCAACCAGATCGCGCTCCTCTCCGCTCGGCGCGCGGGCGAGGCGGGGCACCGAGGGGACTCGTTCGGCACGTACATGTGTGCCGACCTGTCCTGCCACGAGAACGTGCGCCTCGCGCATCCGCTCGCGCCCAACGAGATCAGGACGCCAGGACAGGTCGACTTCCGCCTCGACGGCACGCGGCGCCGGATGGAGCGCTTCGTCTCGCAGGTCTGGGAGCAGAACTGATCGCGGCTACGCTGGACCACACGTCCTGCGCTCGAAGGAGAAGCCATGAGTGATGCCATCCTGTTCGCCGTCGAAGAGGGAATGGCCCGGCTCACGCTGAACCGTCCTGCCCGGCTCAACGCGTTCAACGCCGACCTCGCCCACGCGTGGAAGGATGCGACCGCCGAGGCTACATCGCGGCCCGACGTGAAGGCGATCCTGATCGATGCGGCAGGTCCGGCGTTCTGCGCCGGCGGCGACGTCATCGACATGGCCACGACGATGGGCGCATCCGGGGCCGAGATCACCGCGCTCGCCGAGGTGATCAACGCCGGTATCCGGTCGCTCACCGAGTCTGCGGTGCCCGTCGTCGCCGCCGCACACGGCACTACGGCCGGCGGAGGCCTCGGCATCCTGCTCGCCAGTGACTACGCCGTCGTCGGGTCGCGTTCCAAGCTCGGAAGCCTGTACGCGAACATCGGCCTGACTCCCGACCTCTCGGTCTCGGCGCAGCTCGCCAGGGCGGTCGGCCAGCGCCGCGCGTTGCAGCTCGTGCTCCAAGACCGGTTGCTGTCGGCAGCGGAGGCCGTGGAGTGGGGGCTCGTCGCCGAGTCCGTGGAAGGCGCGGACGGTGCTGCTGAGGCGGATGCCGTGCGGACCCGCGGCGAGGAGATCGCACGCTTCTGGCTCGCCGGAGCAGCCGACGCGTACGGGCAGGCGAAGCGCCTCGTGCGCTCGCAGCCCGAGCGCTCGTTCGTCGAGCAGCTCACGGAAGAGGCGCGCTCGATCGGCGCAGCCCTGGAGACTCCGGATGCGCAGGCGAGGGTAGCGGCCTTCGCCGCCGCGTCCGCAAGGAAGCCGGGCTGACTCCTCCTCCCCGCGCCGGCGTGGAGTGAAGACTTCTCCTCAGCGCGGCGCTCGACCGTCGCCTGCGGCGATGCGCGTGGCAGGATGAAGGCATCGCCGCTCGACGAGAGGATCACCATGTCCCAGCCGGACATCACCACGCAGCCGCAGGGTGAGAAGAAGAATATGTCGCTGCTGATCAGAGGGTCGCTCTGGATCGCCATCGGCGCGCTGATCGCCGCGGCGCTCGTGTGCGTCATCTGGGTGCTCGTGGGGGATCAGGACGGACTGATCGGAAGAGCCTTCCTCACGATCCTGCTCCTGGCGGCCTTCGCGGGGATCGCGATCCTCGAGGCGGGCCTCGCTCCGAATCGTCCCGACTGGCTGCAACTGGCCAGCATGGTGAGCTGGATCGTCGCGCTGCTCGTCGGCGCCGTCAAGATCTGGCTTCCTGAGGACGGCATGTTCTTCGGCGCCGAGCGCTTCTTCCAGCTGCTGCTCGTCATCGGCATCCTGCAGCTCGCCCTTCTGCATGTGCGTCTGTTCACTCCGGCCGCGCAGCGGCACATCACGACCTTCACCCGTGTGATCTACATCGTCACGATCACGTTCCTGGTCGGACTCGTCGGCATGCTCGTGTTCTTCCTCGCCTTCCCGAACACCTTCCACTACGGCGAGCTCTACTGGCGGATCGTCGTCGCGCTCACGATCCTCGTCGCCGTCGGAACCACGCTCATCCCGCTGCTCAACGCGCTGTTCGCGCCGAAGAAGAAGGCGTCGCCTGCTCGTGGCGTCGCGCCGGCGCCGTCGTGGCCGACCTACGCCGACGGCGTCACCCCGCTGCCGGCGCTGCCCGACTCGTCGCCGGACTGGAACGCCTACTACACCGGGTACCCGACTCCCGCACAGCCGCAGCTTGCCGCGCCCACGACGAGCTTCCCGGTGGCGCCCCAGCCTGCACCTCCGCAGCCCACGCTGCCGCAGTCAGCGCCGCCACAGTTCGCACCGCCTACCGCTCCCGGCGGCCACCTCGTTCCTCCCGCGCCCGCCGCTGCCGGAGGCCAGCCGTCGGCCCCACAGCAGGGCGAACCGCCGGTGTTCCCGCCGCCGCCGCCCGCGCCCCAGCAGCCTGCGCAGTGACGACCGAACTCGAGCTCGGCGAACTCGCGACCGAGATCGCCCGGGAAGCAGGAGCGCTCGCCCGTGCGCGTCGGCGTGACGGGGTGCGTCTCGCCGCCACCAAGACGACCCTCGCCGACATCGTGACGGACGCCGACCGCGAGGTCGAGGCGCTCATCCGAGAGCGCCTGCGCGCCGCCCGTCCCGAAGACGGCTTCCTCGGCGAAGAGTCGGGGGCCGAGCCGGGCGCGAGCGGGATCACGTGGGTCGTCGATCCGATCGACGGCACGGTGAACTATGCCTACGGCATCCCTGCGTACAACGTGAGCATCGCCGCGGTGCAGGGCGAGCCCGACCCCGAGACCTGGGTGGCACTCGCCGCCGCCGTCAACGCGCCTGCGCTCGGAGAGGTATTCACCGCGGTGCGTGGCCACGGAGCATGGTTGGAGGGGAGCCGGCTCGCGGTGACCGAGGAGACTCCGGCGGGAGCGCTGCTCGGCACCGGGTTCGGCTACGACCCCGCGACCCACGACGGCGATCTCGCCACGGTGGCGCGCGTCATGCCGATGGCGCGTGATCTCCGACGCATGGGTGCCGCGGCGCTCGACCTCGCCTACGTCGCGGCCGGGCGCCTCGACGGGTACTTCGAGCGCGGGCTCCGCCCCTGGGACCACGCCGCCGGGGCACTTCTGATCACGGAGGCGGGGGGCCGCGTCTCCAGGATCGACATCGAGTCGACGCGGCCGATGCTGGTCGCCGGAGGCCGCGATGTGCACGCCCGACTACTCGAGATCCTCGACCCGAAACACTGACCGATTCATGGCATTCCCAGGCTGATCAGGGTAGGGTTTACCCGATCGTTACTTTCGCCACCCGAAGGTGAAAGTCTGAGTTTGCGCCCGAAGCTTGACGCACAACCGAGAGAAACGCTTTGCCCTTCGAGAATTCCCAGGCTGCCTCTGCGCCCACGCGCCGGTCCAGCCGACTCCGCACCGAGGCCCCCGAAGCCTCCGCGGCGGGAACGACGGCACCCAGTTTGGCCGCAGAAGCCGCGGCCGTCGCGCTCGCGGCCGTCGCGCCGCTTTCCCGTCGTACCGCTCGCCAGCGACAGGCCTCCGATGACGCCGTCGTCGAATCACCCGTCGAGCCTTTCATCGCCGCGACGCCTGAGCCGATCATCGCCGATGTTCCCGCCACCCCGGTCGTCGTCGACGCGGGGGAGCAGATCATCGAGATCGCGACCGCCGATGAGATCGACGCCGCACCGGCCGACTCGACGCCGGAGCCGGCGAGTGAGTTGCCGCTCGAAGACGATGTCGATGCCTTCGAGCGTGCATCCCGAGCTTTCCGCACGGGTTCGATCCCGACGGTCGGCTCCTCGTCCGCGCACACGCCGTCCACTGCGGACTCCACGCAGCCCGAGGCGCCCGTCCACGTCGCTGCACGCCGCCCGCGCAACTTCCGCAAGCTCGTGGCTGTCGGCGCCAGCGTCGGAGTGATGAGCCTCGCAGGGCTCCTCGCCGTCTCCATGACTCTTCCTGCCGAGGCTGTCGCCGCGGTTCAGGGAACCTCGGTCGCGGCCACCTCGCTGGTCTCGGCTGCTGCCGCCGACGCGAAGGGAGCGGCCGATGACGAGATCCAGGCCTTCGTCGCACCCTCGGGTGTCGAGAACGAGCCGCTCGCGCGGTCCGATGACTTCAGCACCGTCTCGCTGGTCCAGGTGGCCGCCGAACAGGGAATCAACTACTCGGGCGAGATCTTCACGAACGACCCCGATGCGGCCATCCAGTGGCCCTTCCTGGTCGGCGTCGGCATGAGCTACGGGTACGGCATGCGCAGCGGCCGTCTGCACGAGGGCATCGACTTCGTTCCCGGAGACGGCGCCCCGATTCAGGCGATCGCCGACGGCACGGTCCGGATCGCGACCGAGCAGGGCGGCGCCTACGGCGTGACCGTCTACATCGACCATGTCATCGACGGTTCCGTCATCACGAGCCACTACTCGCACATGCAGTACGGTTCGCTGCAGGTCAAGGCCGGCGAGACGGTGAAGGTCGGCACGGTCGTCGGCAAGACTGGAAACACGGGCCGTTCCTACGGCGCGCACATGCACTTCGAGCTCATCGTCAACGGGTCGACCATCGATCCGATGCCGTGGCTCAAGGAGAACGCCGGGCGGACGTCTTACTGACGGCCCGGATTTCATGAGGACGCCACAGTGATGGTATTCTCGTACGGTTGCCCCGCGAGGGGCAGCACGCCCCGATAGCTCAGTGGCAGAGCACTTCCATGGTAAGGAAGGGGTCGTCAGTTCAATCCTGACTCGGGGCTCGCAGCATTCTTCTCACGCGGACGGATGCCTCGCGGCAGGGTAGCTCAGCTGGTTAGAGCGCACGACTCATAATCGTGAGGTCGCGGGTTCAAGCCCCGCTCCTGCTACAGACTTAAACCCCCGGTCATCCGGGGGTTTTGTCGTTTCTGGCGACGATCGCATCAGCCGAGGATAAAGTGTCCCTCGCCCCGCCGCCGCAGTTCGGCGTCAGTCGACGACGCGCATCAGTCGATCGCGGGAACGCTCGATGTGCGTGCGCATCGACTCCGCGGCCGCGACCGGATCGCCATCGGTGATGGCGCGGACGATGGCCGCGTGCTCGTCGACCGTGTCGGACACGTATGCGCCCGTGTAAGCGAGTCGGAACGTGTGCAGGTGGCAGTGCGTGCGCGCATACGCCTGACGGACCGTCTCGTTCCGCGCCGAACGGAACACGAGATCGTGCAGCCGCACGTCATGACGGGAGAGCAGGCGGTAGGCGTCCGCTTCGCCGACCGCGGTCCGCCCCGCCTCGACCTCGTGGGCGAGTTCCTTCAGATCCGTGGCCGAGCGGCGTTCGGCGGCGCTCGCCGCACTGCCCGGCTCCAGCAGCAGTCGCAGTTCGAAGAGTTCGGTCAGCCGCGTCCGGTCGAGCAGATCGGTCGTACGGTACCCGCGCAGGGGGAGCTTCTCGACGAGCCCGTCCGACTCGAGTCGGGCGAGCGCCTCTCGCACGGGGGTCGGCGACACCTCGAACTGCCGGGCGAGCTCGCCCGCGTTGATACGTGCGTCGGGCGGGAAAGTGCCGTCGAGGATCGACTGCTGGAGCGCGCCGTAGACCTCGTCACCGAGCATCGTGCGTGCGCCGGGGGTGAAGGAGGGCAATTGACCGAGCGTAGACATCCGACCTTTCCCTTGACATAGCGGCGGAGTGCAGCCATCATATCCTTTGAAAGATCAAATACGATATTTCAAAAGGAACCCTTTTCCTGGAGGCATCAAAGATGCGCATCACACAGCACGTGCGGCTCGGCGCCGTCATCGCGGCAGCCGCCGCCCTCACCCTCGCGCTCGGCGCGTGCACCCCGCAGAACGCCGATCCGGACGCCGGCGGAGAAGGGGCCGGCGGAGATCTGTCCGACGTGCGCGTCGCCCTCGTTCCCGGCGGCGCCCACCCGTACTTCCAGCCCTGGATCGAGGCAGGCGAGAAGGCGGCCAAGGACTTCGGCCTCGGCGAGGTCACGTTCAACGAGACCGCCGAATGGGACCAGACCAAGCAGAACGACGTGATCAACTCGCTCGTGGCCAACGGCTATAACGCGTTCGGCATCTTCGGCGTCTCGCCGACCGACATCAACTCCACCTTCAAGAAGCTGACTGACGCGGGCGTCGCGGTCGGATCCATCGCCTCCTGTCCGGCCGGCGACGAGAACCTCGCCGCCTTCTGCCTCTCGACCGACACCGAGGAGGCCGCGTATCAGGCTGCCGCTGCGGCGATCGAGGCGATCGGCGGCAAGGGCACGATCGTGCACATGACCGGCAACAACGTCGACTCCAACACGCAGCGCCGTATCGAGGGCGTCCAGCGCGCGATCGACGAGACCGACGGCGCCGTCACCCTACTCCAGACGATCACCGACGTCGACACCGACCTCGCCACGGCCCAGAAGGCGGCATCCGATCTCCTCGCGGCGAGCGGCTCCGAGATCAACGCGATCGTCACCACGGCCTACAACCCCGCCGTCGCGAGCGCCGAGGCGATCGCGGAATCCGGCCTCGAGATCCAGCTCGTCGCGATCGACGACGACGCCACCATCCTCGACGGCATCCGCGACGGCTCCGTCTACGGAACGGTCGCGCAGAACCCCGCCGGCCAGGCCTATGTGGGCAGCTGGGTGCTGGCTCAGCTCGCGAGCGGTACTTGTGAGATGGCCGACCCCGGAGTGATCGTCGACTCCGGCTCGTTCGTCGTCACGAAGGACAACGTCGACACGTACGACGACGAGCGCGTCGCGTTCGCCGAGAAGGTGAAGAAGCAGTTCGACGACGAGCTGCTCACCTGCAAGTGATCTGACCCACACCAGGAGATGTACCCGATGGCCAGTACGATCACCGATGCTCGCGCGTTCCTCGTGGACGTCGCCGTCGAGACCGAACGCACGGATGCCGTGCAGAGCTTCGTGTCTCAGGAGACGATCTTCGTCGAACTCACCACGAGCGATGGCCTGCACGGCCTCGGGTACTCCTACACGATCGGAACGGGAGGTCGCGCAGTGCTGTCGATGTTGCGCGACCACCTGCTCCCGATCCTCGTCGGTCAGGAAGCCGACCGCATCGAGGCGGTCTGGTACCGCCTGTTCGCCTCGACCCGCGCGACGACGACCGGGGCCATCACCTCGCTCGCACTGGCTGCCGTCGACACGGCGTTGTGGGACGTCGCCTCGCGTCGTGCCGCGCTCCCGCTCTGGCGGCTCGCGGGCGGGTTCCGCCGCGACATCCCCCTCTACGACACCGAGGGCGGGTGGCTGCACCTCGACACCGACGAGCTGGTGGCCGGAGCGCTCGCCTCGAAGGACGCCGGGCTCAAAGGCGTGAAGGTGAAGATCGGCAAGCCGAGCGGACAGGAGGACCGCGAGCGTCTGACCGCCGTTCGTGAGGCGGTCGGCGCGCACTTCGACATCATGGTCGACGCCAACCAGTCCCTGACCGGCGCGGAGGCCATCCGTCGTGCCCGACTGTTCGACGGACTCGACCTCGGCTGGATCGAAGAGCCCCTGCCCGCCGATGACATCGAGGGGCATGTCCGCCTCGCGGCATCCACAGCGACGCCCATCGCGGTGGGGGAGTCGATGTACTCGATCGCGCAGTTCCGGGAGTATCTCGACCGCGGCGCCGCCGGCATCGTCCAGGTGGACGTCGCCCGCATCGGCGGCATCACCCCCTGGCTCAAGGTCGCGCACCTCGCGGAGTCGTTCAACGTGCACGTGTGCCCGCACTTCCTCATGGAACTGCACGTGAGCCTGGTCGCCGCCGTCCCGAACGGACGCTACGTCGAGCACATCCCGCAGCTGCGCGCGATCACCCGGACCGGCATGACCATCGAAGACGGCCGCGCCCTCGCCCCGGAGACGCTCGGTCTCGGGATCGATTGGGATCGCGACGCCATGGACGACCGGATCGTGCTCTGATGTCGCGTCTGGGCGCTGCCGCACGCGCCGAGCTCCGCTCACCACGCGCACTCCTCGTCGTCCTGATCATCGTCCTGATCACGACCCTGGCGATCCTCAAGCCGGCGTTCCTCAACGGCCCCTTCGTGATCGCGCCGCTGCTCACGACGATCGCGATCTTCACGGTCGTCGGGCTCGCACAGATGGTCGTGCTCTCGATCGGTCACATGAACCTCGCAGTGGGACAGCTCGCGGGGATCGGAGCGCTCGTCACCGGTGCCGCGTTCGAGAACTTCGGCCTGCCACTCCTCGCCGGGCTCGCTCTCGGGGTGCTCGCCAGTACGGCGCTCGGCGCGCTCGCCGGATGGATCATCGCCAAGACCGGAGTGAACTCCTTCATCGTGACTCTCGCGATGAGCTTCACGCTGCTGGGGCTGATCCCCACGCTGTACAAGTCGTGGAGCACCGGCCAGGCCTTCACGGTCTCGCCCGCCGGGTTCGAGACCATCGGGCGTGGCACCTTCGCCGACGTCTGCATGTTCGGCTACTGCGGGTCGAACGCCGTGCCGCTGATGGTCCTGCCCGCACTCGGCTGCATGGCCGTGATCTGGTACTTCTACACCTGCACCCGCAGCGGACGCGAAGTCCTGATGACCGGCAGCAGCGTGAAGGCCGCAGAGCTCTCGGGCATCCCGACCGCGAGCCGGACCATCCTCGCGCATGCCCTCTCCGGACTGCTCGCGGCGATCGCCGGGTTCCTGCTCGCCGCGAGCACGGGGTCGTTCACCCCGGCCATCGGCAGCGAGTTCATGCTCTCCTCGTTCCTCGGCCCGATTCTCGGCGGCACTCTGCTCGCCGGCGGACTGGTCTCGATCGTGGGCACCGCGCTCGGCATCACGCTGACCTCTGTGATCCGCAAGGGGCTCGAGCTGTTCGGGGTCGGGCTCGAGACGCTCAACGTCCTGCTCGGCGTCATCCTCCTGGCGGCACTCGCCACGGACCGGCTGCGGCTGCTCTTCGCGCGACGCCGCCCCGCCAAAGCGACGGAGTCCGCCGCGACCCTCGCCGTCGAACTCGAAGAGGCGGAGGCCCACCGATGAAACGCATCATCAGCGCGAACAACCTCCTGCTGGTCGGGATCGTCGTGGTCGGCGCCGCCGTGCTGGGCATGGCGACATCGGGACAGTTCTTCGGTCCGGTGTCGATGACGAGCTTCTTCCGCTTCGTCAGCGTGCCGATCCTGATCGGACTCGCCCAGATGATCACGCTCTGCGTCGGGCAGCTCAACCTCGCGGTCGGTGCCATCGGCGGTGTCGCGGCGTGCTTCACCGGCGTGATCGTCACCTCCTGGGGCGTCCCGCCGTGGATCGGCGCCCTCGTCGCGGTGCTCACCGGCGCCGTCCTCGGCCTCGTCAACGGTCTGCTCGTCGTCGGCACTCGGATCAACGGCTTCATCGTGACTCTCGCGATGTCGCAGATCCTGATCGGTGTGCAGTACGCCCTCGTCGGCACCCGCACGATCGAGCGCAAGGCGTGGCCCGAGCTCGCCGCCTTCGGGCGGTCGGAGATCCTGGGCATCCCGACGATCTTCCTGATGACGCTCGTGGTCGCCGCGATCGTCGCCCTGTACTTCGCGCAGACGGTGTCGGGACGAAAACTCCTCGCGAGCGGAGGCAACGCCTCGGCCGCGCAGCTCGCCGGAATCTCGACCGACCGCGCTCTCATCGTGGCCCACACGCTCTCCGGACTGCTGTGCGGCGTCGCCGCGATGGTGAGCATCTCGTTCCTCCCCGGCGTCAACACGACCGTCGGCGGCGACTGGCTGCTGCCGAGCTTCGCCGCACCGATCATCGGCGGCGTCGCTCTCGCCGGAGGCACCGTGGCCGTCCTCGGCACTGTGCTCGCGGCCATGGTCGTGCGGCTCGTGGATGCTGCCAGCCCGATCTTCCGATTCGACGCCGAGGTCGTCAACTTCGTCGTCGGTGCGGTCGTGCTCGGTACCGTGGCACTCGGCAAGCTGCGCGAGGTGCAGGCATCACGACATGCCAGCAGGATCAGATCGTTGCGCGCGGAAGCCGCACTGGCGGAGGTGAAGCGATGAGCGTCGCACTGGAAGTCCGGAACCTGCGCAAGACGTTTCCCGGGGTGACCGCGCTCGCCGACGCGAACCTGACCCTCGAGGCGGGCTCGGTGCACGCGCTCATGGGAGAGAACGGCGCGGGCAAGTCGACGCTCATCAAGATCGTCACCGGTGTGCAGGGCGCCGACTCCGGGAGCCTGATCCTGGGCGGGCAGGAGGTGTCGTTCGCGAACCCGCTGGAGGCGATGGCCGCCGGAATCGGGGTCGTGCATCAGGAGCGCAACGTCGTCCGCGAGTTCACCGTGGGGGAGAACATCGCCCTCTCGGCGTTGCCCCGCCGCGCGGGCACGGTCGACTGGCGGCAGGTGTGGCGGGAGTCCAAGCGCTGCCTGGACATGCTCGACCTCGACATCGATCCCCGCACGCCCATGCGCGAGCTCTCGGCCGCGCAGATCCAGCTCGTGGAGATCGCCCGCGGCCTGTACCGGAGCGCCAAGGTGCTCCTGCTCGACGAGCCGACCGCCTCCCTCAGCAACGACGAGGCCGACCGCTTGTACAAGGTCGTGCGCCAGCTCAGCGCCGAGGGCACCGCCATCGTACTGGTCAGCCACAAGCTCGACGAGGTTTTCGCCCACTGCGATGCGATCACCGTGCTCCGCGACGGCAGCACCGTCATGCCGTCGCAGCCGATCGCGGACACGACCCGTGACGAGGTCGTCGCGCGGATGGTCGGCCGAACCCTCGCCGACCTCGAGGTCGAGGAGCGCGAGGTCGACCGCACCGTCACGCCCGCGCTCGAGCTCGCAGACGTCAGCACCGCCGCCGGACATCGCCGCATCTCGCTCGCGGTGCATCCCGGAGAGGTGCTCGGGATGTACGGGCTCGTCGGCGCCGGTCGCACCGAGCTCGCGCGAGCGATCCTCGGACTCGACCGGGTCGTCGGGGGAGAGGTGAAGGTCGACGGCAGGCCGGTGCGGATCCGCTCCGTGCGCGATGCCCTGCGCCGCTTCCGCATCGGCTACGTCACCGAGAACCGCAAGGAGGAGGGCGTCTTCCTCCTGCAGTCGATCACACGCAACGTCGCTGTCACCATCTGGTCGGAGATCTCGAAGGTGCTCGGGTTCGTCCCCGGGCGCACGGAGCGCGACACGGTGCAGACCCACGTCGACGCCCTCGACATCAGGATCAGCTCCCAGGATCAGCTCGCCGGACAGCTCTCGGGGGGAAACCAGCAGAAGGTCTCCCTGGCCAAGTGGCTCGCCGCCCGGACCCGGGTGCTCATCATCGACGAGCCGACCGTCGGGATCGACGTCCGCACCAAGCGGGCGTTCTATGAGCTCATCTGGCAGCTCGCCGACGACGGCATGGCGATCCTCCTCATCTCGAGCGACCTCGCCGAGATGGTGACGCTCGCCGACCGCATCGTCGTCATGGACCAGTTCATCGTGCGCGGCGTCGTCGAGAACACGCACGATTACCAGCCGATGAGTGCGGCCGTGATGGCGCACATCCACGGATCCGCGGTGGAGGCTTCATGATCCCCGTTCGCATGCATAGCGGGCTCGACATCAGCATCCTCGGCATGGGATGCGCCCAGCTCGGCAATCTCGGCAGTGTGTTGACCGATGAGGAGGCGGAAGCCTCGGTACGCGCGGCCTGGGACGCTGGCATCCGCTACTTCGACACGGCGCCCCACTACGGTCTCGGCCTCTCGGAACGCCGACTCGGTCGCGCCCTCGCGGCCTATCCGCGTGACGAGTACGTGCTCTCCACGAAGGTCGGGCGCCTCCTCGTCCCGAGCCCGGCGACCGCCCATCTCCGCGACCTGGACAACCTCTTCGACGTGCCGTCCGATGTGCGGCGCGTGTACGACCTCAGCCGCGACGGGATCCTGCGTTCGGTCGAGGCGAGCCTGGACCGGCTCGGACTCGACCGGGTCGACGTCGTGTACATGCACGACCCGGACGCCCACTTCGAAGCCGCCAGGACCACCGGTGCGCAGACGCTGTCAGGACTGCGTGACGAGGGCGTGATCGGGGCATACGGCGCCGGAATGAACCAGGCGGGAATGCTCGCCGACCTGATCGAGCAGACCGACACGGACATCGTGATGTGCGCAGGCCGGCTCACGCTGCTCGAGCAGGGCGCGAGCGTGCGGATGCTGCGGCTCGCGCGCGAGCGCGGCGTCGCCGTGGTGGCGGCCGCCGTCTACAACTCCGGCCTGCTGGCGCGCGACTCCGTTCCCGATCGGGTGAGTTACGACTACGCCGACGCCCCGCAGGACATCGTGGAGCGGGCGCGGGACATCGAGCGGATCTGTCGCGCGCACGGCACGACGCTGCCCTCGGCCGCCGTGCAGTATCCGCTGCGGATGCCGCAGGTGGTCTCGGCCGTCGTGGGGATGCGCGGGGTACACCAGGTGACGGAGGCCGTCACCCGCGCGACGGCGAGCATTCCGGAGTCGCTGTGGACCGCGTTGGAGCAAGCCGGGCATATCCTGTCACCGGAATCGATCTGAGCGCGGAGGGGACCACATGCGCATCGCACTGCATTCGATCATCGCCGAGGGTGCGGTCGACGACTACCGATCCCACCACGCTCGTGTTCCCGACGCGCTGCGCGACCTCTTCGGCGTCGCGGGCATCCACGACTGGACGATCTGGCGCTCCGGTCGCCACTTGTTCCACCTCGTCGAATGCGACGACTTCGAGGCCGCGATGCGGGTCGTCGAGGCCTCGCCGGTGAACGACGCCTGGCAGGCCGACATCGGACGCTTCGTCGAGGGCTTCCGAGGCGCCGACGGCGAAGACTCGGTCGCGCCGATCGAGCAGGTGTGGGCGCTGTCGGTGCAGCGCGGCACCGGCGCGTGACCGGGGTCAGGCCGGACGCTGTGCGGCGAAGTCCGGATGCGCGTCGCCGACGCGGCCGCGGATGAAGAAGATCGTCACGAAGCCGGCGACGACCACCACGACGTTGCCGAGACCGGCGAAGCCCGTGAGCGCGCCGTCCGCGGGGTAGGCGGTCTGCAGGAAGATGCTCGGATCGGTGCTCGCGTGCAGCAGGATCGGAGCGATGATCGTTCCGGTCACGCGGAGCGCGAGGTACATCAGGATGCCGAAGGCGAAGGTGTAGATCAGCTGGAATCCGGTCGCGAGGAGGTTCTGTCCGTTGAGCAGGTTGCCGGCGTGCAGTCCCGCGAAGAGCGCGGCCGAGATCACGGCCACCACGACCTCGCGGTAACCCGCCTTGCGCATCAGGTTCACCACCAGACCGCGAGTGAGCACCTCTTCGGTGAAGCCGATCAGGAGGCCGGCGAGGAGCCACGTCAGCACGACGTCGAAGCCCGCCTTGCCGTAGTCGATCGTCGCGAAGCGGAGGATGTTGAACAGCAGCACCACCACGATGGCGATCCACATCCACCCCCGGCCGCGGATCGGCTGCCGGCCGAAGACCTCGCGCCACCACCCGACCGAGAGGGTGAAGGCGGCGAGGATGACGGCGCCGACGAGCTCGGGCAGGACGTAGAACACGGCGATGCCCGCCGCGCTGCTCGGTTCCTCGATGTTCAGGGCGAGCGGGGTGAACGACAGCGAGAGCAGCTGGAAGAGGACGAAGTACGCGGCCGTGAGCAGGAGCGCTCGCCACCAGCCACCCTTTTCCCAGAACCTCTTCCAGAAATTGGCGGTGGGTGCAGGAGAGGTCATGGGGACTCCAGGCTGTGGGGGAAGGCCAGCGTGTTCACGTCAGTTTTGCGCAGACCGGCGCTTCGCGTCCAGCGGAGGCGTCTCGGCGCGTCAGCGGGGAGTGCTTCGACCCGCACCCCGGTTGCGCGTCGGCGGGAGGTGCGGGATCGGGATCGGCCGCGTCGCCCGAGAGGCGTCCTGGAACCTCCGGACGGCGTCGAGCACGTCCTCGGCGGAGCTGTACCGCAGGGCAAGCGGAAGGTCTCGCCGCCACAGCACCTCGAACTCCGTCGGGGCGTCTTCGAAGATCGTGCAGACCACCCGGCGGTGATCGCCCTCCGGGTAGTGCAGATCGTGGATCGCCCAGTCGGTGTCACTGACGTGCACCAGGGCGAACCTGCGGTCCGGGTCGTGCTCCATCGTTCTCCTACCTGTCCCCACGATGAAGGATGACCGCTCGCTTCGCGGAAAGGGAGGGGCTTGACAGCGCAGCGCCCTCACCCTTCATTGGAAGGGCGAGGGCGCCGGGACGTCAGCGGACCGTCGGTGTGGGCGAGGTGTCGGTCGGCCCGGCATCGGCCGTCGCGAGGCCGTCCGGACGGGCGATGCCACGCTGCTCTGCTTCCAGCCGCTCCGCCTCCTCGCCGCTGATCGCCTCGCCGCGGGCGACGAGTCCTGCCTGATCGGAAAGGGGGATCTGCTTGAGGAACAGCGACAGCACGAGTGCAAGCGCGATGAAGGGCACGAGGTACCAGAACACCGGTGCCAGGGCGTCCGCATAGGCGGTGACGATGCCGTCGCGCACCTCGTCGGGGAGCGTGCTCAACGTCGCGGGGTCGATCGTGGATGCGGCCTGCGACGCGGCATCCGGCGAGGCGCCGGCCCCGGCGAAGACCCCGGTGAGGTTCTCGGTCAGTCGCGTGGTGAAGATCGTGCCGAACACGGCGGTGCCCAGCGACGCCCCCACCTCGCGGAAGTAGTTGTTCGTGCTGGTGGCCGTGCCGAGCTCGCCCGCGGGAACCGCGTTCTGCACGACCAGGACGACGACCTGCATGATGAGGCCGAGTCCGGCGCCGAACACGAACAGGAACGTGCAGATCAGCCAGATCGGTGTCGCCGCCGACAGCGTGGTCATCGAGACCATCGCGATGCCGGTGATGATCGTGCCGAGGATCGGATAGATCTTGTACTTGCCGGTCTTGGAGATCGCGATGCCCGAGAAGATCGACGTGCCCATGAGACCGACCATCATCGGGATCATCAACAGACCGGATTCCGCCGCCGAGGTGCCGGACGACATCTGCAGGAAGGTCGGCACGAAGCCGATCGCCGCGAACATCCCGATTCCGAGCACCAGCCCGATCGCGGTCGCGTTCACGAAGATCGGATTCCGGAAGAGACTGAGCGGGATGATCGGGTCCTTGACCCGCGATTCCGTGATGACGAAAGCCGTGGCTGCCACGATCAGGCCGGCGCCCCAGGCCCAGGTGGCCAGCGAGTCCCAGCCGAACTCCTTGTCGCCGCCGAAGTCGGTGAAGAAGATGAGGCAGGTGGTCGCGATGGAGAGGAAGATCACGCCGAAGATGTCGATCGGCTTCTCGGCCTTCTTGCTCGGCAGCTTCAGTGCGACGAGCGCGATGATGAACGCGGCGATGCCGACGGGGATGTTGATGTAGAACGCCCACTGCCAGGTCAGGTGATCGACGAAGTAGCCGCCGAGCAGCGGACCGGCGACGGCCGACAGACCGAACACGGCGCCGAGCGGGCCCATGTATTTGCCGCGCTCGTTGGCGGGCACGATGTCGGCGATGATGGCCTGAGACAGGATCATCAGACCGCCACCGCCGAGGCCCTGCAGGGCGCGGAAGACGACGAACATCCAGAAGTCGGTGGCGAAGGCGCAGCCGACCGAGGCCAGAGTGAACAGCGCGATGGCGACCAGGAACAGGTTGCGTCGTCCGAGGACATCACCGAACTTGCCGTAGATCGGCATCACGATGGTCGTGGCGAGCAGGTAGGCGGTGGTGATCCAGACCTGGTGGTCGACGCCGCCGAGCTGCCCGACGATGGTCGGCATGGCGGTCGAGACGATGGTCTGATCGAGGCTGGAGAGCAACATGCCCGCGATGAGGGCGCTGAAGATGATCCAGATGCGGCGCTTCGTGAGCAGGAAGGGCGCATCCTTCGTGGCGGTGGCGGACATTCAGTGGTCTTTCTGTGACGGTGCGTAGAGCGAGCGGGCGAGGTCGAGGCGTCGGGCGATGAGGTCGCTGAACGGCTCGGTGGACTGGTGATGCAGGAGCTGGTCCATGCTCATCCGGACGAGCGCGCCGACGGTGTGCACGATCACCTCGGCGCGGAGTTCGGCATCAGCGTCGTCTCCGGTGCGGCGGACGATCAGCCCCATGTCGCGGCGCTCGTTCTTCGCGAGCTGCTCGAACGCGGCCTTGAGCAGACGCGGCTCCTGCTCGATCACGGCGAACATCGCCGGAGCATCCTCGACCGGGTTGAACAGCTCGAAGCGGCGGATCGTCAGCTGGATGAAGTCGTCGAGCAGGTCGCCGTGCTGAGAGGCGAAATCCTCTTCGAGGGCCTCCTGGCGCGAGTCGATGGTGGCGAACCCGAAGACCGCGTTCTCCTTGCTCTCGAAGTAGTTGAAGAAGGTGCGTCGGGACACGCCCACCTCGGCGCACAGCTCCTCGATGGTGAAACCCGCGAAGCCCTGCTCCGTCGTCAGTCGGCGTGCGGCATCGGTGAGTGCGCGGGACGTCTCGCGCTTGCGCTGCTCCCGCAATGAATCTGCACTGTCGCTCATGGAGTGCAATATTGCACTCTCTTCCTTGGAGTGCACTGTGAGCGTCGACTCGAGCGGAGACGGAAAAGTTCTGACGAATCTGTGACGTTCTTCTCGCGGCATCCGTCCTAGTGGTGTCGCTGAACGGCGACCCGCACTCCGCAGGGGGATCGGATACACGGATGAAGGAGCTCGAGATGGCGAATGTGACCGGCAGTACTCAGCCCAAGACCCAGATCGTCGCACCGCAGTTGGGGGCTGCTGCGGGCAAGACCACGATCGAGGACGCGGTGGTGGCGAAGATCGCCGGCATCGCTGCTCGCGAGGTCAGCGGCGTCTACGCACTCGGTGGAGGCGCCGCACGCATGGTGGGAGCCATCCGCGAGGCGCTCAACACGGCCGATCTCTCGCAGGGGATCAGCGTCGAGGTGGGCGAGACGCAGGTCGCGGTCGACGTGACGATCGTCGCCGAGTACCCGGTCTCGCTGCAGAAGGTGGCGGATGACGTCCGCGCCGCCATCCACCGCGCCATGGTGGAACTGGTCGGCATGGAGGTCGCCGAGGTCAACGTGACCGTCAACGACGTGCACATCCCCTCCGACGACGAGGGCGACGGCACGCAGGAGACGCGAGTCCAGTGACCGCGTCGGTGATCGGCGCGGCGGCCGCGGCTGCCCTCGTGCTGACCTGGGTGGTCCTGGGCTTCTGGGCCTTCGTGCTCGTGACCCTGGCGATGCTGGTGGGCGCGGTCGTCGGCCGCATCATCGACGGTCGGCTCGACCTGCGGGCGCTCGCCGAGGTCTTCCGGGGCCGGCGCTCCTCCTCATGACGGCCGACAGCTCATCCCGGGCGGAGGCAGACGCCGTCCGGGGGACGACGACCTTCACCGCCCGCGCATTGCAGCGGCTCGCCGTCGGCATCGCGCACGATGTCGCCCGGGTATCGGCCCGCGATGTCGGGGTGCAGCTGTCGGATGAGCACGGTGCACTGCGGATCGCGGTCACCGTGCCCGTGGCCAGGGCATCGAAGCGGGGAACGGACCTGGTCACCAGCGGAGAGGATCTCCGCAACGGTCTGATCGAGGGCATGCGAGAACTGGCCGGCCGTGAGGTCGGCGCCGTGGACGTCCGGTACTCGGGCGTGCGGCGGAGTACCGAGAGGAGAGTGCGATGACGAACGAACAGGCGACGTATCGCCGCGTCCTGCGCCGGGAGACGCACGCGTCCCGGACGGCCTCGTCGATGGGGGTCGCATCCATCGGTGCCGTGCTCCTGATCGCGCTGCTCGCGGGCGCCGTGTGGTGGCTCGTCGATGGCGGCTTCCGCGACACGGCGGCTCGCCGGCTCGAAGAGATCGCGGTGGGGGTGCAGCAGCCGGCAGTGCTGTTCGGCGTCGGCGGCGTGCTGACGGTGCTCGCCGTCGTGCTCCTCGCGCTCGCACTGCTCCCGGGGCGACGGGCACGGCGGGCACGCATCACCGAACGGACCGCGCTGCTCGTGGACGATGGCGTGATCGCCGATTCGATCGCTGCGGCGGTCGCCCGTCGTGCCGGAGTCGACCGCAGCCGGGTGTCCGTCTTCGTCGGCCGACGCACGGTCGAGGTGCGCATCACTCCGACCAGCGGCGTCTTCGTCCGGATGGCCGACGCGGAGGACGCGGCGAGCGACATCCTCGCCGGGATCGGCTTCTCGGCCACCCCGCGCGTGGTCGTCGAACCGAACGGAGTGGTGGCATGAACGCGACGAACCGATTCGTGAACCGCAGTGTGCTCTTCCTCGTGGGTGCGGCACTGCTGGTCGCGGGAGTCGTCGCGCTCGCCGCAGGGGTTCTCGCCGCGGGGGATCCGCCGCCCTGGGTGCGGCGTCCCGCGGCAGAAGTCGCGGCCGCGTGGGAATCCGCTCGCGGCTGGACCTGGCAGGTGATGGGCATCGGCCCGGTGTCGGTGCTGCTGCTGCTCGCGGTGGCCGCCGTGCTGGTGCTGACAGTACTGCTGGTGGTGTTCCTCATCTCGCGCCGACGTGGGCGCTCGAAGACCGTGCTCGACGTGGATACCGCCACCGGGCGGACGACGGTCGATCGCAACGTGGTCGACGCCGTGCTCACCGAGCCTCTGGTCCGGCGACCCGATGTGCTCTCGGCCCGCACCGGCACCTACCGTGTCGGTCAGACGCGCGCGGTCGAGCTGGCGGTCATCGTGCGGCCGGGGGCACCGCTGGCAACCGTCGTCGCGGCGGCCGAGGCGGCGATCGACGAATGGGACGACCTGCTGGGTTCCCGCATCCCGATCCTGCTGCACCTCTCGGATCGGCGCTGGCGCGAAGGGTTCCGCTCGCCGACCAGGGTGCGGTGATCGGGCGCGACGGCGACACAGACCAACGCACGGACCACGTGCGTGAGTAAACGAACCCGAGATCCGGGTGCGATGAGAAAAAGGAGACGCCATGGGCGCTGAAGACAAGATCAAGGCCGCTGCGGAGAAGGTCGCCGGAAAGGCGAAGGAGGCCGTCGGCAAGGTCACCAACGACGACAAGCTCGTCGCCGAGGGCAAGGCCGAGCAGGCCAAGGGCGAGGTCCGTGACACGGCCGAGAACGTCAAGGATGCGTTCAAGAAGTAACGGGTGCGGGGAGGGATCCGAACGGCTCCCTCCCCGATCACTCCCAGGTCGGTCGGCGAGGATCCGATCCGGTGAGGCGTCGGTTCCGAATCTCCTGTGGGACTCGGATCGAGGGGTGGGGAACAGATGGAAGAGGAACGCTTTCGCAGAGCGCTCGAGCACGCCGACGACGGCATCGTCGCCGGACGCGCGATGGACGGCGACGTCGAAGCCTTCGCCGTGCTCGTGCGGAGATATACGCCGATGATGCGCGCCTACACGCAGCGGATGCTGAACGCCTCGGCCGACGTCGACGACATCGTGCAGGAGTCGTTCGTCACGGCTTGGCAGCGGTTCGGCGAGCTCGACGACCCGTCCAAGGTGAAGAGCTGGCTGATGCGCATCGTGAGTCGGAAGGCGGTGGATCGCATCCGCGCGACCCGACCCGTCGTGGACATCGACTCGATCGACCGCCCGGCGCCGCTGCACGCCTCGCCCTCGGCGGTGGTCGAGTCGCGCGCCGGGGTCGCTGCCGTCGGTGCCGCGCTGCGCGAGCTGCCGGACGCTCAGCGCGAATGCTGGGTCCTTCGCGAGATCGGCGGGTACTCCTACGAGGAGATCTCGGAAGAGCTCGGCATTCCCGTCTCGACCGCGCGAGGACTGCTCGCGCGGGCCCGGAAATACATGATCGTACGGATGGAGGAGTGGCGATGACCGACGAGAGAGACATCCCCGAAGTCCGCCGTCTCGGTCTGGAACCGAGCGATCTCGACGGGCACACGCTCGACGAGCTCACCGACTACCTCGAAGCGGGACGACAGCCCTCCGACCGCTCGATCGACGAGTCGCCCGGCTGTCAGCTGGCGCTGGACGCGCTCGAACGACTGCACGGCCTCGGTGCGGAGCTGATGGCCGCCGAGACCGCCGCAGAACCGGAGGTCGATGCGAGCTGGGTCGACCGCATCCTCAGCGGCATCGCCATGGATGCGCGCTCGGGTCGGCGCATCCCGTTCGAGTCCCCGGATCCGTCGACGGATCTCGGGATCACCGAGGGCGCGGTGCGCGGACTCATCCGCTCGGCCGAGAGCACCGTGCAGGGACTCCTCATCGGGCGCTGCCGCCTCATCGGCGACGTGACCGTCCCGGATGAGCCGATCTGCGTCGAGATCGACGCCAGCGCGCTGCACGGGCGGCCGATCCCGGTGATCGCCGACCGCCTCCGGGCCGAGGTCGATCGTGTCCTTCGCGCGCACACGGAGTTGAACGTCGTCGCGATCGACATCGCGATCCGGGACATCAGGGAGGTGTCGTCATGGACGCAGGAGAGCTGAAGGCGGCGGACGTGCAGGTCGAAATCGCTACCGACCTCGAGACGGCGGTGCGGGCGACTCCCGGGGTGCGCTCCGTGTACCGCTCCGGTTCGCTCATCTCGAACCTACTGCGCGCGGGAGCGGCGGCACTCGGCGGGCGACCGGAGGACGAGCCGCTCGTGTCGGTCGCTCCCGTGGGCGACGGCGTTGCGGTGGAGGCATCGATCGGGGTGGATTCCGCTGCCGGATCGGGGGACACCCTTCGCGCGGTGCACGCCGCGATCGATGCGGTGCTCGCGACGCAGGGGCTTCGGTCGGACAGCATCACCCTGACGGTCGTGCACGTGCAGCCTGCAGAAGCCGCGCCTGCAGGGTGAGACGAGGGATGCCGCCCTCGGAGAAGAGCGGCATCCCTCGGAACCCGGTGGCGATCAGGCGATCGCGCGCAGACCCTCGACGAGCGGGGTGGTGGGGCGTCCGATCAGGCGTGCGAGCGTCCCGTCGGTCTCGGCCAGCGCGCCATCGCGGATCCCGGCGTCGAGCGCGGCGACGAATCCGGCGGTTCCCTCATCGAGACCGGCTTCGCGGAGGGCTGCGAGCTGGTCGTCGAACGAGACCGGGACGAACGTGACCTCGCGCCCCGTGACCTCCGAGAGGGCCGAGGCCAGATCGTTGTAGGTCCAGGCGACGTCGCCGCCCAGCTCGTAGACCTCGCCGACGTGTCCGTCTTCGAGCGCGACGACGGCCGCCGCCTCTGCGAAGTCCTTGCGGCTGGCCGAGGCGACCCGTCCGTCACCGGTGCCCGAGGTGAGCACGCCGGTCTCGGCGGCGCGGGCGAGGTCGGCGGCGTAGTTCTCGGTGTACCAGTTGTTGCGGAGGATCACGGCGGGAAGTCCCGCGGCGGCGATCAGCTCTTCCGTCGCCTTGTGCTCGGGCGCCAGGACCAGATCGCTGGTGGTCGCCTTCGGCGCGCTGGTGTAGATGAACTTGGAGACCCCGGCGGCCTTCGCGGCGTCGATGACCGCCTGGTGCTGGGCCACCCGCTGTCCGACCTCCGACCCGGACACGAGCACGACGGTGTCGACGCCCTCGACGGCCGCGGCCACCGAGGCGGGGTCGGTGTAGTCCAGGCGCACGACGCGCACGCCGAGGTCGGCGGCCTTCGCGGTGTCGCGGGCTCCGGCGACGATCGACTGCGGGTCGGCGCCGCGCTCGAGAAGGCTGGCGATGATGAGGCGTCCGAGGTTGCCGGTCGCGCCGGTGACGAGGATGGTCATGAGGGTCCTTTCGTAAGTGACACCCTCGACAACCTCGAGACGGGCATGGCGCATTCCGATCTGCGGGTACCCACTTTGAAGTAAGGTACCCACATGACGGTTAGTTTCGCGCAGATAAAGGAATCCACACCGTTCGTGTTCGATCAGAACTGCGGCACGCGGGTCGTCCTCGACCACATCATGAGCAAGTGGGGTGTGCTCGTGCTCTCCTGCCTGTCCGACGGCACACATCGCTGGGGTGCACTGCGCCGAGAGGTCGACGGCATCAGCGAGAAGATGCTCGCCTCGACGCTGCGCACGCTCGCCGAGGACGGGCTCGTGCATCGGGAGTCGCTCCCGACGGTGCCCCCGCACGTCGAGTACAGCCTCACTCCGCTCGGCCGCGATCTCATGGAGCGGATGCTGCCGCTGATGGAATGGGTCGCCGACCATGCCGACGGGATGCTCGGAAGGGCCTGAACCTGCGGAATCCGTCGTGAGCGTGCGCCGTTCGCTGCGGATTCGGTCGGTCGAAGAAACCGTTGACGCGATAACCGTGGTGGCTCTACTGTTCTGACATGGCAGCAACGACGCCCATTCATCTGGAACGACCCGACGGCAAGGGTCTGGCTGCGGGAACCCTGGGACTCTGGGGGTCGACCGTCATCGGTCTCGCCTCGACGGCCCCGGTCTACTCGCTCGTCGCGACGCTCGGCTTCGTGGTGCTCGCCGTCGGTGCGCAGGCGCCGATCGCCTTCATCATCGCCTTCGTCCCGATGCTCCTGATCGCCTTCGCGTATCGAGAGCTCAACAACGCCGTGCCCGACTGCGGCACGACCTTCACCTGGGGGACCAAGGCGTTCGGGCCGTGGGTGGGCTGGATGGGCGGCTGGGGCGTGGCGGTCGCCGGAATGGTCGTGCTCGCCAACCTCGCCCAGATCGCCTCGGTCTACTTCTGGTCGCTGATCGGACAGGACCTCGAGAACAACGACTGGCGCGTGGTCGTCGTGGCCGTGCTCTTCATCGCCGCGATGACCTGGGTCAGCTGGCGGGGCGTCGAGATCGGCGAGCGCATCCAGAACATCCTGCTCGGCATCCAGTACCTGGCGCTCGCGATCTTCGTGGTGACCGCGCTGTGGCAGTTCTTCGCCGGCACCGCCCCGAACCCCACTCCCTTCTCCTGGGAGTGGATGAACCCCTTCGCCTTCACTGACTGGTCGGGCTTCACCGAGGCCATCCTGCTCGCCCTCTTCATCTACTGGGGCTGGGACACCTGCCTCGCCCTGAACGAGGAGACCAAGGACCCGAAGCGCATTCCCGGCCGCGCCGCGCTGCTGACCACCGTCATCCTGCTGGTCACGTATGTCGCCGTCACCATCGCGGCCATGATGTACGCAGGGCTGGGGGAGAGCGGCACGGGCCTCGGCAACGAGGCGAACGCCGACGACTTCTTCCTCGCGATCAAGGACGGGCTGCTCGGCCCGTTCGGCTGGGTGCTGGTGGTCTCGGTGATCATCTCGGCGATCTCGTCGACGCAGACCACGATCCTGCCGACCGCCCGCGGCACGCTGGCGATGGGCGTCTACCGCGCGCTGCCGGCGAAGTTCAAGGAGGTGCACCCCACCTACAAGACGCCGTCGTTCTCGACGATCGTGATGGGCGTCGTCGCCTCGGCCTACTACATCGGCATGACGCTGATCAGCGACAACATCCTGCAGGACTCT
The DNA here is from genome assembly GCF_012030385.1 of Microbacterium sp. B19(2022). NCBI lineage: Bacteria > Bacillati > Actinomycetota > Actinomycetes > Micrococcales > Microbacteriaceae > Microbacterium > Microbacterium sp. B19(2022). The sequence continues at coordinate 66,644 of NZ_JAAUVO010000016.1, forward strand.
ATCCTCTCGCTCGGGCTCGCGATCGCTTTCTACTACGCCATCACGGGCTTCGCGTGCGTCTGGTATTTCCGCAAGGATCTGACGTCGTCGCCGCGGGAGTTCTTCTTCAAGGGGCTCTTCCCGCTGCTGGGTGGGCTGATGCTCACCTGGGCGTTCGTGCAGTCCGCGATCGACATGTGGGACGTCGACTACGGCTACACGGTGCTGTTCGGGATCGGCGGCACCTTCGTGATCGGCGTCGGCTCGCTCGCGTTCGGTCTGGTGCTGATGTTCGTCTGGTACCTGTTCCCGCGGTCGAAGAGGTTCTTCCGCGGCGAGAGCCTGAACCGCGAGACGCAGGTGATGGTGCCGGACGAGCCCAGCGTCACGATCCGCTCGATCGACGGCGGCATCTGAGGGTCGACCGGGCGCCGGACGGGGTGTCCTAGGCTTGCTCCGTGCGCATCCGGCTCGACATCGCCTACGACGGCACCCACTTCCGAGGGTGGGCGAAGCAGCCGACGCTCCGCACCGTGCAGGGGACTCTCGAGGCGGCTCTCGCGCGGATCGTCGGCTCCGACGTGCAGTTCGTCGTCGCGGGCCGCACTGACGCGGGAGTGCACGCCAGCGGTCAGGTCGCGCACGTCGATCTCGACGAGAAGCAGTGGTCGCGCATCGAGGCCAGGCAGGGGCGGGCTCCGCTGGCTCCGGCGGAGACCATCGCCGGGCGCATGCGCGGGGTGCTGGGTGCCTACTCCGACGTCACCGTCACGAAGACGTCGATCGCTCCCGAGGGTTTCGACGCCCGGTTCTCGGCGGTGTGGCGGCGTTACCGCTACCGTCTCGCCGATGCGCAGGCCGGATTCGATCCACTGCGCCGGCACGATACGACGAACATCCGCGGGAATCTCGACGAACAGGCGATGGATGCCGCGGCCCGCAGCCTCATCGGCCTGCACGACTTCGCTTCGTACTGCAAGCCGCGCGAAGAGGCGACGACGATCCGCACGCTGCTCGACTACCGCTGGGTACGTGATGCCGAGGGCGTTCTCGTCGCCGAGGTCAAGGCCGACGCGTTCTGCCACAGCATGGTGCGCGCACTCGTCGGCGCGTGCGCGGCGGTGGGGGAGGGACGCCTCGACGTCGAGGACGTCGTGGTGCTGCGCGACGCCCTGACGCGCACCAGCGAGTTCAAGGTCCTGGCGGCCCGCGGACTGATCCTCGCCGAGGTCGGGTACCCGGCCGACGAGCTGCTCGCCACGCGCGCGGAGCAGACGCGGGCTCGACGTGACGGTGCGAGCCGCGTTCGCGATCCGGAGCCGGGGCACAGCAGGGGCGAGTAGCGTGGAACGGTCATGAAGGTCATCTCGTACAACCTCCAGAAGCACCGGGCGGCCGGTGAACTCGCCGCCATCGTCGGCGAGCACGACCCCGACATCCTGTGTCTGCAGGAGTGCGACGTGCCCGAGCTGCCCGCGCAGATCGGCGACCTCGTGCTGGCGGATGCGACGCAGGGCAACCGTCTCGGGCTCGCGCTGTTCTACCGGTCGAGCGCCTACCACCTGCAGTCGATCCGCACTCTCGGGTTGAAGAAGTCGCTGCACGACCGCATCGCGAAACCTGCTCATGAACGCGTGCTGGGCGCGCGGCTGCGTGACATCGACGACGCGCAGGATTTCATCGTCGCCTCTTTCCATGCCGCGCCGCTGACGGCGTTGAATTCACTGCGTCGGCACCAGATCCGCGCGGCGCTCACCGAGCTGGCGACGCTCGGCGAGGGGTTGCCGCAGCTGATGGTCGGCGACTACAACTACCCGATCTTCAAAGAGAACCTCGGTCAGGCCGTGCGCGACCACGGGTACGCGCTCTCGCTCAGCGACGACCACACCTACACCCGCTACCGCGTATTCCGCGGGCACTACGACTTCGCGACCTCGGCCGGGTTCGAGATCGAACGCATCACGACGCTGCCGCAGGGGTCGAGCGACCACCGCCCGATCCTGGTCACTGTCAAGCCCGACTGACCCGACGGTTTGAGCATCCGCGCCAGGTGGCGTATGATTTCCCTTTGGTGCCTTTCCCGTTCGCGGGATGGGGGCATCGTCCGAACGTGAGCCCTCCACTGGCGTGTTCCTCCCTGTAGGGAAGAACCACCCCGGAGTGGGATTCACGAACTTCTCCGTTCGACACAAGAAAGCAGCACTATCGTGACGCGCACTTACACCCCCAAGGCTGGCGAAGTCCAGCGCGATTGGGTCGTCATCGACGCCACCGACGTCGTTCTCGGCCGTCTGGCTTCGCACGCCGCTACGCTCCTGCGTGGCAAGCACAAGCCGACCTTCGCCAACCACATCGACTCGGGTGACTTCGTCATCATCGTGAACGCCGACAAGGTCGCGCTCACCGGTCAGAAGCTCCAGAAGAAGCTGGCTTACCGCCACTCGGGTTACCCGGGCGGCCTCAAGTCGGTCACCTACGCCGAGCTGATGGAGAAGAACCCGGTCCGCGCTGTCGAGAAGGCCATCCGTGGCATGCTCCCCAAGAACAGCCTCGGCCGCCAGCAGCTGTCCAAGCTCAAGGTGTACGTCGGTGCTGAGCACCCGCACGCCGCGCAGCAGCCGCAGACGTACACCCTCGACCAGGTCGCCCAGTAAGCGCCGTAAAGACTTAAGGACATACTCGTGGCTGACATCCAGGACACCACCGAAACCCCCCAGAACTTCTCGACGTCGACTCCGGAGACCGACGTGGTCGAGGCGGCTCCCCGCCCCGTCCTCAGCGTCCCGGGTGCCGCTGTCGGCCGTCGCAAGCAGGCCATCGCCCGCGTGCGCATCGTCCCCGGCTCGGGCACGATCACGGTCAACGGCCGCACGATCGAGGACTACTTCCCGAACAAGCTGCACCAGCAGCTGATCAACGACCCGTTCACGGTGCTGAACCTCACCGGTGCATACGACGTCATCGCGCGCATCTCCGGTGGTGGCCCCTCGGGTCAGGCCGGCGCGCTCCGTCTCGGCATCGCTCGTTCGCTGAACGGCATCGACGAGGAGAACAACCGTCCGACCCTGAAGAAGGCCGGCTTCCTCTCGCGCGACGCTCGCGTCAAGGAGCGCAAGAAGGCTGGACTCAAGAAGGCCCGTAAGGCGCCTCAGTACTCGAAGCGTTAAGGTCCACTGCTCCGATGCCGATCTTTGGCACGGACGGCGTGCGAGGACTTGCCAATGGCGTCCTCACCGCCGACCTGGCGCTCACCCTGGCCCAGGCGACTGCTGTCGTCCTGGGCCAGGGCCGTACTGCGGAGGCTCGCAAGGCCGAAGGCAAGCGACTCACCGCAGTGGTCGCCCGGGACCCCCGGGTCTCCGGACACTTCCTGACCTCGGCCGTCTCGGCGGGGCTCGCCTCCTCGGGAGTCGACGTGCTCGAGGCCGGCGTCATCCCGACCCCGGCGCTGGCGTTCCTCGTCGCCGACCGTGACGCCGACTTCGGTGTCATGATCTCGGCGTCGCACAACGCCGCTCCCGACAACGGGATCAAGATCTTCGCCCGTGGGGGCCGCAAGCTCCCCGATGAGGTCGAGCAGCGCATCGAAGAGGCCATGCACGGCGAGATGCTGCGCCCGACCGGCGCGGGCGTCGGCCGTGTCGACCGCTTCTCCGACGCGGAGGACCGCTACGTCGTGCACCTCCTCGGCTCGCTGCCGAATCGTCTCGAGGGCATCCACGTGGTGCTCGACTGCGCCCACGGCGCGGCATCCGGCGTCTCGCCCGAGACGTTCCGCGATGCGGGCGCCGAGGTGACCGTCATCGGGGCAGACCCCGACGGCTGGAACATCAACGACGGAGTCGGCTCGACCCACCTCGACAACCTCGCCGAGGCTGTCGTGCGTCTGGGGGCCGACATCGGCATCGCCCACGACGGCGACGCCGACCGTTGCCTCGCCGTGGACGCCGAGGGCAATCACATCGACGGCGACCAGATCATGGCCATCATCGCGGTGTCGATGAAGGAGCGCGGACGCCTCACCGACGACACCCTCGTCGCGACCGTCATGAGCAACCTCGGCCTGCATGTCGCGATGCGCGAGCACGGCATCACGGTGCGTCAGACCGCCGTCGGCGACCGCTACGTGCTCGAAGACATGAACGAGGGCGGATACGCGCTCGGCGGCGAGCAGTCCGGCCACGTCATCATGAGCGAGTACGCCACCACCGGTGACGGCATCCTCACTGGTCTCCACCTGGTGGCCGAGATGGCTCGGCAGAAGAAGTCGATCGCCGAGCTCGCGTCGATCATGACCGTGTACCCGCAGGTGCTCATCAATGTGCGCGACGTCGACAAGGATCGGGTCGCAGACGACGAGGTCGTGCAGCAGGCTGTGCGCGACATCGAGGGCGAGCTGGGTGATTCCGGCCGCGTGCTGCTGCGCAAGTCCGGCACCGAGCCCCTGGTGCGCGTCATGGTCGAAGCCGCCGATGCGGAGTCGGTGCACGCCTACGCCGGACGCCTGGCGGAGGTCGTCCAGGAGCGCCTCTCGCTCTGACACTCGCAGAACCTCGGAACCGGCCGGTCGCTGATCTCAGCGGTCGGCCGGTTCTCTGTGTATAGGGGAGCCGAGGTGCGACGGTCAGGGTGCCGCGCAGATGCGGTACTGGCCGGCGTCGACGAGCGTCTCGGTCGTGCACGGCTGCGTGGTCAGTCGGGGCACGTCGGCCATCGCGGGGGCGTCGAAGAGCCCGACGTGCGCACCGGTCAGCACGATAGGCGCGACCGCGTACCCCCAGGGCTCCGCGGCCAGCCACTCGACGTCGTTCGCCTCGACCCAGGCCGTGAGCGGCACGAGGGCTGTGCGCTGGCTCTCCAACGTGGTGCGGGGCTCGTACGTCGACACGACATGACTCACGCCGCCACCGGCGATCACGGCGGCCAGCGCGGAGGCGGCGACGATGCCGATGGCACGAATGCCCTTGTGGCGCGGCAGGGCCGTCACGGCCCACAGCGCGACCGCCGCGATGACGGGGAAGAACGCGAGGATGCCGGGCGCGGGGTGCCGCACCCACAGCGGCAGGCGGGAGGCGGTCGCCCACCAGCCGACGAAGGCGAGCGCGCCGACGATGGCCGCCAGGGCGTAGGCGATCACGATCCGGTCCGCTGCGCTCGCGTCACGCCAGCGCAGCACGATGCCGGTGATGGCGAGGCCGAGGGCGATGACCGCTCCGATCACGGCGACGAAACCGGGCAGCGACCACGAGTCCGCCAGCGTGCCGAGCTTCTGCAGCACCGTGGTCGCCGCGTCGCCCTGCCCGCCGGTGCGGAGGAAGTGGGCGAAGTCGCGCACGTGCTGCACATAGCCGGAGAACCCCAGCGACAGCAGCGCCCCCAGCTCGAGGAGCAGCGTCGGCACGGCGGCCAGCAGGAGGGGCAGCCACGATCGCCGGAGGGCGTCGCGCACGCGGGCCCAGCCGGTGCCGTCGGAGAGCACCCACAGGGCGATGGCGAAGGCGGGCAGCGCGAGGGCGGCGATGAGCTTCGCCTGGATCGCGAGGCCCACGAGCAACCCGGCCAGCCAGGCGCGTCGGGGAAGCAGTGTGAGCGCCCAGACGAGGAGCGCCGCCGCGGGGATCTCGCCGAGCAGGTCGGCGGGGCCCTGGATGGGGGAGAAGCCGGCATCCGCCGTGAATGCCAGGGGAACGGCGACCGCGAGCAGAGCGGCCCAGCGTCCGCCGATACGTCGCCCGGTCACGGCGAGGCCGGCGAGGAGCGCCACCCAGAAGGCCAAGGGGACGAGTCGTGCGGCCAGCACCGGGTCCATCCCGGTCGCGAGGAGCGCGGCGACGGGCAGGAGCACGACGGGCCCGGTCGAGATGCGCGGGTCGAAGGGTGTGATGGTCGAGCCGGAGAGGGCGCCGTCACTGGAGTATCCGAGACCGTCCAGCAGGTTGAGCGGGACGGTGAGGTTGAAGGCCTCGTCTTCCCAGAAGCGCCACACCAGGAGGCTGTGCCACGCGATGATGACATGCCCGATCAGCAGGGCGACGGCCGCCGCCCAGAACGCGATCGTGCGTGCGCGGGTCATCGCGCGACGGTCTCCGGCCGACGGATGCTGCGCAGGGGAGCGGACGGCCGCAGAGAGAGCGTCCATGCCTCGACGAGAGCGACGCGCACGAACCGGCGCAGACGCTTCGGCGGCAGGGTGACGGAGTTGCCTCGCCCCCACATGGTGCCGGTGGTCGATGCTCCGCGTCGGGGGATGCTGGCGACGCGGAGGTAGCGCACGGTGAAGCCCGCGCGCGCCTCGGCGAGGGAGAAGTGCACGTGCGGCACCGTGGCGTCGGCCGGGGTCGCGTCGACGAGCAGTCGCAGGGCATCGGGGCTGTAGGCACGCAGCGGGGTGTTGACGTCGGGGATGCGGCGTCCGGCGGCGAGGGCGATCAGAAGGCCCACTGCCCCCGTGAGCACCTTGCGGTACCAGGGGTCGGTGCGGCCGTCGCGCACGCCGTGGACGACATCGGCCTCTTCGGTCGTGAGTGCGTTGATCAGCCGAATGAAGTCGCTGCCGTAGAACTGCCCGTCGCCGTCCACATGAACGAGCACATCGGGGGCGGCGGCAAGTCCAGCGCGGTAAGCCGCGAGGGCTGTCGGGCCGTGGCCGCGGTTCAGGGGCTGAACCTCGACGGTCACGTCGGAGACGCCGTCGAACACCGAGGCGGTGGCATCCGTGGAGCGGTCGTCGGCGACGTGGAAGGTGACGCGGTCGACCAGGGGAGAGACGCAGTCGCGGATCTCGTCGATGAAGCCCTGGATGCCCTCGGCCTCGTTGTAGGCGGGCATGACGACGGCGAGGTGGCGAAGGGTCACGGGGTCCTTGGGGTGGCGGAGGGCGCGGGGATCAGCCAGTAGCCTAGTTGAGCCATGAACCCTCCCTCCCGCATCCGTCGCATCGCCAGCGTCGGCAGCCGTTTTCTCGTCGTGGGTGCTCTGAGCACCCTCATCGAGGTCGGCGTCTTCAACCTGCTGGTCTACGTGTGGGGATGGGATGTGGTCGCCGCGAAGATCGTCGCCTCGCTCGTCGCGCTCGTGAACGCGTACATCGGCAACCGCGAGTGGACGTTCCGTCACCGGGATCGTCGCGGACGGGTCTCCGAGGTCACGCTGTTCCTCGTGACCAACGCCGTCTGCACGGCCATCGGCGCCGTGCTCGTCTGGGTGGGCGTCGAAGCCGTCGGTGCGGTCCTCGGCCGTGAGCCGGGGGCTGTCGCCGTCAACCTCGTGAACCTGACGAGCATCGTCATCGTGGTCCTGCTGCGCTTCGTGCTCTATCACGGCATCGTCTTCCGGGTGGCGCCGACCAAGTAGTGGTGCGGCTCGGTCGCGGGCAGGTCAGGCTCGGGCGGTTGCGCGCTTCTTGGCGTTCTTCGCCTTCTTGGCCTTCTTCGCCTTCCGGCGATCCGTCGACGTCTCGCCGTCGAGGTCGTGCGTCGAACCGTAGGTGTACGAGCCGTAGCCGTAGCTGTCGGGCCCCTTGGTCGGCAGCATCGTGACGACCACGCCGAGCATCTGCACGCCGGCGTTCTCGAGTGCCCGCAGTGCTCCGGAGAGCTCCTGCTTCTTCGTCTTGCCGGAGGCGGCGGCGAGGATCACTCCGCGGGTCTTGCTTCCCACCACGGCTGCGTCGGTCACCAGCAGCAGCGGCGGGGCATCGATCAGCACGTAGTCGAAGTAGTCGCCGAGCGACTTGAGCACCTGATCCATCGCGGCCGAGCCGAGCAGCTCGCTCGGGTTCGGCGGGACCTGCCCGCTCGGCAGGACGTACAGGTCGGACGTGCCCCACTTCTGCAGCGCATCGGCCACGTCCACGCGTCCGATGAGCACGTCGGTGAGTCCGACGCCACCCTCGATGCCCAGGTAGTCGGCCACACGGGGCAGTCGCAGGTCGCCGTCGACCAGGGCCACGCGGGCTCCCGTCTCGGCGAGGGCGATGGCGAGGTTCGCGGTGGTCGTCGACTTGCCTTCGCCGGGGCCGGCGCTGGAGACGACGAAGATGCGGGGGCCCGAGTCGAGGTTGAGGAACTGCAGGTTCGTGCGCAGGCTGCGGAACGATTCGGCGCGCGGGCTGCGCGGGTCGGCGTGCACGATCAGCGGGCGCTTGGTGGCATCCGGGTCGTACGCGATGCCACCGAGGACGGGGCGATCGGTGAGCGTCTCGATGTCGTGGAGCGTGTGGATGCGGTTGTCGAGCACGGTACGCAGCATCGCGATGCCGAGGCCGAGAGCGAGGCCGATGATGCCGCCGAGGACGATCAGCAGGCGCACGTTGGGGCTCGTCGGCGTGGAGGAGGCGATGGCGGGCTCGGTCACGGTGATGCGCACCGGGCTGACGGCATCTTCGGTTGCGGGCTGCTCGAGCGTCTTCTGCACCGCATCCTGGAAGCTCACTGCGACGGCATTGGCGATGGCCGCGGCCTGCTCGGGGTCTCCGTCGGTCACGCTGACGTCGATCAGGACCGTGTTGAGCGGCGTGGTCGCGGTGACGCGGCTGCTGAGGCCCGAGACCGAGTCGTCGAGGCCGAGCTCGTCGATCACGGGTTCGAGCACGAGCGCCGTGCCGACGACGTCGACGTAGCTCGTGACCATCTGTCGTGCGAAGGTCGTGCCCTGCACGAGGTCACCGGTGGCTGCGCCTTCGGTGCGGACCGAGACGTACAGCTGCGTCGATGCGACGTACTTCGGCTGCTGCAGTGCGGCATAGCCGGCACCGCCCGCGAGGCCGAGGACCATCAGGACGAGGATCAGGATCCAGTTTCTGTGCAGCACACGCACATAGTCGCGAAGTTCCACGCGGCAGATTCCCCCTGATGCAATGCGACCTCTGCCGATCAAGGCGGGCCGTGAAAACGGTATCCCGGTATTCTTCCACAGCGGCGGTGGGACGACCGGCCGCTGCGTGTGGTCAGTTCGTCGTGGCCGGCGCGGCGGCGCTGTAAGTCGTGCTCGCGGCCGCGGTGACCGGCGCCTTCGTCAACACGGTTCCGAGCACTCGGGCTCCGACCGACTCGATGCTCTTGGCCGCGTCGGCGAGCCGGTTCGCCTGCGACGAGCCGGCGGCGGCGATCAGCAGGGCTCCGGTCGTGACGCGCGCGATCACGGCGGCGTCCGTCACGAGCAGCAGCGGTGGGGCGTCGATGATGACGACGTCGAAGGCTTCTGTGAGCGTCTCGATCAGGCCCTCCATCGCGGAAGAGCCGAGCAGCTCGGCCGGGTTCGGCGGCACAGTGCCGGCCGGGAGGACGAACAGGGCGCTGCGGCCCCAGCGCTGGATGACGTCGTTGAGCTGCACGCGACCGGCCAGCACATCGCTGAGCCCGATGCCGCCCTCGATGCCGAAGTACTCGGCCACGCGGGGGAGGCGGAGGTCGCCGTCGAGCAGGGCCACGCGCTGACCGGCGTCGGCGAAGGCGAGTGCCAAGTTCGCCGCCGTGGTCGACTTGCCCTCGCCGGGGCCGGAGCTGGTCACGACGAACACGCCCTGGTTGCCGGAGAAGAAGAAGCGCACGTTGGTGCGGAGGCTGCGGTAGGCCTCGGCGCGGAGGCCGTGCGGCGCGGTGCTCATGGCGAGGGGGTGCTCACCCGTGTCCGGGTCGAGGGGAATCTGTCCGAGGACGGGAACCGGCACAGCGGCCTCGACGTCGGCGGCGACGCGCACCCGGCGGTCGAGCGTCGCACGCAGGAGAGCGACGCCGACGCCGACCGCGAGCCCGAGAAGTGAGCCGATGATGAGAGAGAGGGAGAGGTTCGGCGCGACGGGATTCGTCGGCACCTGAGCGGGTTCGAGCGTGACGATCCGGATGCTGAACGCAGCCGCCTGCTCGCGGCTCTCGAGCGTGTCGGTGACGACGGTGGCGAAACTCTCGGCGACGGCGTTCGCGATGCGGGCGGCCTGCCCCGGGTTGCGGTTGTCGACTGTGATCGTGATGATCGCGCTGTTGAGGGGTGCGGAGGCGCTGATGCCCGTGGGAGCTGTGGTGAGGCCGAGGTCTTCGGTGACGGGATCGAGCACGAGGGAGCTCGTGATGAGCGAGCGGTAGGTCTCGACGGCCTGCTTCGCGTACCCGGTGGCGAGGGAGCGTTCCGCGGGCGTGGCCGTGTCGGCGACCTGCGCGGCCACCATGACCTCGGTCGAAGCCTGGTAGCGGAGAGGGGTGAGCATCGCGACCAGCGCACCCGTGGAGAGCCCGATCAAAACGCTCGCGACGATCACGACGATCTGTCGGCGGAACACCCGAAGGTAGTCATGGATGTCCAAAGCTCTCCAGCGTGGTCGGGTGCGATCGGCGGTATCGTCTTCCGAGACTACCGATTCCTATGAAGGCGACATGACTCACCTCGACGATCTCTTTCCCGACGGGCCCCGCGCCGGCGACGCAGGGAGAGTGGTGCTCGACGACCACCACACCGCTCGCCGGTTGCGGGAGATGATCGGGGAGCCGCGGCAGAGTGGCGCATCGGCGACGTCCGACGCAGATGCTCGAGCTCTCGCCGACATGGTTCAGGCCGCCGCGCGCACCGCCGTTCCGGTCGGTGCGGGGTCCGGGGAGTCCTCCCGTTCGAAGAAGCGGCCGAGGCGCTCGGTCGACGCCGTGACGCTGTCGGCTGCCTCGCTCGCCGTCGTGGCCCTGGTCGTCGCCGGCACCGTCGGCGGCATCCAGATGGCGACGGCCAGCCCGGCCGCGAGTGCCGTGGAGTCGTTGGAGGCCGATGAGGCCGCCCTTCTGAATGCTCACCAGTCCCTGAAGACGGCTCAGGACCGGCTCATCGCCGACATCGACGCGCAGACGGCGGAGGTCGCCCCGCTGCGGAGCGCGCTCACCGGGACGAGCACCGCGCCGGATCCGGCCGGGGGAGCCGACGATGCGCCGATCGCGGTGACCGACGCCGCCGCGCTCGCCACGGCGCTCACGGCCGTCGATGCGTATGCCTCGGGGCTGGCGGCGATCACCGTTCCGGAGCTTCCGACGGAGTACGTACGTGCCGACATCGACGAGGATTCGCTCGTGGAGGTCGGCGGCGCGATCGACGGCGTGCAGGAGCGTCTGGTCGCGATGGACGACGCGACTGCCGAGGCGCGGGCTGTCCGCGAGAAGTTCGATGCGCTTCGGCCGACCGCCGACGTGGCGGTGGATGCGTACGCCGCATCGTTCGTGCCCGCGGCGGCGGCCGCGATCGCCCGCTACCCGGATGCCGAGGAGTCGCTGCGTGCGGCCGTGACGGATGCGGCGGCGCGCGTCGCTGCCGCGGATCTGTGGACGGTCGAGGGACGTTCGGCGCTGGCGGCCTACCGGGATGCGTTCGTCGCTTTGGCTGCGGACCAGCTGCGGTTCGAGATCGAGCGCGACCAGCGCGAGGACATGAACCAGTGGCAGCCGCAGCAACAGCAGCAGCAGGGCGACGGGACTCAGAATCCGCCCACGGAGGGAAGCACCGACCCGGGAACCGGCGTCACTCCGCCGGTCCCGGACCCGGGCGGTGGCGAGCCCGATCCCGGCACCGATCCGCCGGTAGATGGCGAGGGAACGCCCTAACGCACAGACCTGCTCGTTCGCTGTGAGAACATATCTCCTGGGGATTGAATAAGTCTGAGGGGGCTCCGTATCTTGATTCCGGATGGGTCTGTCGACGTGTCTACCGGCAATATTCCAATATTGTCCGAGGTGTCCGTGAAGCAGCGGCGACGCCGGATGCTCGCCGCGGCGGTCGATGGGCTCGCCTGGACCTTCGGCGTCGTCCTGGCGATCGCGCTCCGCTTCGAGTTCATGATGGACCCCCAGGGGTGGATCGCGACGATCGTGCTCGCGCTCGCCGCCGGCGTCATCCAGATGGGCGTCGGATTCGCGACAGCCCTCTACCGCGGGCGATTCACCTACGGCTCCTTCGACGAGGTCCGTGCGGTGGCGCTGATCGTCGTGGTCGAGGCGGTGCTCCTGTCGCTGATCGTCATCCCGATCGGGCCGGTCGTCGGCATCCCGCGCGGCACGCTGCTGCTCGCCTTCCCGTTCGTGCTGCTGCTGATGTTCGGCGTGCGGTACGTGGCTCGTCTCGCGATCGAGCGTGCACGCAAGCCCGGTGCTGACGCCGAGGCGGCCTTGATCATCGGTGCGGGGTTCCTCGGTGACAAGCTGCTCGCGAACGTCACGACCGACCCGTCTTCGCCGATCCGACCCGTTGGCCTGCTCGACGATGACCCGGCCAAGCGCAACCTCCGTCTGCGTGGCGTGCCGGTGCTCGGCACCACGCGCGACATCGCGTCGGCTGCGAGGAGCACCGGCGCGAAGCTCGCGGTCATCGCCATCCCGAATGCCGACAGCACCCTGCTGCGTGCGCTGAGCGACCGCGCCGAGAGCGCCGGTCTGCGGGTCGCCGTCACCCCGACTCTGGCGACTCTCGCGTCGGGGGAGCAGTCCGTCACCGACGTGCGCGACATCAGCATCGAGGATCTGATCGGACGCCACCCCGTCGACACGAACGTCGAGCTCATCGCCGGGTACATCACCGGTCGACGCGTGCTCGTGACCGGCGCCGGCGGCTCCATCGGTTCGGAGCTGTGCCGACAGCTGGCCAAGTACGGGCCGAGCGAGCTGATCATGATCGACCGCGACGAGACCGGACTCCAGGTGGCGCAGCTCGGGACTCTCGGCCATGGGCTGCTCGATTCTCGCGACGTCGTCCTCGCGGACATCCGTGAGGAGCAGAATCTGCTCGACATCTTCGTCGACCGTCGCCCCGAGGTCGTGTTCCATGCCGCCGCTCTGAAGCACCTGCCGATGCTCGAGCAGTATCCCGACGAGGCGTGGAAGACGAACGTGCTGGGCACGCTCAACGTGATCAACGCCGCGCGTGCCGTCGGCGTGGACACCTTCGTCAACATCTCCACCGACAAGGCGGCCAACCCGACGAGCGTGCTCGGTCACTCCAAGCGCGTCGCCGAGAAGCTCACCGCCTGGGCGGGATCCGTGACCGGGATGCGGTACCTCTCGGTGCGGTTCGGCAACGTGATCGGAAGCCGCGGGTCGATGCTGCCGACGTTCCAGCGGCTGATCGCCGAGGGGCGGCCGATCACGGTCACCCATCCCGAGGCGACGCGGTATTTCATGACGATCCCCGAGGCCTGCCAGCTGGTCGTCCAGGCGGGCGGCATCGGGCGTGCGGGCGAGGTGCTGATCCTCGACATGGGTGAGCCGGTGTCGATCCTCGAGGTCGCCAAGCGCATGATCGCGATGTCGGGCAAGAGCGTCGAGATCGTGTTCACCGGACTCCGCCGCGGCGAGAAGCTGCACGAAGAGCTCGTCGGTTCGCGCGAGAACCTGGAGCGGCCCTTCCACCCGAAGGTGTCGCACACGCGGGCAGACATCATCACGCCCGAGCGGCTCGACAAGGCGGGCTGGATGGACCGGATGTTCGCGAGCCCGCGGATCAACGACACGGTGGCGATCGAGCCGATCCGTGCGGAAAAGGTGTCAGAGGCGTGAGCGAGCGGATCTACATGTCTTCGCCCGATGTCGGCGAAGCAGAGGAGCAGGCGGTCGTCGCAGCCATGCGATCCGGATGGATCGCACCTCTCGGCCCCGATGTCGACGCCTTCGAGCGCGAGCTCGCCGAGCGCGTCGGCGTTGCGCATGCGGTGGCGCTGAGTTCGGGAACCGCGGCTCTGCACCTCGCACTGCTCACGCTGGGCGTGAATCCGGGCGACGTGGTGCTCACGTCATCGATGACCTTCGCGGCGACGGCCAACGCCATCGTCTACACCGGCGCCGAGCCGTACTTCATCGACGCCGATCCCGCGACCGGGAACATCGATGCGGCACTGCTGCGCGAGGCTCTCGTCGAGCTGCGCGACGCCGGCGAGCACGTGTCGGCCATCGTCCCGGTCGACCTGCTCGGCAAGGCCATCGATTACACCGCGGTCCTCGCGATCGCCGACGAGTTCGGCGTGCCGGTCGTGGCGGATGCGGCGGAGTCGCTGGGCGCCACGCACGCCGGTCGTGCGGCGGGCAGCTTCGGACGCGCATCCATCGTGTCGTTCAACGGCAACAAGATCATGACGACATCCGGTGGCGGGATGCTGCTCACCGACGACGCCGACTTCGCGCAGCACGTGCGGTATCTGGCCACCCAGGCACGGCAGCCGGTGGTGCACTACGAGCACACCGACATCGGCTACAACTACCGGATGAGCAACCTGCTCGCGGCGCTCGGCCGCGCGCAGCTCGCTCGCCTCGACGCGATGATCGCCCGCCGTCGCGAGATGCGCGAGCTCTACAAGCAGCTCTTCGCCGCGGTCGATGGCGTGGAGGTCTTCGGGGCCGAAGGAGACGAGGCGGACAACGTCTGGTTGACGTCGATCCTCATCGACTCGTCCGTCACGGGTTGGGAGCCGTCGGAGCTCGCCGCAGCGCTCGCCGCCGACGACATCGAGAGCCGGCCGCTGTGGAAGCCGATGCATGCACAACCCGTCTTCGACGGTGCGCGCAGCAAGACCAACGGGGCGTCGGAGGCGCTGTTCGCGCGCGGTCTGACCCTGCCGAGCGGCTCGGCTCTGACCGATGCGCAGCGTGAGCGCGTGGTCACCGCGATCCGCGGCTTCCTGAAGCGATGAGGGTGCGGGTGCGTCCGTACGACGTGGTGAAGCGAGGGCTCGACATCGTCGTGTCCGCTGTCGCGCTCGTGCTGCTCTCTCCGGTCATCGTCGCGACGGCTGTGTTGGTCGCGACGAAGCTGGGGCGGCCGGTCGTCTTCGCGCAGGAGCGGCCCGGCAAGGACGGCCGGATCTTCACGCTTTACAAGTTCCGTTCGATGCGTTCGGTCGACGAGGCGCGCGGGTGGGTGACCGATGCCGACCGGTTGACCCCGTTCGGCGTTCGGCTGCGATCGACGAGTCTCGACGAGCTGCCGAGTCTCTGGAACGTGCTGAAAGGCGACATGAGCATCGTCGGTCCGCGTCCGCTGCTCGTCGAGTACCTGGATCGGTACACACCGGAACAGGCTCGGCGGCATGAGGTACGGCCCGGCATCACCGGGCTCGCGCAGGTCACCGGACGCAACGCGATCTCCTGGGAGAGTAAGTTCAGGCAGGACGTGCGCTACGTCGATCGACGGAGCGCCGGGCTCGACCTGCGGATCGTCGTCGCGACGATCGGCTCCGTGCTCAAGCGGGACGGGATCTCCGCGGAAGGACACGTGACGATGGCGAAGTTCGGAGAAGCGAATGGCTGAGCGGATCGTCGTCATCGGTGCCGGAGGCTTCGGGCGCGAGACGCTCGATGTGATCGAGGCGATCAACGCCGACGGCGAGACCCTGCACCTCGTGGGCGTCGTCGATTCAGGGCCGCGCCAGATCGATCTCGGCCGACTGGCGGAGCGTGGCATCGTCTACCTCGGTACCGAAGAGGAGTGGCTGCCCGGGGCATCCGGCGACGAGCGCTTCGTCGTGGCGATCGGCTCGCCGACCGTCCGAGAGGCCGTCGCTCGGCGCCTCTCCGACGCGGGTCTGCGCCCCGTCACCCTCATCCATCCGCGCGCCGTCGTCGGCTCGCAGGCTCGGATCGGGGACGGCGTCGTCATCACGTCGGGCGTGCAGGTCTCGACCAACGTGAGCATCGGCGACCATGTCCACCTCAACCCGGCGTGCATCATCGGGCATGATGCGACGCTGGCCGACTTTGTTTCTGTGAACCCCGGCGCGATCGTGTCCGGCAACGTCGTCGTCGAGGGCGGGACGCTTCTCGGCGCGGGATCGGTCGTGCTACAGGGGCTCACGGTCGGCGCTGGAGTGACCGTGGGGGCTGCTGCATGCGTCACGAAAGACGTCGCTCCGGGGGCGACCGTCGTCGGAGTCCCTGCGCACGAGGCCGTGCGGGCGGATCCGGAGGGGGTGCCCTCGTGGCGGCTCCGATGAGGGTTCTTCTCGCGGTCCAGCCATCGGTCAGCCACTATCGGGCGCCGTTCGTGCAGAGTCTTGTCGAACAGGACCGGATCGACTTCGAACTGGTCGGCCGTGTGAACCGCACGATGGGGACCAGCGGAGACCCGGAGTCGGCGAACGACGATGTACTGGCTCGTGTCGGCGAGCTGCGGCGAGTCGGGCTGTTCCGCGCGTTCTACTGGGACCGTGGTCTGGTACCTCGGGTTTTCCGCACCTCCGCACAGGCGATCGTTCTCGAGGGCAACGTCTACGGCCTATCGAACTGGATCGCGATCGCCGTCGCGCGTGTGCGCCGGCGCAGAGTGGTGTTCTGGGGGCATGCCTGGAAGCGACCCGAATCCGGCGCGAAGCTCCATCTCAGGCGTACGTTCTACGGTCTCGCGGATGGGCACCTGACCTATGGTGAGTGGGCGCCCGCGTTCGCCGGGACCGTCGGCCTGGATGCGCGCACCTTCGTCCCGGTGTTCAACAGCATCTATCCGCGTCGCGAGATCGTATCCGAGAGTCCGCGCACGCACCGGCCGACGCCGAGCGGGGCGCTGTCGCTCGTCTACTCCGGCCGGCTGACGGCGCGGCACAAGGCGGACGATGCGGTGTGGGCCGTGCGCGCGGCCAACGCTCAGGGCCACGATGTGCGGCTGACTCTGATCGGCGACGGCCCGGAGCGCGGACGGCTCGAAGAACTCGCGCGTTACGACGAGAAGATCGAGTTGCGCGGTGCCGTCTATGACCTCGACGAGCTTCGCGAGGTCTACCGGAAAGCAGACTTCGCCGTGTCTCCCGGCGCGACCGGCCTCAACGTGATTCAGGCGCTCGGGTTCGCGGTTCCAGTGATCGCCGCGTCCGGCGATCCCCAGAGCGGCCCCGAGATCGAAGCGGTGCAGGAGGGGGTCACGGGAGTGCTCTACCCCGCGGCAGCAGGTATGGAGGGGCTCGTTCAGTCCATCGCCGCGACGGCAGCCATGCCCGACGAGGTCTACAGCGCACTCTCCGCCGCGGGGAGTGCCCTGGTGGAGGAGCGCTACACCGCGGAGCGGCATGCTTCCGCCGTCGTCAGCGCACTCGGGCACCTACTCGGAGATTGAGGCCGCGTCGGTGTTCATCGCCGCACACAGCTGCGCGTAGTACTTCTCCGCGATGGATTCGGCGCGGAAGTGCCGTTCCGCGTACTCCCGCGCTTTGGAGGAGTGATCGTGCCAGTCGGATTCGTCCGCGAGGAGGCGGGAGACCGCGTCGGTTGCGATGTCGCCATTCGCGGGTACGACGAACCCCGCGTTCGATTCGATGACGATGTTCCGCATGGCGCCGGCATCGCTGACGACACAGGGGAGTCCGGCCGCCATAGCCTCGACCAGCGCGCCGGGGATGCCCTCCGTCTCTGACAGCAGCACGAAGATCGAGCTGGAGTTGCGCATGTAGCCCGACACATCGTCGCTGAATTCGATGTGGTCGATCGCTTCATCGAGGCCGAGTTCCGATACCGCGGAGGCGAACGCGCTTCGGTCGGAGGGGCTCGCAAAGGGCCCGAGGAAGATCGTGCGACGGGCGGAGTCCTGCTCCCGGAGCCGTGCGAGTATGTCGAGGACAAGGAGCGGTCGCTTTCGCTTGCCGATGACTCCGACGAAGATCAGGGTCTGCTTGTCGAAGCGGTCGGGCGCCGTCTCCTGGAAGAAGCTCGCGGAGACAGGATTCATGATCAGGTGAATGTGCTCCGTGGGCACGCCACCCTGGCGGAGCTCTTCGGCGATCTCCTCTCCGAGGGCGAAGCCCCCCGCAGCTCTGCGACCGATGAAGCGGACGAGCTGCGAAATCCCCGGAATCCTCGTCGAGCGTCCGCGGAGGGAGAAGTCGGCGCCGGCTGCCAGCGGGACGAGCACGTAGGGGATGCGGAAGGCGGCGCACGCGAGTGCGGGGAGGATCTTGTAGAGGTAGGTCCCGTGGAAGTGGACGACATCGAGCCGCCGGTGATCCACGATGATCCACCATGTCGCGGTGAGGGCCCAGGCGAGCTGCCGCAGCGGACCGCTGTCGCCGACCCGCATCGAGCGCACCGGAACGAGCGACGGATCGGTCTGATGTCCCGGGCGTTCCCCCGCATAGACCCTCGGGTTCACGGCACCGCGCAGCGGGCCGATCAGCCGCTTGAGGAAGACACCAGGACCTGTGTAGCCGATCCCCACGCCCGAGGGCACGAAGAAACCGATCGTCGGAACCGTCTCGGTTGTCATCTGTACTCCCTCGAGCGATCGCGGATCGCCATTCTCGCGTGACCCCGCCCATGGGCTCTGCCTCTCACTCTATCGGCCGGTCCCGCCGTCGATGAGGCCGGAGGGGTTGCGCCCGGCCGCGATAGGCTGGGAGCCGTAAAGATACACGCCGTTGCGTGTGCTGACCGATGGTCGGTTCATCGTTCAAGAGGGGGATCCTGTGCCTGCCGTCGAGTTGCCGAGCACGTCGACACTGCTCGACCATCTGTCCGAGTTCCGCGGGCGCCGGGGGTATCTCATCGATGCCGCACACGGCAGCGGGAAGCAGATCGGCAACCACGGCGATGCGCTGATGTTCGATGTCTTCCGGCAGATCGC
Organism: Microbacterium sp. B19(2022); assembly: GCF_012030385.1. Taxonomy (NCBI): domain Bacteria; kingdom Bacillati; phylum Actinomycetota; class Actinomycetes; order Micrococcales; family Microbacteriaceae; genus Microbacterium; species Microbacterium sp. B19(2022). Next base: position 85,181 of record NZ_JAAUVO010000016.1, read on the forward strand.
TCACGAAGCAGGGATTTCCTGGGTCGCGGACCCCACCGACGCCGAGATCCTCGTCGTTCGACCGAACGGCGCATTGCTTGAGATCTATACCTTCCCCGACCTGTTGGCGCAGGAGCTGCGTCGGCTTCCCGACATCCCGCTCGTGATCTTCCCGTCATCGGCGTTCTTTCCGACTCAGGACCCGTCGCGCATCTTCGAGGGGCGTTCGGCGCCGGTCGTCTGGGTGTTCCGTGAGCGCTACTCGTTCAAGCACATCCGTGAGAGCTGGGCACCGCAGCTCGAGGCGCTGAACGTGCGACTCGTCCTCGACCACGATGTCGTCGCAGGCGGGAACCGGTACGTCAGTTCGTTGATCGGTTCGCCTGTGCGGGAGAAGCACGTTCTGATCGCCGCTCGAATTGACGCCGAGGCGCCGACGGGCAAGCCGATGGTCAAGTCGTCCAAGAGTGCCGCGGGCCCCTCACGTCTCAAGCGCGCCGTCGCACGCATGCTCACGAAGACCGAACCCGGGCCTGTTCGCCGACTCGGGTTCCGTGTGTACAACCGGAAGAGATCGACGACGGCGAGCGCTGCGCTTCTCGAGAAGCTTCCGGTGGCGGAGAGATCGGCGGTCGAGGCAGCGCGCGGAAAGACGATCGCCCTCGATGCCAGCGCGAAGCACCTAGTCTCCTACGGGGAGTACAAACGGCTGGTGCGAGACGCTTCCATCGTGGTCACGGACCGACTCCATGTGGCGCTTCCCGCGGCGATCATCGGCAAGCAGGTGATCCTGGTGGAAGCGGGGTACCACAAGCTCAGCGGGGTGTATCAGCAGTCCTTGACCGCGCTGCCGAACATCACACTCATCAACGCCGTCGATGACGAATAGCGTCTCACGAGCCGCCCGAGGAGTCCTGGGGCTCTCTTTGGGGACGTTCATCGTCCAGGCCGTCTCCGCCGGTTCACAGCTCGTCCTCGCGGCATGGCTCAGTCCGTCGGAGTTCGGCCTGTGGGCCTCTGCGGTGTCCGCGATGACTCTCGTGACCGCTCTGACGAACTTCGGTGAGGTGTCGGGCTACCTTTCAGGGCAGGGAGTCGGGTATCGGGCCACTCGGCGACGCGCGTTCCGCGCGAATATCATGCTGGTCGTCGCCGGGCTCGCCATCGCGGGGCTGTATGCGCTCTGGGACAAGCCGGAGATCGCCCTGTATTGTCTCGTGCTCGCACTGGCGATACCCCTCAGCGGCGACGTGGACGTCAAGATCGCCGCCGTGACCCGGCACGACGGCTTCGCCTCGATCGTGACTTCGCAGGCCACGGCCGCGGTCGCGAAGTTCGGCATCGGTCTACTGATCGCCGTCCTCACGCATTCGGCCATCGCCATCGCGGTCTCGACAGTGGCGTACTACATCGTGTTGAACCTCGCGATCTCGTCACGGGCACGGACGTTGACGGCGAGCGAACCGGCCAGCGCCGAAGCTCCTCTGGCTCGTGCGCGCTTCTCCTGGGCGGTGAACTCCTACGCGATGAGCCTGCCTATCCAAGCCGTCTTCCTCGCGGGGCAGCTCTTCCTCACGCCCGCCGACCTCGGCGTGATGTATGTCGCGATGCAAGTGACGCTCGCGCTCAGCAGCCTCATCAGCGTGCCGTTGAACCGGGTCGCGCTCTCGGCGTTCGCGAAGACGTCGAACGAGGAGCGGGAGAAGCTCGCTTTCGGGCTCGGCTTCCTGGTCGTGGCATCGGTCACATGGCTCTCCGCGGCGATCGGTCTGGGTTTGGTCCTGCTCTCCGGCTCCATCCCTGCGCTCTGGCAGCATGCCGTGCCGTTCGCCCTGGTCCTCCTCGCGGGGCTTCCGCTGAGGATTCTCTCACCGGTGCTCGAAGCCCGACAGCAGTCGGCTCGCGAATGGTGGCACGCGACGGGGTTCAGTCTGGTGGATGCCATCGGCTCGGCGATCGTCGTGCTCGCCACGTCTCACGCGGGTGATCTACTGATCGTCTGCTTCGGGATCACCGCATGGAAGGCACTGGTGGGTGTCGTCCGCACGCTGGTCGCCTTGCGTCGGCTCTCACCGACGGCGCTCGGCGCCCTGATCGTGACCAGCTTCGCGGCCTGCGGCGCGCTGCTCTCGGGCTATTGGGTGGTCCCCATGTACGGCGTCATCCTCGTGGCGGGACTCGTGCTGGCCGCGGCGTTCCTGTTGGTTCGACTCATCCGTCGTCGGCGCCGCACGCGAGTCTCGTCCTGACACACGCGCTGCCGAACGTCCGAATACGCGTCGCTTCGGGTCAGCGTCGGGCGTCGACCGCTTCCAGGGTGTCCGCAAGCCGGCTGGCGAGGTCGTCTCTCAGGAACTGCTCGCGAGCGAGAACGCGAGCCTTGCGGTGAGCGGACCGACGAACGGTCTCGTCTCCTGCGAAAGCAACGAGTCGCGCGGCGGAACCCGGGATATCCGTGCGATCCAGAACGAGACCGATCTGGTGCCCACGGATAAGGACGGCCTGCCAGCCCTCGTGGTTAATGGCGATGGCCCGGCCTGCGGCCAAGGAATCGAAGAACTTGTTCGCGCTGTTCGCGTTCATCACGGGGTTGTCGGTGACCACTGATGTCGTGATGTCGGCGGCCGAGAGCACGCTGGGAATCTCCGCCTTCGACACAGGAGGCAGGATTCGCACGCACCCGCCCAAGAGGCCGAGTTTCTGCGCACGGTTGCGCACGGCTTCGAACCGGGCCCCGTTCCCGATTAGGACAAACGTCACCCGAGGATCGATCTTCACCGCCTCGCCCGCGACCTCGACGAGGAACTCCACTTCGTTCGCTGCGCCGAACGTCCCGGTGTACACGATCAGGGGAGCATCGGCGGCGATGGCGTTGGATTTCCGCCAGGCTCGCCCGAGGGCGGGGTCGACGTCAAAGAGCTCCACGTCTGCGGCGTTGGGTATGACCGTGATCTCATCCGGATCCGCACCGTGGGTGATGGCGTCCTCTGCCATGCCGGGCGACAGCGTCACGACGTGCGCGGACCTGCGGTACGCCTTGCGTTCGAGGGCGCGGGCGAGCCGCTGGGCGATCGGATTGGACAGGTAGCCCAAGGCGATCGGGACCGTCGGCCAAGAGTCTCTGACCTCGAACACGATCGGGGTCTTGCGTCCCGCGGCCGCGTACCAAGCGGGGAGGAAGATCGTGAGAGGCGTGCTAGTGGCGTAGATCACGTCGGCTCGAAGCTGACGAGCCAGCCTCGCCGACGACAGCGCGAAGGTGGCGAACGCTCGTATGCGTTGCAGTGGCGTCATCGAGTTGTCGTAGGCGACCCTTTTGCTGTGGACGTGGAAACCTTCCATGGGCGTCACCGTCCAACCTCGCTCATCTCCGCGCGTGTCTCGGTCCGAGGTGATCATGTGAACGTCATGGCCCCGGCCAGCCAGACGCCGCGCGAACTCGTAGGAGCGGGTGCTTCCGGATTGTGCGGGCGTGTTGAAGTACTGGTGGAGGTAGACGATTCTCATGCGTCTGCAGTTCAGAGCGCAGTGACGCGCTCACCGCGCAGGACGTTGCGGGTGTCGAGAACGTGGGTCTTCGACTCGGTGATGATCCGGGAGTCGAAATCGTCGTGGTCGGTGACGACGATGGCGAGATCGAACGCGTCGATCCCGTCTCGGTTGAGATCGACTCTCTTCGCGTCTTTCGGCCACTGGTGCTCGGACACGTGCGGGTCGGCAGCCGAGACCTCGGCGCCAAGCTGGGTCAGGAGCTCGATGATCCGCGTCGATGGGGCTTCCCGAACGTCGCCGGTGTTCTTCTTATACGAGAGTCCGATGATCACGATCTTCGAGCCGTTGACGGCCTTCTTGTGCGTGTTGAGTAGATCGATCGTGCGCTCGACGACGTAACTCGGCATGTGCTCGTTGATGTCATTGGCCAATTCGACGAATCGGAAGGACTTGCCCAACTCGCGGCGGACCTGCCACGACAGGTAGCTGGGATCCACCGGCAAGCAGTGGCCGCCGACTCCCGGACCCGGAGTGAACTTCATGAAGCCGAACGGTTTCGTCGCGGCCGCATCGATCGACTCCCACACGTTGACGCCCAACTGATTCGCGAAGACGGCGAGTTCGTTGACCAACGCGATGTTGACATGGCGGAAGGTGTTCTCCAGGAGTTTCGTGAGCTCGGCCTCACGAGTCCCGGAAACCGGCACCGTCTGATCGACGATCTGATCGAAGAATGCCTGGACGTGCTGTAGAGAGGTCGCGTCGATCCCGGAGACGACCTTCGGAGTGGTGCGAAGGTTCCACTTCTGGTTGCCGGGGTCAATACGCTCGGGGGAGTAGCCGACGTAGAAGTCGCTCCCGGCTCGAAGCCCGCTGCCCGATTCCAGGATCGGCACGAGAAGCTCTTCTGTCGTCCCGGGGTAGGTGGTCGATTCCAGGATCACGGTCGCGCCGGCCTGGAGGTGGGCGGCGAGGGATCGACCCGCCTCCTCGATGAAGGTCAGGTCGGGAAGCGACTCCCTCAGCGGAGTCGGCACGCTGATGACGGCGATGTCGAATCCACTCGCGTCGTCGTAACTCGTCGTCGGCGTGTAGCGCCCGGACTCCAGAGCGCTCGTCAGCTCGGCCCCGCTGATGTCCTCGACGAACGACTCACCCTGAGCGAGAGCACGCACACGACGTTCATCGATGTCAAGGCCGATGACGGTGAACCCTGCCGCGACAGCCCGCATGGCGACGGGCAGCCCGACGTATCCCTGACCGATTACTACGACTTTCTGCGGCGTGGACATGAGACCCTTCGAAGAAATGGAGATCGTGACGCGTTGACGTCTGCGAGCAGCGGCATATGGAGACACGCAGGGCGCAGCCGTGTGAAGTCTAGCGAACACAGAAACGCTCATCGCGGGAACGCCCCGATGAGCGCCGGACCATGCAGTCGACCGTCAGCCGCGCTGTGCTTCAATCGGATCATGAGCGACTCTCCCGACCAGCCGCCTCCCCTCCGACGTGATCGTGCCCGGCGAACGACAGATGAGAGCGTGCAGGCTCTCTTCGCGACGCCAACCGGTGACGACGCCGAGGCCGGCCGGCCGGAGGCTTCCGGGGCGGAGGCGGGAGGGGGATCGAGCGCGTCATCCCCGCGAAGCAGCCGCCAGCGAGCGCCCCAGCGCAAGAAGCGACGGTGGATCTGGATCTGGAGCGCCGTGGTGGTCATCGTTGCCATCGGAATCGGAGGCGCCGTCGTTGCGAAGCGCGTGTATGACCAGGCGATGACGGCTCGGACGCACCTGACCGCAGCGATGCCCTACGTCGACCAGGTGAAGTCGGCGATGTTGGCCGGCGACGTGGACGCTGCAGGCGTTGCTGCCAGCGCCTTCGTAGACCAGGCGTCTGCGGCCAGGCGCGCGCTCGACGGCCGCCTGTGGACCACTATTGAACAGGTGCCGCTGCCCGTCTTCGAGAATCTTCGAGCCGTGCATACGGTCGCGGACGTCGCGGAGAGAGTCGGAACGGAGATACTCCTTCCCGCATCGACCATGAGCCTCGCCTCACTCGCTCCGGCGGGCGGCCGCATTGATGTCGCGGGGCTCTCCGCGATCCAGGCGACGGTCGCCGACATCGGACGAGCGGTCGACGGCATCGATGCCCAACTCGATTCGATTGACCGCGGTGCCCTCATCGATCAGGTCAGCGCCGGTGTCGAGCAGGTCGACACGGCCGTGGGCAGGGTCCAGGAGCTCACCGGCCCGGCCGCGGACATTCTCGGCATCCTTCCCGGATTGCTAGGGGCGGACGGGCCGAAGAACTATCTCGTCATGTTCCAGGGGAACGCCGAGGCGCGCGCCAGCGGCGGCAGCCCGGGATCGTTCGTGCTCCTGCGCGCGGAGAACGGCGCCATCTCATTCGAGCGCAACGTCGCCGCGACCGAGTTCCCGTTCGCCATCTCTGAGTCCGTCGTCCCGCTCGATGCCGAGACGACGACCCTGTACTCCGACATCGTGGGGCGTTGGACGGCGAATATGACGTCCACTCCCGACTTCCCGACGACGGCGTCTCTCATGCAGGGGTGGTGGGCGACCGAATTCGATGATCAGGTCGATGGTGTCATTTCAGTCGACCCGGTCGCCTTGAGCTATTTCCTTGCAGCGACGGGTCCGCTCACCCTTGAGACCGGTGACGTCCTCAACAGCGAGAACGCCGCGGCGTTGCTCATGAACGAGGCGTACTTCAAGTACCCGGACGGCCGCGATTCCAACATCTTCTTCGCCAGCGCTGCGGTCTCCGTGTTCAACGGGCTGCTGGCGGGGGGAGCGTCGCCCGTGAAGCTGATCGACGCCGGCGCCAAAGCGGCTGTCGAAGGGCGTCTGAAGGTCTGGGTCCCCGATCCCGCAGTGACGGAGGTCATCGGCGGATCACCCGTCGCCGGCGTGCTACCGGTCGACAATGAGGACGAGACGGCGATCGGCGTGTACTTCAACGACACCACGGGGTCGAAGATGGACTATTACGTCGACGCGGATATCACGACCGAGACCGATCAGTGCACGGCCGCGGGCGCCCCGAGCTGGACCACCACCGTCAACCTCCACAACGGGATCACCCGCGAGGACGCGAACGAGCTTCCGCGTTACATCACGGGGCCGTACTTCACCCCAGGGGACATCGGCACCGACTACATCGTCTACGCCCCGGTGGGGGCGACCATCGAGAGCTGGACGGTGAACGGAGCGGCCCGCGATGCGCTCGCGCACACGACGCATCTCGGGCGCGACGCCATCCGCGTGAACGTGATCCTCCCTCCGGGTGAGTCCGCGGCGCTGCAAGTGGTGATGAAGGCATCCGACGGGGCCGAGAGCGCGTCGTTCGGCCCACTCGTGGTGAAGCACACCCCGATGGTGCGGGACACTGCCGTCGAGATCGTGGCGCCGGGCTGCGGTTGACGGCAAAGCTCGGCGGTGGGTCCGTTCGCCCCCATCTCGCGATAGCATTCCGCACGGAGGGCAGATGTCGTACTGGGTGGCCGCGAGCTTCGGTGCGCTGGATGTGCGCGACCACGGCCTCGCATCCGAGGGGTACGAACTCGTCGTCACGCCGATCCGTCCTTCGCCGCCTCAGATCCTGTGGGGTGATGGTGCAGCGCTCTGGTGCGGAGCACTCGATGCTGCAATCGACGACTCCGACGTCGACGAGCCCACACGAGATGTTCTGGACGCGCTGGAGGGTCTGGGCGTGCTCGTGCGATCCGACTCGCCGGACGTGTCCGTTCGCCGAGCGAGTCCACCCTGGCTCGTGTCATACCAGCACGAACTCGTGTATGCGCTGCTGAGTAATGTGGCCGACCAAGTGGGAATCGACATCGTCTTCATCAAGGGGCCGGTGCTGCATTGGCAGGGCCTGCGCAGCAAGGAACACTCGGGCGACGTCGATTGCTGGGTGCGGCCGGGCGACGAGACGATCCTTGCTGCAGCGATGGAGAAGTGGGGCTGGCGAGCCGCACGTACCGCGTTCGACGGGACTCCCGTCGCGCACTCTCTGGCCCTGATGCCGGGGGACTGGGGATGCGAGATCGACGTCCACACCCGCTTCCCCGGCGTGACCGTCGACGATTCGACTGCGTTCGATCTCGTGCTTGCCGCCACGGTCACCCGCACGTTCGCGGGCACGCAAGTTCTTGTCCCCTCGCCGGCCATCCATGCGGTTATCTATGCACTCCACGAACTGCGTCCAGTAGCGGGGAGACGAAACACCCCGGAGCAAAGAAGCGCGGCCGTCCGCGCGCTCACCAGCGCCGGTGATTCGACCATCGATGTGACCGAACAGCTCGGGGCCGGATTCGTTCTGAAGGACGCTCTGCGCGAAGCGTTCCCTGACTTCGATCCGTCGGGGATCAGCACTCCGATCCCGTCTGACTGGGGGTGGCGGTCGGTGATGTCGGTGCCCAGGCGCCAACTGGCAGCCGTCCGGCTGCTGCCCTGGAGACAGCGGGCGCGCGTGGTGCGGCGACTGGTCTGGCCCGCGCGCGACGCGTCGCGGCGAATCCGTGCCGCATCCGAACTTCATCCGACGGCCGTCTTCCTCGTGCGAGTGAAGCGCGTGCGCGACGGTTTCGTGCGACTGCTCCGGGGAGACTGACGCGCTCGCCGAAACACCAGGCGTCGGCGGAGGCGTCATATAGCGGTGTCCGTTCGGGAACCGTGGCAGCGGATACAGTCGACGTATGGAATTGCGCAAGTCCCTACCGGGCGCACGGGGACCGCTACGCGAAAAGTCTTCAGACTTCCGACCCGACATCCAGGGGCTACGTGCGGTGGCCGTGCTGGCCGTCGTGCTGTACCACGCGGGACTCCCTTTCATGCCGGGAGGCTACGTCGGCGTCGATGTCTTCTTCGTGATCTCCGGATTCCTGATCACGACCCACCTCCTCCAGGGACTCGCCACGGACGGACGGGTGCGCTTCGCGTCGTTCTACGCCAGGCGTGCGCGCCGAATCCTCCCGGCCTCCTTCGTCGTGCTCGTCGCCACCGTGCTCGCCGCCCTGATCTGGGTGCCCCCTCTCCTGATGAACGAGGTGTGGCGTGGCGCGGTCGCCACCGCCCTCTACGTGCCGAACATGTTGTTCGCTGTCGAGGGGACGAACTATCTCGCAGAGACGACGCCGTCGCTGTTCCAGCACTACTGGTCCCTCGGGATCGAAGAGCAGTTCTATCTCGTCTGGCCTCTGCTCCTGGCGCTCGGCTGGAGGTGGCTCCGCTCTCGGCGGGTGCTCTTCGTCGCGCTCGTGATCCTGGTCGTGCTCTCGTTCGCCGCGGGCCTCGTGCTGACGTTCCGGAATCAACCGTGGGCGTTCTTCCTGCTCCCCACCCGGGCATGGGAGCTGGGAATCGGTGGCATCGTCGCCTTCCTTCTGTTGCGGCGGCCGGGTCTCATCCCGGCATCCCTGGCCGGCGTTCTGGGCTGGCTCGGCGTCGCGTTGATGGTCGGACCGGTGTTCCTGTTCACATCGCAGACGGCCTTCCCCGGTTACTGGGCGGCCGTGCCCGTCGTCGGAACTGCACTGGTAGTCCTCGCAGGCGCCTCACGCTCGCGTTTCGCACCGACGACGATGCTCTCCCTCAGCGGCATGCAGTTCATCGGCAAGATCTCCTACTCCCTATATCTGGTGCACTGGCCGGTGCTCCTGGTGCCCCAGATCGCCGCGGGCTACGCGAACCCGCTGCCGCTGTGGGCGACTCTCGCCTTGGCCGGGATATGCATTCCTCTCGCCTGGCTCCTGTTCCACTACGTAGAAGAGACGGGGCGGTCTGCGACCTGGTTGGTGAAGGCACGCCCTCGGAGATCGTTGCTGGCGGCTCTCGCTGGCTCCGTGCTCTGCGTAGCCATCGCCGCAGGGGCTCTCCTGTACTCGAACTCCCGGCCACTGTATGCGGACCGCTCAGCCGAAGCGGCGTCGATCAGCACCGAGCCCAAGTTCACACCGTTCGTCCCGGACGACCTCGTTCCGGCGCTGCGTGCGGCGTCGGGGGATCAGCCCGACACATACGACGACGGGTGCCACCTGTCGTTCGCGGACATCGAACTCGAGCCGTGCGTCTACGGGGACCCGGCTGACCCGAGGATCGTGCTCTTCGGAGACTCCCATGCCGCGCAGTGGTTCCCCGCCCTCGAGGAGTTCGCCGTCGCGAACGGTTACTCACTGGAGAACCGGACCAAGAGCTCGTGCGCGTCGATTTCGGCGACGATGCTCCGTGACGGCGTCCCGTACGTCCAATGCGACGAGTGGCGCAGTGCCGTGATCGCCCACCTCAACGATGAGCAGCCCGCCTTGGTGCTGCTGTCGAACTTCGGCTACAACGAGATCTCCCACGCCGGGGGCGACGAGAGCGGCGCCTGGGGGGAGGCGCTGCGCCGCACGCTGGAGGCGATCGAAGCGCCTACAGCGGTCATCGCCGACACACCGAACTTGGGCGAGACGCCGTCCGTCTGTCTATCTGCCCATCTCGACGACACTGCCGCCTGCGCCCTGTCCCAGAATCGGGCCATGGACTCGCCCACGCGAGCGATCGAGAAGGAAGTGGCTGCCTCTGACGGTGCGGGCTACCTCGACTTCACCGACTACATCTGCGGTGCCGACGTCTGCGGGACGATCCAGGGCGACACGCTCGTGTACCGCGATGCCCACCACCTCACGGCGTCGTTCTCCAGGCTCCTCGCTCCTGCTGCCGACCGGCTTCTCGCTGACGTCATCGGATGACGGATGCTAGATTCCATGACGGGACATACGGAGGTCTGGACGAGGTGACAGGTGTAGGCGCAGCCAGCCGCGAGGTGGAGAAGTCCCCGCGAGTCGATCTCGTCGACTCTTCGGAACCTGTGGAGAACGTCGTCGGCGTCGCATCGTTCCGCACGCTGGCGATCCTCCTCTGGGCGGCGTCCGTCATTCCCAGCGCCGTCCTGCTGCTCTCGGGATCGGGCCGTGTATGGAATGAGACGATCGCATACACGCCGGCCACGCAAGCGCTCCGGAACGTCCTGGTGTACGCGGTTATGGGGTGGTCGCTCATCATCATCCTGCGACACGGCACCCAGCTGCTCCGACGCCCTTTCGGGACGATCGCCCTCGTCGCACTCGCGCTGTTCTATCCGGCGCTCTCCGGCTACTTCCATGAGGATGGCAGCGCCGATGAGCTCTTCATCGCATTCGTCTCCCTCGTCGTGGTGCTCGCTGTGTTTTCCCTCCGCCTCCACACGCGAGTGCTCAGCATCGTCGGCGGGCTCGGCGCGCTCACCGCTGCTGTCAGTCTCCTCATGGCATGGCGGCGGCCAGAGACGGCGTTCGTCGTCGAAGGCGGCGGGCGAGTCCTCGCCGGTCCGTTCGACAACAGCAACTATCTCGGAACCGTGCTGATCCTCTCGCTTCCGTTCGCGCTTCTCATCCGGCGGAAGATCGTTCGGTTCGTCTCGATCCTGCTCATTGCCGCTCCGATCCTCATGGGCGGGTCGACGACGAGCATCGTCACGCTCGGAGTGTTCGCGCTCATCGGCGTCCTGATGTTCCTGTTCCGGGCACCGCTGTCTCGCGCACGCATACTCGGCGTGGCGGGGGGCATCGCCCTCCTCGCGACGATGATCCTGCCCCACGTCGTCAACGACGCAGGCGCCTTCACCAGCCGCGGCGCGATCTGGGCGCTCGCGAATCAGAAGATGATGGATTTCATCCCCTTCGGCGCCGGCGAAGAGTGGTTCGAGGCGAACTCCCGGTCCACGGGATTCTCGATCAACCATGCGCACAACATGCTGCTGCATCCGTTGATCGTCGGCGGCTTGCCCTACCTCGGGGCGGTTCTCGCCCTCATCATCCTTCTGCTCGTCTTCGGGGTCCGGCTAACTGCTCGTGGCGGCAGCATCGCTCCCGCTGCATACGCGGTGATGCTGATCGTCGCCGGCGCGGTCGGCAGTTTCTTCATCCTCGATGCGCGCGACCTGCGTTATCTGGCGACCGGGTTCGTCGTGGTCACGTTGCTGTCCATCGCGACGGCTCGGCGAACGAGCGACGCCGACTGAGAAACGGGGCCTCACCCTCGGTCACGGGCCGCCCCACCGGCTGATCGGCCACAGGATCGGACCGGCCTTGCCGAAAGCATCCGCGCGCATCATCCAACGGAAGCACTCGTCCCCTGCGGCCGCATCGCCGCGACAGCGATAGACGGAGTCGGCGGAGTTCGCCCGGTTGTCGCCGAGGACGAGGTAGGCGTCCTCGGGCACTGTGATCGCGGGGAAGCAACGTGACGACGCGGGCACCGTGTCGCAGTCCACCTCGCCGGCGGCGTAGGGAAGGTTCTCGATCACGTACGGCTCGTCGATCGGCTCTCCGTCTACCAGCACGGCGCCGTCGGCGTCGCAGCACTCTACCGTCTGTCCGGGGCCCGCGATCACCCGCTTGACGAGTACGTAGGGGCGGATGCCGGTTGTCTCCCCGGCCCAGTGCAGTGCAGCGGACAGCCAGTTCCTCGGCGCGGCGGGCTCGTCGCCCCAGTTGTCGTCCGGGCGGAAGACGACGATGTCGCCCGGAGCAGGATCGGCGGCGACGTACGCCAGACGATTGACGATGAGCCGGTCTCCGGGTTGCAGGGTCGGCGACATCGAACTCGACGACGGCTGCCCGACGAAGGCGACGATCAGCAGCGTGAGGGTGAGCGCGAGCGCCACACTCGTCCACACGCTTCGGAACGGATTGCGGCGCCGTCGAGGTTCGTCGGTGGTCGTCATCGTGACTTTCTCTGGTCGCGCAGTCGAGGGCACACCCAATAGTGTCAAAGAATGGGTCGAGGAGCCGAAGCTGATGTGGCACGTAGCGGGTCCGTCTCCGTCTCGTCCGACGCCTCCTCGAGGCTCGTGGTCCCCGATGTGCTCCGCGGGGTCGCGATCGTCGCGATGCTGATCGCCCACGCGGCACCGTTCATTCCCGCCCGACCCGGGGCCACCTCGTTCATCATCTCTATGTTCAGCGAAGTGGCGTCACCGCTGTTCGCCTTGGTGATGGGGCTGTCGGCGCAGCTGGTGTCGAATCGACGACCATGGGCCGGACTCACGCTGCTCCAGCAGACGCTCAGGGGCCTTTTCCTCATCGTGCTCGGGGTGTGGATGGCGGGGTGGGGGTCGTGGGTGGCGGTCATCCTCGCGTATCTCGGAGTGCTCCTCATCATCGGCGCGCCCCTGCTCCTCGCGCGCACCTCTGTCGTGATCGCCGTCACGGCTTTCGCGTTGCTGATCTCCCAGCCTCTGCTCGCCCTCGCACGCGCATGGTCGTGGGCGTACACCGCTCCCGAGCCGGTCCGCGAGCTGATGACCTGGATGCTCCTCGGGCAGCACTATCGGGTAATCAATCTGCTGCCGTTCTTCCTCATCGGTGCGCTGCTCGTGCGTCATGGTTTTCGGAGAGACGCGATCCTCTGGACCATGGCGGGCATCGCGCCGGTCGCGTATCTTTCCTGGCTCGTCGCCACCTTCGGCCTCTCTGCACCCAAGCAGTCCGGTGACTACCTCGACACCCTCAAGGACATCGGTCTCGTCTTCGCGGTCTACGTCGTGGTCGTCCTGGCCGCCACTGTCCGGCGGGAAGGAGCGAAGCGGTTCTGGCATCCGGTCTTCGTCCCGTTGATCGCGTGCGGTCAGGTGGCGCTGTCGCTGTACCTGCTGCATGTCGGCATCATCGCGCTGTATGCCCGCGCCTACGGCCGCCCTGTCGAGAACTTCTGGCCGGGCTGGCTCGTGATCGTTCCCGGCATGATCCTCGTGGGATGGCTCTGGTGGCGGTTCGTCGGCACCGGCCCCGTCGAATGGGTGATGGGCTGGCTGACCGGTCGGCGCAAGCCCCTGCTCCGCGCACGATGAAGGCGGCTTCGCGCCACTGACACCGCGTCAGGCGGGGGAGACCTCGACCGCCGCACGGATGCTGTCGATCAGCACCCGCACCTCGTCGCTGCCGACCGCCAGCGGCCCGGCCTGCGTCCCGTCGGTGCCGATGAGCGCGGCCACGGGGGTCGCCGCTCCGATGCGGAGCGCCGCCGCCACCGAACCGCCGACGTCGAGCGCGAAGCGCGTCGAAGCGGGGAGGTCGTGCGGCGGCTCTGTGCTCGCCGCGACGCTCACGGCGCGCTGGATCACGTAGACGTCGACAACGGCCGCCAGAGGGGCCTCTGCGGCCTTGAGCGATGTCATGGCGGTCGCGCACGCGTGGCACCCTGGCGCCACGAACACCAGGAGTCGGGCGCGGGCGGCCGGGGCGAGCACGTCGACGATCTCCGCATTGCCAGGCAGCAGCACGGCGCCGGCTCCACGGGGGATCTGCGCATCCGCTCGTCCGGCGGCGTTCGATGCGCGGACCAGGGACCAGACGCCGACGGCGATCAGCAATCCTGCACCGACAGCGCCGAGCACGAGGGGCACCGACGGGCCCGTGAGGAGCGTGGCCGGAATCCCGACGGGCTCGGAGACGGCGGCCGCGGTGACGGCCCCTGCCAGCACGGAGGCGGCGATGGCGGTGAGGACCGCGTTGCGCACGATGAGGCGAGGTCCGATTGCGGACGGGAGCCAGTCGCCGAAGCAGCCGCAATCATCGGTGGCGCCGAGGCGGTGCGCCCGAACGACGGCGATCAGAAGGCCGGAGGTCAGCAGGAGCGCTGCGGCAGCGAAGACCACGAAGAGCCAGCCGTCCGTCGCGAGCAGCTCGACGGCGACGACCGCCTCGACGGCGATCAGTGCTCCGGCTGCGGTCTTCGGGTGGCCGACAGGGATACGCAAGGCCGCGAAGGCGGCGCTTCCGCGGTCGGCCGATCGGAGCTTTCCGACCGCGCTCACGGCGAAGACGACGGCGAGGAACACCGTCAAAGGTGTGAGGAACGCGACCATGGCCCCAATACTCCCGGATAGCCGGAGCGGCCGAAACCCGAAGGCTCCGGCCGCTCCACGATCTTCGTGATCAGTTCGAAGGACAGATCAGCCGTCGGTGCAGAGGATCGCGGTCTGGGACAGCGTTCCCGAGGTCTTCGCGCCGGTCGCGACGTACCCGCTGGGAAGCGTGGCCGTTGCCGTCAGGACGCTGCCGACGCCGAGTCCGACGAGGGCGCGGGCCTCGAAGGAAGCGCCTGCGGGCAGGTCGGCGACGAGTGTGATCTGCTGCGACGTCGGTCCCAGGAGCTGGATGTCGGCGAGTGCGCTCGAGATGGAGAAGAGCTGCACGTTCGCGACGCCGGTCGCCGTGATGTTGATGACGGTCCCGGCGGGGAGCGGTACGCTCGGGCCGGCGGTGATCTCGAAGCCCGGGAACAGCAGTCCCAGCGTGCCGCAGTCGCCGTCGACGGAGAACGCGCCGACCTCGACGTCGCCCGACGCGGCCGCGAGCGGCGTGGCGACGGCTGCCGCGATGACGGGGACCGACCATGCCGCGCCCTTGACGATCGTGCGGCGCGAGATGCCCTTGTTCTTCTGGATTTCTTCGGTCACGTGAGTGCCCTCCCTGTTCGATGCAGATGCGGTTTCCCGCTGTGTCGTGAAGAGGCGACACGTTGTCTGCATCCCCCAGGAGCCTCTTCGTGGTCATCAAAGTAGGGAGAGGAAGAGGGGGAGGAAGGGGGTTTCGGTGAACTACGCGCAGGGTGCGCTCAACCTGCGCGATCTGTGCGTTATGGCTGCGTGGAGCTATGCCCGGCGCGAGGAGCGCAGGGTGCGCGGGGTGGCCTGATAGGCCTCGTCGAGTGCCCGACGCATGCTCATCGGAGAGTGGAATCCGGCACGCTGCGCGATCTGATCGATGCTCAGCACGTCGTAGCGACTGTCGACGAGGAGCGAGTGGGCCAGCCGCGCACGCTGCCGACGGATCTCCGCCGCGACGCTGTTGCCGGATTCGGAGAAGACGAGCTGCAGCTGCCGCAGCGACGACTGCACCTCGTGCGCGACGCGCGACGGGTTCAGCGACGGATCACCGCACTGCTGCGAGATCACGGCGATGGCACGCTCGCGCAGCACGGCATGCGGCGAGCCCTGGGCGCTGACCCCGCCGACCCGGTCGAGCAGCACCGCGCCGCACATCTCCATCACCAGCTGCTCGATGGCGTACTGCTCGATCGCCGATGCATTGTCGTCGGTGTCGAGCAGACACCCGACGAACTGCTGCATCGAGGTGTCCAGGAGTCGGCGGTCCGTGAACACGGTCGCGTCGGGAGGCAGCGACGGCACGAACGAGGCGATGGCCGAGCGCGGCACGAGTGCGGCGACGAAGCGCCACTGCCCTGCCCACCGCAACCGGCGTGTGATGCCGTGTGCGGCGACGACGAGACCGCCCTCGGTCTCGACCCAGGGCTCACCCTCTACTCGCGACCAGAGCGCCTGTGCCTCGACGAACGCGAAGACCGAGTGGTCGGGGTACCGGGTCACCGTGTCGACGTGGAGCTCGGAGGTCCCTCCGCCCGTGCTGAGCAGTCGCACACCGCCGGAGGCGCGCTCCCGGGAACGCAGTCCGGGGCGGTCACCGACCCGCCGAACACCATGCTTCGCGAGCTCTCTGTCGTCGATGACCTGAGCGTTTGAGTGACTCACGAGACGTTCCCCCTCAGGGTGCCTGCGAACAACTGCGGCGCCTCTGCGATCGGGGTGCCGAACCTGCTCCCATCAACGCGTCGCGTTGCCGGGTTCGCCATCCCGATGCCTCGATACGGTGGTGTATTGAATACAGATTCAATCATCCGGCCCCTCCTGTCAACACAGATTCTGAATTCGTGTAGTGAGACGACACGAACCTCATCTGCATCCCCCAGGAGCCTCACTGCGAGCCACCGTAGAGGGCCCGCCGGGGAATGTCCGGCGAATGGAAGAAAAGCGCGCAATGTGCGTTGTTCCTGCGCGCAATGTGCTTTCGCCTGCGCGGCTCGCCGAGTCGAAGAACGTGGATAGGCTTGCTGCCATGTCCGATCGCTTCCTCGTCAACGCGGTCGGAGCCGTCATCGAGATCGACGCCTCTCGGCGCGACGAAGACTTCCGCGCACGCACCCTCGCCGCCTGGACAGACGCGCGCTACGAGGGCGATCGAGCCGCCGATGCGGTCGCCGTGGTTCCGGCCGACACGGAGGACGCCGCAGCCCTCTCCGCGCTCTCGACCGACGTCACGATCAAGGCCCTCGCGCACCGCCGACACGACCCGATCTGGATGCTGCACGCCGCCGGACTCGCCGCCGCCGACGGTCGCGTCGTGGTGCTCAGCGCGGCATCCGGCACCGGCAAGACGACAGCGGCGCGACACCTCTCGCAGCACTACGCGTACGTGAGCGACGAGACCATCGGCATCGACGACACCGGTCGCGTGGTGCCCTACCGCAAGCCGCTGTCGATCATCGAACAGGATGCCGTTCCCAAGGCTCAGGTCGCGCTGTCGAGCATCGGCGGCGCGCACACCCTGCCCGGCGAGCTGCGGGTGGCGAAGATCGTCGTGATCGATCGCTCGCCGGAGGGCCCGGACGTGCCCGAGATCGAACCGCTGGACATCGCGGATGCCCTGGCGCTGCTGGGACCGCAGACCAGCTATCTCTCCGACGGGCCGGCACCCCTGCAGCGGATCGCTGCAGTGCTCGAAGCCACCGGCGGTGCCGTGCGACTGCGCTACCGGGAGGTGACGGGCATCGACGGGATCATCGATGATCTGCTCGACGTCGAGCCGGCTCCGATTCCGTCGATCGTCACCCGCACCGCACCCGTGGTCGAGACGTCAGTCGCGGACGCATACCGCCGTGCGGAGACGGTCGACGAGCTGGTGCTCGAATCCCGCGTCGCTGTGCTGCGGCGGACGCCGACCGGGGGACAGGTGCACGTCCTCGACGGCATCGGCCCGACCATCTGGACCGCGGCCGCCGGAGGGAGCACGCTCGCTCAGCTCGTCGACGCCGTGGTGACCGTGCACGGAGAGCCCGCAGACGGAGACCCGGCGTCGATCGTGCAGACGGCCGTGCAGGTGCTCATCGCCGATGGGCTCCTCCTGCCGCCGACTCCGCGCTGAGCGGTGCCTCAGACCTGAGCGGTGCCGCGCCGGCGCACGCCGGGTGCTGCCGCCTCGGACTCCGCGCTCTCGCTGTCCGCGCCGTCCTTCGCGTAGCGCTCGTAGGCGCCGTAGTACTCGCGGCCGTAGTACGCCGACTCGGCACCCTTGCGGGGCACACGATTCAGCACCACGCCGAGCACACGGCCGGTCGTGCGGGTGATGTTGTCGATCGCCCGCTGCAGCATGTCGAAGGTGGTCTTCCCCGACGAGACGACGATCAGCACGCCGTCTGCGTTCGCGGCCAGCACCGCGGCGTCGGTCACCGGCAGCACCGGCGGCGAGTCGAGGATGACGATCGCCGACTTGCTGATCTCCGCCAGGAAGTCGCGCATGCGCTGCGACCCGAGCAACTCGCTGGGGTTCGGCGGGATGCGGCCGGCGCCGACCACGGCCAGCGGGATGTCGCGAGACGGTCGATGCGCCACATCCTGCAGCTCGGCGCGGCCCGCGAGCACATCGGTGAGGCCGACGTCGTGGGACATCCCGAAGATGTCGGCGATGACCGGGCGGCGAAGGTCGCAGTCGATGAGGATGGCCCACTGTCCTGCTGCGGCGAGACTGGACGCGAGGTTGACCGAGACGGTGGACTTGCCGTCGCCGGGCACGGAACTCGTGACCACGATCACGCGTGGCGGGTTGTCGACATCGATGAACTGCAGGTTCGTGCGCAGCTCGCGCATCGACTCGATGAGGTGATGCGACACCCCGTGCTGCGATTCCAGGGAGAAATCGATCACCTGTCGCTCGTCGGCGATCGACTTCTCGAGCGGGAGGGTGCCGATGACGGAGACGCCCGTCTCGCGCTCGATGTCGCGGGGGTGACGCACGCGACGGTCGACGGTGTGTCGCACGAACGCGTAGACGAGACCGAGAGCGAGACCGGCGAGAGCGCCGATGATCACGTTCAGCCGCGTGTTCGGCGACGACGGGGTGCTGGGAAGGCGTGCGGAGTCACCGACGATGAGGGAGATCGCCGCCGGCGTCTCCGCCGTGCCGCCCTCGAGCTTCTCGATCTCGATCGCCATGCCGTCGAGCCAGGCCTGCGCGAGCGCCTGCGCCGACTCTGGCGTCGGGCCGGTGGCCGTGACCTTCAGTGCGGTGGTGTCGACGGGGTTCGTCACCGTGACCCGGTTGACCAGCACGTCGGGGGAGGCGTCGAGGTCGAGTTCGTCGATCGCATGCTCGGCGACCGCCCGCCAGGAGCCGAGATTGAGGTAGGACTTGACCCTGCTCTGAGCGAGCTGGTTGCCCACGAGCGCGGAACCGCTCGTGCCGTCGCCGCCCACGGCCGTCACGATGCCTGTCGTGTCGGCCGAGTACACCCGCGGCTGCAGGGAACTCCAGCCGAACGCCAGGGCCGCACCCACCAGCGTGGCCGCGACGATGACGATCCAATGCGCGCGCAGAATGCGCGCGTAGTCTCTCAGTTCCAACTCTTCATCCCCTCGCACATCCCGCGGGGAGGTCGGGATGCAGACATGAGAATGAGCATACGGCGAACACCCCTCCGCCGGAGGCGCACGCGGCTCACGTGAGGGCGGCGCGCACGATTCGTTCGACCTCGACCAGCGCGGGAGTCAGCTCCGCCGCCGACCGGGCATAGGTCTCACGCGACCGACGGTAGGGGTCGATCACATCGTCGTCATCCCCGGAGGAGGCGGTGACGCCGCGCTGATCGTTGACCGCACGCAGCACGGCGGCGAACCGATCGTGGGAGGACGAGCCGGCCGCGTCGGCTGCAGCGCGGGCGTCGTCGGTGCTCAACGTCGAGGCGAGGCGCGCGAACTCGCGGACCGTGAAGGTGCGACGCAGCCGGTTCGGCATCATCTTGACCACGTGCGAACGATGCTCGCGCGCCATGGTGAGGACGAGGTCGGCGTCTTCGAGAAGCGGCTCGACGAGGTAGCGGGCCAGGTGGGCGGATGCTGTCGCGGGATCGACGCCCGCCTGCGCGGCCAGCTCGAGCGCCGGCTCGGGCATGCCGTGACCCACCAGCGCATGGGTGCCCGCGCTGTGGACCCGCACGCCGAGCGGTTCGAGGTCGGACCGCAGCATGACCTCCGCCAGCGGCGACCGGCAGATGTTCCCGGTGCAGACGGTGAGGATCGTGAGCCGCGAGGAAGGAGCGTCCGACTCCGGGGCGCCCAGGATGGCGTCGAGGAGTGCGGCATCCTCCGCGGGGGCGGGCGGAGTCGACGGGGCGGACGCGGAGACGACG